>NZ_JBJDNK010000001.1:483508-904986 GCF_044900175.1 Pseudomonas sp. NPDC088444
ATGATCGAGGCGACCAAGGGCATCAACAGTTATTACCTGACGAGCGACGGCGGCACCATGAGCTACCGTACCCGGATTCGCACCCCAAGCTACCCGCACCTGCAACAGATCCCTTCAGTGATCAAAGGCAGCATGGTCGCGGACTTGATCGCGTACCTGGGTAGTATCGACTTCGTTATGGCCGACGTGGACCGTTAAGCATGAACAGCACGCTCATCCAGACAGACCGTTTCGCCCTGAGCGAAACCGAGCGCTCGGCCATCGAGCACGAAATGCATCACTACGAGGACCCGCGCGCGGCGTCCATCGAAGCCCTGAAGATCGTTCAGAAAGAACGCGGCTGGGTGCCGGACGGCGCCATCTACGCCATCGGCGAAGTGCTGGGCATCCCGGCCAGCGACGTTGAAGGCGTGGCCACGTTCTACAGCCAGATCTTCCGTCAGCCAGTAGGCCGCCACATCATCCGCGTCTGCAACAGCATGGTCTGCTACATCGCCGGTCACGAAGACATCGTTGGCGAAATCCAGAGCAAGCTCGGCATCGGCCTGGGTCAGACCACCGCCGACGGCCGCTTTACCCTGCTGCCTGCCTGCTGCCTGGGCAACTGCGACAAGGCGCCAGCGGTCATGATCGACGACGACACGTTCGGCAATCTGCAGCCTGCGGGCGTTGCCCAACTGCTGGAGGGTTACGTATGACCATCACTTCCTTCGGTCCGGCCAACCTGATCAAGCGTACGCCGGAAACCCACCCGCTGACCTGGCGCCTGCGTGACGACGGCGAGCCGGTATGGCTCGACGAGTACCAGGCCAAAGACGGCTATGCAGCAGCTCGCAAGGCGCTGACCCAGCAATCGCCTGATGAAATCGTCCAGTCGGTCAAAGACTCCGGCCTCAAGGGTCGCGGCGGTGCGGGCTTCCCCACCGGTGTGAAATGGGGCCTGATGCCCAAGGACGAATCCCTCAACATCCGCTACCTGCTGTGCAACGCGGACGAGATGGAACCGAACACCTGGAAAGACCGCATGCTGATGGAGCAACTGCCCCATCTGCTGGTGGAAGGCATGCTGATCAGTGCCCGCGCACTGAAAGCCTACCGTGGCTACATCTTCCTGCGTGGCGAATACGTCACTGCCGCCAAGCACCTGAACCGTGCCGTGGAAGAAGCCAAGGCCGCGGGCCTCCTGGGCAAGAACATTCTGGGCACCGGCTTCGATTTCGAGCTGTTCGTCCACACCGGCGCCGGGCGTTACATCTGCGGTGAAGAAACCGCACTGATCAACTCCCTGGAAGGCCGCCGCGCCAATCCGCGCTCCAAGCCGCCCTTCCCTGCCGCCGTCGGCGTGTGGGGCAAGCCAACCTGCGTGAACAACGTCGAAACCCTGTGCAACGTCCCGGCGATCGTGAACAACGGCAATGACTGGTACAAATCGCTGGCCCGCGAAGGCAGCGAAGACCACGGCACCAAGCTGATGGGCTTCTCTGGCAAGGTGAAGAACCCGGGAATCTGGGAGCTGCCATTCGGTCTGCCCGCTCGCGAGCTGTTCGAAGACTACGCAGGCGGCATGCGCGACGGCTACAAGCTCAAATGCTGGCAGCCAGGCGGCGCCGGTACCGGTTTCCTGTTGCCTGAACACCTCGACTGCCTGTTCTACGCCGGTGGCGTGGCCAAGGTCGGCACCCGGATGGGTACCGGTCTGGCGATGGCGGTGGACGACAAGGTCAACATGGTCTCGCTGCTGCGCAACATGGAAGAGTTCTTCGCCCAAGAGTCGTGCGGTTTCTGCACCCCTTGCCGCGATGGCCTGCCGTGGAGCGTGAAAATGTTGCGCGCCCTCGAAAAAGGCCAGGGTCAACCGGGCGACATCGAGACGCTGCTGGGGTTGGTCAACTTCCTCGGCCCAGGCAAGACCTTCTGCGCCCACGCACCGGGCGCCGTGGAACCTCTGGGCAGCGCGATCAAATATTTCCGCTCCGAATTCGAGGCAGGCGTCGCACCGCAACGTGCGGCAGGCCATGCGCTTGAATTGATGGCGGGCAAGGCACCGACCATCGTCGGCGCATAAACAGACTGACCGGTCGATAAGCCAAAGGCCTGTCGACCCTTGCCTCGGTTGCGCCACTGAATGTCACACCTCAGCGGCTGTTTGAACCGGAGCAGAACCGAGATTCCATTAGCCACGCCCGCTGACACCGGGCCAACGAAGACCTTTGAACCATGGCTACTATCCACGTAGACGGCAAAGCGCTCGAAGTCGATGGCGCAGACAACCTGTTACAGGCCTGTCTGTCGCTGGGGCTCGACATCCCTTATTTCTGCTGGCATCCAGCCCTTGGCAGCGTCGGCGCCTGTCGCCAGTGCGCGGTCAAGCAGTACACCGACGAGAACGACACCCGTGGTCGTATCGTCATGTCCTGCATGACCCCTGCCCAGGACAACACCTGGATTTCCATCGACGACGAAGAATCCAAGGCGTTCCGCGCCAGCGTCGTCGAATGGCTGATGACCAACCACCCTCACGACTGCCCGGTCTGCGAGGAAGGCGGGCACTGCCACCTGCAGGACATGACCGTGATGACCGGCCACAACGAGCGCCGGTATCGCTTCACCAAACGCACCCACCAGAACCAGGACCTTGGGCCGTTCATCGCTCACGAGATGAACCGCTGCATCGCCTGCTATCGCTGCGTGCGCTTCTATAAAGACTACGCCGGTGGTACCGACCTGGGCGTGTACGGCGCTCACGACAACGTGTACTTCGGTCGCGTTGAAGACGGCGTGCTGGAAAGCGAGTTCTCCGGCAACCTCACCGAGGTCTGCCCGACCGGTGTGTTCACCGACAAGACCCACTCCGAGCGCTACAACCGTAAATGGGACATGCAGTTCTCGCCGAGCATCTGCCACGGCTGCTCAAGCGGTTGCAACATCAGCCCCGGTGAGCGTTATGGCGAAATCCGCCGTATCGAGAACCGCTACAACGGTTCGGTCAACCAGTATTTTCTGTGTGACCGTGGCCGTTTTGGTTATGGCTACGTCAACCGCGCCGATCGCCCACGTCAGCCACTGCTGACCCAGGGCAACGTCAAGCTGAGCCTGGACGAAGCATTGGACAAGGCCGCCGACCTGCTGCGCGGCCGCACCATCGTTGGTATCGGTTCGCCGCGTGCCAGCCTGGAAAGCAACTTCGCCCTGCGCGAACTGGTGGGCAGCGAGTACTTCTACTCCGGTATCGAAGCCGGTGAGCTGGAGCGTCTGCGCCTGGTGGTTCAGGTCCTGAAAGACAGCCCGCTGCCGATCCCGACCCTGCGTGAAGTCGAAGAGCATGACGCTGTGTTCATCCTCGGCGAAGACGTCACCCAGACTGCCGCGCGCATGGCCCTGAGCCTGCGTCAATCGGTCAAGAACAAGGCCGAAGACATGGCCGCTGCGATGAAAGTCCAGCCATGGCTCGACGCCGCCGTCAAGAACATCGGTCAGCACGAGCTGAACCCGCTGTTCATCGCCAGCCTGGCGGAAACCCGTCTGGACGACATCGCCGAAGAATGCGTACACGCCGCGCCGGATGATCTGGCCCGCATCGGTTTCGCCGTGGCTCATGCCATCGACCCGAGCGCCCCGGCCGTGACCGGTCTGGACAGCGAAGCGCTGGAACTGGCTCAGCGCATCGCCGCCGCCCTGCTGGAAGCCAAGCGTCCGTTGATCGTCTCCGGTGCCTCGCTGGGCTCCAAGGCGCTGATCGAAGCCGCTGCCAACATCGCCAAAGCCCTGAAGCTGCGCGACAAGAACGGCTCCCTGAGCCTGATCATCCCTGAAGCCAACAGCATGGGCCTGACCCTGTTCGGTGGTGACTCGGTGGATGCGGCGCTGGATCAAGTGATCTCGGGCAAAGCAGACGCCATCGTCGTGCTGGAAAACGACCTGTTCACCCGCACCGACGCCGCCAAGGTGGAAGCTGCACTGAACGCCGCGAAAGTGGTGATCGTCGCTGACCATCAGAAGACCGCGACCACTGATCGCGCCGATCTGGTGCTGCCTGCTGCCAGCTTCGCGGAAGGCGACGGTACGCTGGTCAGCCAGGAAGGCCGGGCCCAGCGCTTCTTCCAGGTCTACGACCCGACCTACCTGGACGCGAGCATTCAGATCCATGAAGGCTGGCGCTGGTTGCACGCCCTGCGCGCCACCCTGCTGAACAAGCCGGTAGACTGGACGCAACTGGACCACGTCACCGAAGCCTGTGCCGCGAGCAATGCACAACTGGCCGGTATCGTCGGCGCTGCGCCTTCTGCTGCGTTCCGCATCAAAGGCCTGAAACTGGCCCGCGAACCACTGCGTTACAGCGGCCGGACCGCCATGCGCGCCAACATCAGCGTCCACGAACCGCGCACCCCGCAAGACAAAGACTCGGCATTCGCCTTCTCGATGGAAGGTTACTCGGGCTCCGCCGAACCGCGCTCTCAAGTGCCGTTCGCCTGGTCGCCGGGCTGGAACTCCCCACAAGCGTGGAACAAGTTCCAGGACGAAGTCGGTGGTCACCTGCGCGCTGGCGATCCAGGCGTGCGCCTGATCGAAAGCAGCGGCGACAAACTGGGCTGGTTCGCCAGCGTGCCGCGCGCCTTCTCCCCGGCCCAAGGGACCTGGCAAGTGGTGCCGTTCTTCCACCTGTTCGGCAGCGAGGAGAACTCCTCCAAAGCCGCACCGGTGCAAGAGCGCATCCCTGAAGCCTACGTTTCGCTGGCCAAGTCCGAAGCGGATCGTCTGGGCGTCAACGACGGTGCCCTGCTCAGCCTGAACGTTGCCGGTCAGACCCTGCGTCTGCCACTGCGCATCAACGAAGAGTTGGGCGCGGGTCTGGTGGCACTGCCATCGGGTCTGGCGGGCATTCCTCCGGCACTGGCCGGGAAAACCGTTGACGGTCTGCAGGAGGCAGCGCAATGACGTGGTTTACCCCTGAAGTGATCGACTCGATCATTGCCGTGCTCAAGGCCATCGTGGTGCTGCTCGCCGTGGTGGTCTGCGGCGCGCTGCTCAGCTTCGTCGAGCGTCGCCTGCTGGGCTGGTGGCAGGACCGGTACGGTCCCAACCGCGTCGGCCCGTTCGGCATGTTCCAGATCGCCGCGGACATGCTGAAGATGTTTTTCAAGGAAGACTGGAACCCGCCCTTCGTCGATCGCATGATCTTCACCCTGGCGCCGGTCGTGGCCATGAGTGCATTGCTGATCTCGTTCTCGATCATCCCGGTCACCCAGACCTGGGTGGTCGCTGACCTGAACATCGGCCTGCTGTTCTTCTTCGCCATGGCCGGTCTGTCGGTCTATGCGGTGCTGTTCGCAGGCTGGTCGTCGAACAACAAGTACGCCCTGCTGGGCAGCTTGCGTGCGTCGGCCCAGACCGTGTCGTACGAAGTGTTCCTGGGCCTGTCCCTGATGGGCATCATCGTGCAGGTTGGCTCGTTCAACATGGGCGACATCGTGCAGTACCAGGCCGACCACCTGTGGTTCATCATTCCGCAGTTCTTCGGCTTCTGTACCTTCTTCATCGCTGGCGTGGCCGTGACTCACCGTCACCCGTTCGACCAGCCGGAAGCGGAACAGGAACTGGCCGACGGTTACCACATTGAATACGCCGGCATGAAATGGGGCATGTTCTTCGTCGGTGAGTACATCGGCATCATCCTGATTTCGGCGTTGCTGGTGACCCTGTTCTTCGGTGGCTGGCACGGTCCGTTCAACATCCTGCCGCAACTGTCGTTCATGTGGTTCGTTCTGAAAACCGCGTTCTTCATCATGCTGTTCATCCTGCTGCGCGCCTCCATCCCGCGTCCGCGTTATGACCAGGTGATGGATTTCAGCTGGAAGTTCTGCCTGCCACTGACCCTGATCAATTTGCTGGTGACCGCTGCGGTCGTCCTGGCGGCTCAGTGAGGATCTGACCCATGTTCAAATATATTGGTGACATCGTTAAGGGTACCGGTACCCAGCTGCGCAGCCTGGTCATGATCTTCGGCCATGGTTTCCGCAAGCGTGACACCCTGCAATATCCGGAAGAACCGGTTTACCTGCCGCCACGCTACCGTGGTCGCATCGTCCTGACCCGCGACCCCGACGGCGAAGAGCGCTGCGTGGCCTGCAACCTGTGCGCCGTGGCGTGCCCGGTCGGTTGCATCTCGCTGCAGAAAGCCGAGACCGAAGACGGTCGCTGGTACCCGGACTTCTTCCGCATCAACTTCTCGCGTTGCATCTTCTGCGGTCTCTGTGAAGAAGCCTGCCCGACCACCGCGATCCAGCTCACGCCGGATTTCGAAATGGCCGAGTTCAAACGTCAGGATCTGGTGTACGAGAAAGAAGATCTGCTGATCTCCGGCCCCGGCAAGAACCCTGATTACAACTTCTACCGCGTTGCGGGTATGGCCATCGCTGGCAAGCCGAAAGGCGCTGCACAGAACGAAGCCGAGCCAATCAACGTCAAGAGCTTGCTGCCTTAAAGGAAGAAAGATGGAATTCGCTTTCTATTTCGCATCCGGTATCGCCGTGGTCTCCACCCTGCGGGTGGTGACGCACACGAACCCGGTGCACGCCCTGCTCTACCTGATCATCTCGCTGATCGCTGTGGCCATGACCTTCTTCAGCCTCGGCGCGCCGTTCGCCGGTGCCCTGGAAGTGATCGCTTACGCGGGCGCCATCATGGTGCTGTTCGTGTTCGTGGTGATGATGCTGAACCTGGGCCCGGCCTCGGTTCAGCAGGAACGTGCCTGGCTCAAACCCGGCATCTGGCTGGGTCCGATCCTGTTGTGCGGCCTGTTGCTGGCCGAGCTGATCTACATGCTGTTCGCCCACTCCACCGGTGCCGGTATCGGCCACACCACGGTGGATGCCAAGGCCGTTGGCGTCAGCCTGTTCGGCCCTTACCTGCTGGTTGTCGAACTCGCGTCGATGCTGCTGCTCGCCGCAGCCGTGACCGCGTTCCACGTCGGCCGCAACGAGGCGAAGGAGTAAACCCATGCACTCAGCTATCCCTCTTGAACATGGTCTGGCGGTTGCCGGTGTCCTGTTCTGCCTCGGCCTGGCGGGCCTGTTGGTACGCCGCAACATTCTGTTCGTGTTGATGAGCCTGGAAGTGATGATGAACTCTGCCGCCCTGGCCTTCGTGGTCGCGGGCAGCCGCTGGGCGCAGCCTGACGGGCAAGTGATGTTCATTCTGGTGATCAGTCTTGCCGCCGCCGAAGCCAGTATTGGCCTGGCGATCCTGCTGCAACTGTATCGCCGCTTCCACACTCTCGATATCGACGCTGCCAGCGAGATGCGCGGATGAACCTACTCTTTCTGACTTTCGTATTCCCTCTGATCGGCTTCCTGCTGCTGTCGTTCTCGCGCGGCAAGTGGTCGGAAAACCTGTCCGCCCTCGTCGGCGTCGGCTCCATTGGCCTGTCGGCCATCGTCGCTGCCTACGTGATCTGGCAATTCAACGTGGCGCCGCCGGAAGGTGGCCACCTGACCCTGGTGCTGTGGCGCTGGATGTCGGTGGACGGCTTCGATCCGAACTTCGCCCTGTATGTCGATGGCCTGTCCATCACCATGCTCGGTGTGGTGGTCGGCGTCGGCTTCCTGATTCACCTGTTCGCCTCGTGGTACATGCGCGGTGAAGACGGTTACTCACGTTTCTTCTCCTACACCAACCTGTTCATTGCCAGCATGTTGTTCCTGATCCTGGGCGACAACCTGCTGTTCATCTACTTCGGTTGGGAAGGCGTGGGCCTGTGCTCGTACCTGTTGATCGGTTTCTATTACAGCAACCGCGCCAACGGCAACGCCGCATTGAAAGCCTTCATCGTGACCCGCATCGGCGACGTGTTCATGGCCATCGGCCTGTTCATCCTGTTCCAGCAGCTGGGCACGCTGAACATTCAGGAACTGCTGGTTCGTGCACCTCAACACTTCAAGGTCGGCGATTTCTGGATCGTGCTGGCGACCCTGATGCTGCTGGGCGGTGCGGTCGGTAAATCCGCGCAACTGCCGCTGCAAACCTGGCTGGCAGACGCGATGGCCGGTCCTACCCCGGTCTCGGCACTGATCCACGCCGCGACCATGGTGACCGCGGGCGTCTACCTGATCGCCCGTACTCACGGCCTGTTCGCCCTGGCGCCGGACATTCTGCACCTGGTCGGCATCGTTGGCGGTATCACGCTGGTGCTGGCCGGTTTCGCAGCGCTGGTCCAGACCGACATCAAACGCATCCTCGCCTACTCGACCATGAGCCAGATCGGCTACATGTTCCTGGCGCTGGGTGTAGGTGCCTGGGAAGGGGCGATTTTCCACCTGATGACCCACGCATTCTTCAAGGCCCTGCTGTTCCTGGCCTCCGGTGCGGTGATCGTGGCCTGCCATCACGAGCAGAACATCTTCAAGATGGGCGGCCTGTGGAAAAAGCTGCCTCTGGCCTACACCAGCTTCATCGTCGGCGGCGCAGCGTTGGCGGCCTTGCCGATCCTGACTGCAGGTTTCTACTCCAAAGACGAAATTCTTTGGGAAGCCTTCGCAAGCGGCCATCAATATCTGCTTTATGCAGGTCTGGTCGGTGCGTTCATGACCTCGCTGTACACCTTCCGCCTGATCTTCATCGCCTTCCACGGCGAAGCGAAGACCGAAGCTCACGCTGGCCACGGGATTTCCCACTGGTTGCCGTTGGGCGTGCTGATCGTGCTGTCGACCTTCATCGGTGCCTGGATTCATCCGCCACTGGCCGGCGTGCTGCCGGAAAGCGCGGGTCATGCAGGCGGCGAAGCCAAGCACAGCCTGGAAATTGCCTCGGGCGCCATCGCCCTGGCCGGTATCCTGCTGTCCGCCCTGCTGTTCCTTGGCAAGCGTCGTCTGGTGACGGCCATCGCCAACAGCGGTCCGGGTCGTTTCCTGTCCGCCTGGTGGTTCGCGGCATGGGGTTTCGACTGGGTTTACGACGTGCTGTTCGTCAAGCCTTATCTGGCCATCAGCCGCATTCTGCGTAGCGATCCGCTCGACCACACCATCGGTGTGATCCCGCGTCTGGCCAAGGCCGGTAACAGCCTGATGAGCCGTACCGAAACCGGTCAGCTGCGCTGGTACGCCGCTTCCATCGCCGCAGGTGCCGTACTGGTGCTTGGCGCGATTGTGCTGGTCTGATGAGTCGATCTGACATGAACCTTGCGACTTTGCGAAAGGAATTGAGCCCGTCATGATTCTGCCTTGGCTAATCCTGATCCCCTTCATCGGCGGCCTGCTGTGCTGGCAAGGTGAGCGCTTCGGCCCTACCCTGCCGCGCTGGATTGCGCTGCTGACTATGTCTCTGCTGACGGCCCTGGGCCTGTGGCTGTGGCTGACCGGTACGTACACCTACGCACCAACCCCGGGCGCCGACCCGAGCTGGGCCCTTGAATTCAAGGCCCAGTGGATCCAGCGCTTCGGTATCAGCGTGCACCTGGCCCTCGATGGCCTGTCGCTGCTGATGATTCTGCTGACCGGCCTGCTGGGTATCCTCTCGGTACTCTGCTCCTGGAAAGAGATCCAGCGTAACGTCGGTTTCTTCCACCTGAACCTGATGTGGATCCTGGGCGGTGTCGTTGGCGTGTTCCTGGCCATCGACCTGTTCATGTTCTTCTTCTTCTGGGAAATGATGCTGGTGCCGATGTACTTCCTCATCGCGCTCTGGGGTCACAGCTCGGCGGATGGCAAGAAAACCCGTATCTATGCCGCGACCAAGTTCTTCATCTTCACTCAGGCCAGCGGCCTGATCATGCTGGTGGCGATCCTGGGTCTGGTGCTGGTGCACTTCAATCAGACCGGCGTGATCACCTTCGCGTACGCCGACCTGCTGAAGACCAAACTGGCCCCTGGCACCGAGTACATCCTGATGCTGGGCTTCTTCATCGCCTTCGCGGTGAAACTGCCCATCGTGCCGCTGCACTCCTGGTTGCCTGATGCTCACGCTCAGGCACCGACTGCAGGTTCCGTGGACCTGGCGGGTATCCTGCTGAAAACCGCTGCGTATGGCCTGCTGCGTTTTGCCCTGCCGCTCTTCCCGAACGCCTCGGCAGAGTTCGCACCGATCGCGATGATCCTCGGCCTGATCGGCATCTTCTACGGTGCCTTCCTGGCTTTCGCTCAAACCGACATCAAGCGCCTGATCGCGTTTTCCAGCGTCTCGCACATGGGCTTCGTGCTGATCGGTATCTACTCCGGCAGCCAGCAAGCCTTGCAAGGTGTCGTGGTTCAGATGCTGGCTCACGGTCTGTCCGCCGCTGCACTGTTTATCCTCAGTGGTCAACTGTACGAGCGCCTGCACACCCGTGACATGCGCGAGATGGGCGGCCTGTGGAACAAGATCGCTTACCTGCCGGCCATCAGCCTGTTCTTTGCAGCCGCTTCGTTGGGCTTGCCTGGTACCGGTAACTTCGTCGGCGAGTTCCTGATCCTGATCGGTACTTTCGTCAGCGCTCCGTGGATCACCGCCATCGCCACTTCCGGTCTGGTGTTCGGTTCGGTCTACTCGCTGATCATGATCCACCGTGCCTATTTCGGCCCTGCAAAAACCGAAGAAATCTACCGTGGCATGGAAGGTCGTGAACTGATCATGGTGCTGGGCCTGGCGGTGCTGCTGGTCCTGCTGGGTGTCTACCCGCAGCCGGTCCTCGACACCTCCTCGGCGACCATGCATGGCGTGCAGCAATGGCTTGGCACTGCCTTCACTCAACTCGCTTCGGCCCGGTAAGAGCGCTATGGACCTGACGATTCAACACTTTATCGCGCTGGCGCCGCTGCTGATCACCAGCCTCACCGTTGTAGTGGTGATGCTGGGCATCGCATGGCGTCGCAGTCACTCGCAATCGTTCCTGCTCACTGTGGCGGGACTCAACCTGGCCCTGTTGTCGATTTACCCGGCCTTGAAGGTCGCGCCGCTGGTGGTCACGCCCCTGCTGCAGATCGACAGCTTCGCCCTGCTCTACATCGGCATCATCCTGGTCTCGACCCTGGCCTGCGTCACGCTGGCACACGCCTACATGGGTGAAGGCAAGGCAGGTTATCCGGGCAACCGTGAAGAGCTTTACCTGCTGATCCTGATGGCCGCTGCCGGCGGCATGGTGCTGGTCGCCGCGCAACACCTGGCGGGCTTGTTCATTGGTCTGGAACTGCTGTCGGTACCGGTCTACGGTCTGGTCGCCTACGCGTTCTTCAACAAGCGTTCGCTGGAAGCCGGTATCAAGTACATGGTGCTGTCCGCCGCAGGTTCCGCGTTCCTGCTGTTCGGTATGGCCCTGTTGTATGCCGATGCCGGTAGCCTGGGCTTCGGCGAAATCGGCAAGGCCATCGCCGCGACCGGCATGCCAAGCCAGATGGCCAGCCTGGGTCTGGGCATGATGCTGATCGGCCTGGGCTTCAAGCTGTCGCTGGTACCGTTCCACCTGTGGACCCCTGACGTGTATGAAGGCGCCCCTGCCCCGGTGGCGGCGTTCCTCGCCACCGCCAGCAAGGTCGCGGTGTTCGGTGTGCTGGTTCGCCTGTTCCAGATCTCCCCGGCGGCTACCAGTGGCGTGCTGACCGATGTCATGTCGGTCATCGCCGTGGCGTCGATCCTGATCGGTAACCTGCTGGCCCTGACCCAGAACAATCTCAAGCGTCTGCTGGGTTACTCGTCCATCGCCCACTTCGGTTACATGATGATCGCGATGGTTGCCAGCAAAGGCATGGCGGTCGAGGCCATCAGCGTCTATCTGGTGACCTACGTGCTGACCAGCCTGGGTGCGTTCGGCGTGATCACCCTGATGTCGTCGCCATATAGCGGTCGCGATGCGGATGCGATGTTCGAGTACCGGGGTCTGTTCTGGCGTCGTCCGTACCTGACCGCCGTACTGACCGTGATGATGCTCTCGCTGGCGGGTATCCCGCTGACCACCGGCTTCATCGGCAAGTTCTACATCATCGCGACCGGCGTGGAAGCACACTTGTGGTGGTTGACCGGTTCGCTGGTCGTGGGTAGCGCCATTGGCGTGTTCTACTATCTGCGCGTGATGGTGACGCTGTATCTGCAAGACTCGAAGATCCAGCGCCACGATGCCCCGTTCAACTGGGCGCAGCGTGCAGGTGGTGTGATGCTGTTGGGGATTACGCTGTTGGCGTTCTTCCTCGGTGTGTATCCACAGCCGTTGCTTACTCTGGTGCAGCACGCCGGGCTGTGATGGTTGGCTGAGATGTAAAGAGCCCCGCTTTTTAGCGGGGCTTTTTTATGGGTTGGTTTTGGGTGTTTATGCACCTCATTCGCCAGCAAACGGAGCGCCGCCCGGCCGGCTCCCACAGGGTTGCACAAGCTCCGCCGGACGCGTCCCAAGAGGATGAGCAGGCTTGCTCACCCCGGCAACCGCACTGCCTTCTTGGCGCTGGTAAACAACCCCCACGTCGACATGAACAACGCCGCAATCATCGGCCCGATCACGAACCCGTTCAGCCCGAATACCGCCATCCCGCCCAGCGTCGAAATCAAAATCAGGTAATCCGGCATGCGCGTGTCCTTGCCCACCAGAATCGGCCGCAAGACGTTATCCACCAACCCGATCACAAACACCCCGAACAGCCCCAGCACCACGCCCTGCCAGACCATCCCGCTGACCAGGAAGTACACCGCCACCGGCGCCCAGACGATCCCCGCCCCCACCGCTGGCAGCAATGAAAGAAACGCCATCGCCACTGCCCACAGCAGCGCACTGGGAATGTCGAGCACCCAGAAGATCAAACCGCCCAACGCCCCCTGCGTGACCGCTACCACCACATTGCCCTTCACCGTCGCCCGCACCACACGGGTGAATTTCAATTGCAAGCGACGCTTCTGTGGCTCGGCCAGCGGAATCGCCGCGCGAATCCGCCGCACCAGCTCCGGGCCGTCGCGCAGGAAGAAAAACAACAGGTACAACATGATGAAAAAGCTCACCACAAAATCGAACGTACCCTGCCCGAAACTGAACGCTTGAGTCGCCAGGTATTGGCTGCCTTGCATCGCTGCTTTGGAGATCTTGTCTTGCAGCCCGTTGAAGTCGCCCAGACCCAGACGGTCGAGCCAATGCTGCATCGAGACAGGCAGGACCGCCTTGAATTCGGCCAGGTATTTGGGGATGTCCAGTTGGCCGCTTTCAACATTGCGGTACAACGCGGCGCCCTCTTGAACCATCAGCATGCTAATGATGATCACCGGCAAAATGGCGATCAGCAGGCAGACCAGCAACGTGCACAGCGAGACTGCATTGCGTTTCCAGCCAAAGCGCGCCAGAAACCGTCGTTGCAGGGGGGCGAAGATGATGCCCAGGATCACCGCCCAGAACACGGCGCCGTAGAACGGCAGGAGAATCCAGATGAACGCAACGGTGACCAACACCAGAAGCAGCATCAGGGTTTTGTTTTGCAGCGCGGTTTCGTTCATGTCTCTTCCATGTCATCGAGCGCCGCCAAGCCGCGGCCTGAACGTTAGTCCGCCAATCGTGGCAGGAGTGCCGCCTGTAAAGCGGGTGAGACAGGGGAGGGATAAACGAATGACGGGCCGTTGCGGCCCGCCGTTATCACATCAGATGCGGAATTGCCCGACCAGTTGGCCGAGGCGATGGTTGAGGTCGGTCAGGCTGCGGGACGTCGTGGCGCTGTGTCGGGTTTCGTCGGCCACGCTTTCCACGGCGACGGCGATCTGATGCACGCTGCGGTTGATCTCTTCAGCGACAGCCGTCTGTTCTTCTGCGGCGCTGGCGATCTGCGCGTTCATCGAGTTGATGGTGCCGATCAAATGGCCGATGGTGTCCAGCGACGCGCCCGCCTCGTTAGCCCGCGCCGAGGTGCCATCACCCGCCTCACTGGAGCGACGCATTGCAGCCACCGCCCCCTGCGTGCCCTGTTGCAGGCGATCGATCATGCCCTGAATTTCCTGGGTACTTTGCTGGGTGCGGCTGGCCAGCGCCCGAACTTCATCGGCCACCACGGCAAAACCGCGACCGGCCTCCCCTGCCCGCGCGGCCTCAATGGCGGCGTTGAGGGCGAGCAGGTTGGTCTGCTCGGCAATCGAACGAATCACCCCCAGCACGCCAACGATGGACGTCACGTCATTCTGCAAACTGTCCAGCGAGGAACCGCTGTGGCGGATGTCGTTCACCAATGCATGAATCTGCTGAATGCTGCCATCGACCACCCGTTTTGCAGCCTGACCTTCTTCGTCGGTTTGCTGAGCGGCGATCGAAGCGCCCTGCGCGCTCTTGGCCACTTCCTGAGCGGCGGCGGACATCTGATTGATCGCCGTCGCCACTTGATCGGTTTCGTGACGCTGACGCTCCATGGCCTGCTCGGAGCGTTGTGCCTGGTCCGTCACCTCGCCCACCAGCCGCGTCAGTTGCGAGGTCATGTCCGCAATCTGCCGCACAAGGCTGTGGATCTTGTCGACGAAACGGTTGAAAGAACCCGCCAGTTCACCCAGTTCGTCCTGTGAGGTCACGGTCAGGCGGCGGGTCAAGTCGCCCTCCCCTGCGGCGATGTCATCCAGATTGGCTTTCATCAGGCGCAGTGGACGCAGAATGCTGCCTGCGATCCAGACACCGATGATCGTGATGATCACCAGCACCACCAATGCGATGCCGATGATGCTGATCAACATGTCCGTCATGCGCTCGGCGACCGCCTTGCGCACCTCGGCCACCTTGGCGTCGATGTTGTCCAGATTCACCGAAGAGCCGACGGCCATGTCCCATTTGGCGAGGTATTCGGAGTATCCGAGCTTGGGCACCAGCTCGTTGGAACCGGGTAATGGCGAGGAGTATTCCAGGTAATGGGTGCCTGCTTTCGCGACTTCGACCAAACCGCTGTTGACGTACACGCCATTTGGGTCACGAGCATCCTTGAAGCTTTTGCCGATGCCGTCCGGGCTGTCGCCCTTGAACAGCCGCACGGCTTGGGAGTCGTAGCCGAAGAAGTAGCCATCTTTGGCGTACTTGACCTGCGAGAGCATTTTGATGACCTGAGCGCGGGCCTCCATGTCGCCCGGTGCCGACGCGTCGTACAACGGCTTGATGGTGCCCATGGCCACTGCGACGTAGCTTTGCAACGTGGCCTTGGCTTCCGAGAGCAGGTGCTGGCGGGTTTCTTCGACTTCCCGATCCGCCTGCTGGCGCAGCATGACGACCGTGCTGACACTGATGATCAGCGCGAACAGCAACACCGGTAGCACGGCGAGCGACAGGACTTTGGCTTTCAGATTTAGCCGCATAGGTATCGTGACCCTTTATTATTGTGTGCGTTGCCTCGATGGGCTCCTTATCGGTTAACGGCGCGGCAGCGCGAAAGTTGAGGGTTCGATCACAATCCTGGCCGCTGGTCGTAGCAGCACGGCTACAAGAAAAGAGAAAAGGCCGATGTCATTAATGCGGTCGTTGTCTTTCGGGTAGATCGATACGCACCTGCAACCCGCCCAGCGGACTGTCCAGCAGTTGAATGCGCCCATCCCAGGACTCGACGATGTCCTTGACGATACCCAGCCCAAGGCCATGACCTGTCACCTGTTCATCCAGCCGATTGCCGCGACCGAGCACGTTTTCACGTTGTGACTCGGGAATACCGGGGCCGTCGTCGTCGATCAGCAGGCAATAGCCCTCAGGCGTTTGAGAGATGTTCAGGCACACCGCGCTGTCGGCCCATTTACAGGCGTTATCCAGCAAGTTGCCGAGCAGTTCGAGCAGGTCTTCGCGGTCCCACGGCAAGACGAGGCCCTGACCGACATGATTTTTCAGCTCCAGATGCTCGCCATGGATCATCTGCACAGTGGAAAACAGCACCGGCAACTCGGCGTCGCAGTCGAATCGCACGCCAGGCAAGGCATCCCCTGACAATCGCGCGCGATTCAACTCACGCTCCAGACGCTGCTGAATCTGCTGCAACTGGTCACGCAGCGTGGCCTGAAGTTGTGGATGCTGCGCCAGCTTCTGACCTTGAGCCAGACTCATCAGCACCGCGAGCGGGGTCTTTAGCGCGTGGCCCAAATTGCCCAACGCGTTGCGCGAGCGCTTGAGGCTGTCTTCGGTGTGGGCCAGCAAATGGTTGATCTGCGCCACCAACGGTTCCAGCTCAAGCGGCACCTCTTCATCGAGGTGCGAACGCTGGCCCTGTTGCAATTGCTGAATCTGCTCCCGCGCCCGATCCAATGGGCGCAAGGCGCGCCGGACCGTGACACGTTGCAGTATCAGAATCAGAATCAACCCCGCCAGCCCCAACGCCAGTCCGATGCGCTGCACCAGAGCGAAGCTGGCTTTTACGGGTGTGTAATCCTGTGCGACGGTGATGGCAATCGTCTGACCGAACTTGCGGTACTCGGCATGCAGCAGCAACAACGACTGTCGGGTTTTCGCCAGTTTCAGATCGGCGTGCAGGCCGGCTTCGTCAGGTTGTGGCAGTTCAAGATCCCATAACGAACGCGAACGCCAGTGACCGTCGTCGAAATCAATTCGAAAATAATGACCCGAATAAGGGCGTTGATAGCCCGACGAAAGCCGGCGTTCGTCCAGTTGCAGCCCGGCCGGGCCGCGAACGATGGCCACCAAGAGCGATTCGGCGTCATTGCGCAGTCCGGATTCCAGATAGCGTTGCAGGCCGACTTCGAACAGCCACAGGCTGATCTGTGCCAGCACCAGACCGATGATCAGCAAGACGCTGATCAGTCCCAGGCTCAAACGTCTCTGGATCGACCTCACCCTCCACTCCCGCCAAACCGATAACCTTGACCACGACGGGTCTCCACCACGGCACGCCCCAGCTTGCGCCGCAGGTGGTTCACGTGCACTTCGATGACGTTGGAATCGCGCTCGTTTTCGCCGTCGTACAAATGCTCGGCCAGATGGCTTTTGGAGAGAATCTGCTCAGGGTGCAACATGAAGTAGCGCAACAGACGGAATTCAGCGGCCGTCAGTTGAATGTCTTCGCCATCACGGGTGACGCACTGCCGCCCCTCATCCAGATGCAGCCCGGCAGCTTCGAGTTTCGGCTGGTTGGCCAACCCCCGTGCGCGACGCAACAACGCCTGAATGCGCAATTGCAGTTCTTCCGGGTGAAAGGGCTTGGTCAGGTAATCGTCGGCACCGGCCTTCAGGCCTTCGATCCGTTCGGCCCAGGAACCGCGGGCGGTCAACACCAGAACCGGAGTCGACAGGCCGTCCGCACGCCACTTTTGTAGCACCTCAAGGCCGGGCACCCCCGGCAAACCGAGGTCCAGTACGATGAGATCGTAAGGCTCGCTCGCCCCCTGGTGAATCGCGTCGCGCCCATCCGCAAGCCAATCGACGGCGTACCCCTGGCTCAAGGCACTGACCAGCTCGTCCGCCAGGGGCACGTTGTCTTCAACCAATAACAGCCGCATCAATCATCTTCCTTGTCTTCGAGCAGGCGACTGTCCTTCGCATCGAACTTCAATTCGCGAACCACGTGATCGTGGGTCAGCAACTCGATTTCGTAGACCAGCACATCGTGTTTTTCTTCCAGTTCGGCTTCCAGCAGCTTCGAGCCGGGGTAACGCCCCAGCGCCTGCTCGATGAACTGCTCCAACGGCAGAATCACACCTTGCTGACGCAATTTGAGCGCTTCGTCCTGATCCAGATCACGCGCGACACACACGGTGCAGAGCAAGACAGCGGACGTGGCCAGCAGGCCATAGACGAAGCGCTCGCCGGGACGTTTAGGCGTGATCATCAGGTGTCCTGGTGGTCTTTGAGCACTTGCCCGTTAACGGCGTCCAGTTCGACGTCCCACTCGACGCCCTTGGCATCGCGCAGCTCGACCTGATAAACGTATTTGCCATATTCCTGTTCCAGCTCGGTTTCGGTGATGGTGGCATTCGGGTGCTTGACCAGCGCCGCTGCGTTGAGTTTCTCGAAAGACTGAATAGTACCCGCATCTCGCAGACGCAGCGCCTCATCGGGGCCAAGATCCCGGGCCTGAGCGTAACCGGCTGTGGCGAGCAGGGCAGAAGCGGCAAAAAAGACAGTGAATGTGTTCATGGGAAGTCTCCGTTTCATTCGTTGGGTTGACGGGACTTACGATAAACGCTCGAACTTAATTGAAGCTGAATTTTCTGGCTAGATGCCATCATCACAGACGCCGCTTCATTTTCTGGTCTGCGGCTATAATCTGCCGTCGTTTATCCCCGGAGCTTTCATGACCGCCATTCAGATCAAACGCCCCGCCCTGACCCTCAAGGCGGGCAAACGCGCCATGACGCGAATTCGCGAGCGCGGGCTGTCACCGGCCGATGTCGGCATTATCCCCGGTGCAGCAGGCGGGCCAAAAGCATTGGGGATTCAGGGGCTGGACCTGGCGCTGTTCGGTGACTGGCTGCCGCGTGCGCCTCGCGAGCGTGCGCTGATTGGCGCGTCCATTGGCTCTTGGCGCTTCGCCAGCGCCTGCCTTCCCGATCCCGTGGCCGGCATCGAGCTGTTGGGGCGGCTCTACAACGAGCAGAGTTTTGCCAAGGGCGTGACCATGGCTGAAGTCAGCCAGAGCTGCACGAAAATGCTCGACGACCTGTTGCAAGGCCGCGACGCCAGCGTGCTCAGCCACCCCCTTTATCGCCTCAACATCATGATCGTCAAAAGCCACGGCCTGCTGGCGCGGGATCATCGCGGCGGGCTGGGCCTGGGCCTTGGCTCGGTGATCGCCAACAACCTTCTGAGCCGCTCCCGCCTGTCGCGGCATTTCGAGCGCCTGATCATGCACGACGCACGGCAAGCGCCCCCGCTGTCCGCGTTGACGGATTTTCCCTCCCGCTGTCTGCCACTGGACACCGCCAACTTGCGTCAGTCGCTGCTGGCTTCAGGTTCCATTCCGATGGTGATGCAAGGCGTCATGGACATCCCTGGCGTCGGCCCCGGCACGTTTCGCGACGGCGGCCTGCTGGATTACCACCTGGACCTGCCCTACAGCGGCAGCGACATCGTGCTCTACCCGCACTTTACCGACAAAGTCATCCCCGGTTGGTTCGACAAGGCCCTGCCTTGGCGGCGCGGCGATCAGGGTCGCTTGCAGGACGTCCTGCTGCTGGCCCCGTCACGGGATTATCTGGCTGCGCTGCCCCACGGCAAGCTGCCGGACCGCAGCGATTTCAAGCGCTTCATGGGTCAGGACAGCGCGCGTCAACAGTACTGGCGAACCGCAATGGAAGAGAGTCGACGCATGGGCGACGAATTTCTGGAGCTGGCCGACAGTGGCCGCCTGGCCGACCGTCTTGAACCGCTGATCTAACAGCGTGTTTTAACCGAGCGGTCAGGTTCCGCCTGCCCGTTGCGCGGCCAATGCTGATAAACTCGCCACCTGCATTTTTTCGCCCTGGCGATCGCCACCTTTCAAGGCCCTGAATACCGTGGAAATCTTCAAAGAATTTACCTTCGAATCCGCCCACCGCCTGCCCCACGTCCCGGAAGGCCACAAGTGCGGTCGTCTGCATGGCCACTCGTTCAAAGTGGCCATCTACCTGCAGGGCGAACCTGATCCGCACACCGGCTGGATCCGCGATTTCTCCGAAATCAAGACCATTTTCAAGCCGCTGTATGAGCGTCTGGATCACAACTACCTCAACGACATCCCCGGTCTGGAAAACCCGACCAGCGAGGTTTTGGTGAAGTGGATCTGGAATGAATTGAAGCCACTGCTGCCTGAGCTGTCGGCCATTCGTATCCACGAGACCTGCACCAGCGGTTGTGTGTACCGAGGTGAGTGACGGATTGATCGTACTCAAGGCCCTAAGCGGTTGAAACCTGTGGGAGCGAATTCAAAACCGGTAATTCACCGCCAGGCTGGACACCACGGTTCTGGAGGATTGCGAACCCACATCGCCACTGTAATAGCTCGTTTCGCCGCTGCTTAAGTCGTTGACCCGCATGCTCCCCTTGGCCTCGGCATAGACCTGATAATCGATGTCGGCCTCGATGGAGAAAGCCGGATTGATTTGCCAGCCCAGGCCCACCGCCAGGCTTTGCATGCGTCCACTGTTGCCGTTATTACCGGCGAACGTCAGGTTACGCAGGTGGTGCTGGTCGTAATCGCTGGCCTTGACCCACTGGCTGTGTTTGAACCGGCCTTCCAGGGTCCAGTCGCGCCAAGTGTAGAGTGCCACCAGCCCGACGTACGGGGTTTGGTAGGTCTGTTCGTAGGTGATCGTTTTCAACCCGGCTGGAAACTGACCGACAAGATCACGAAATCCGTCGTCCGAGGAATAGTTGAACCGTCCTCCACGAGACCGCCAGCCCAACTCGCTGCGTTGATAACCCAGCATGACGCCCAGCGCCAGGTTCTCGAGCTTCAACGCCCATGCCGTTGCACCGACCTCCGCCTGCCAGGCTTTCTGCACACGGGTATCGGGGTGATCAGAATAGTGAGTCCAGTCCTCGTCCTCCCCATTCATCCAATCGTAGTCCTTCATATGCCCGTTGCCCTTGGCGATTTGCGTCCAGCCGCGCGCCTCCAGAGACAGCCAGTTCAGCGGGTAGTACGCCAGCCCCAGATGTAAGGTGGGCACCTGCTTGAGGTCCCACTTCAGCTGACTGAGCTTCTCGCCTTCGTCATACACCTTCTCATGGGATTTGCCGTTCAGCAGCCCGACACCCAGGCTCATCTCTACACTGCCCACCTGAAATCGTTGCTCGTTTGTCAGATGCGCCTGCGCCGCAGCTTCCTGCCCTACCGCGACCATTCCCAGCAGCACCAGCGTTATCCGTCCCTTCATGAGCAATTTCACACCTTTCGTTTGAGGAGATACTTGCCGACTCAGCAAGCGGAGAAAGGATGAATGTTGAGGCGGGACGCTTCTGCCAGTCGGATCCCGTGATCCTGTGTGAAAGCTAAACGCGAGACATGGGAAATGGCCTACGACAGTCCGGGCTGCAATTAGACGAAGGCGATCCGTAGGAGCGAACGAGCCCCGCGAGGCCGCGATCGGCTCGTGCGCTCCTACAAGGATTGGTGTATCGACCACCCTCTCCCTCGGGGACATGCGGGGCACAAAAAAGGGCCGCCCGCTCGCACGGACGGCCCTTCTTTAAAGCCCGACAGTGATTACGCCAGGCTTTTGCTCACCACTTCATACACGTCCGGCGACAGTTGGCCGGACGCACGAATACGCTCCAGCTCGCCTTTCATCAGGCCCTGGCGCTTGTCGTCGTACTTGCGCCAGCGGGTCAGCGGGGCCAGTTGGCGAGAGGCGATCTGCGGGTTGAAGCCGTTCAGTTCGATGACCAGGTCCGCCAGGAAGCGATAGCCCGAGCCGTCCGCCGCATGGAAGTTGATCAGGTTCTGCCCGGCGAAGGCACCGATCAGCGCACGCACCTTATTCGGGTTCTTCATCGTGAACGCCGGATGCTGCATCAACGCCTTCACGCGCTCAAGGCCGCCCGGCAAGGTGCTGCCGGCCTGCACACTGAACCACTGATCCATGACCAGCGCGTCGTCTTTGAAGTGTTCGGCGAACACCGCCAAGGCCTTGGCCTTCTCATCCTCGAACGGCGAGTTGACCAGGACCGCCAGCGCGGTCAGGCGCTCGGTCATGTTGTCGGCGCTGTCGAATTGTTCGATGGCCGCCGCCAAGACTTCCGGCTTGCCAGTGAGCATCAGGTAAGACAGCGCGATGTTTTGCAGCGCACGGCGGGCGAAGTGCTCGGACTCGGCCACGTAAGCTGTGTTCTTCGACACGTCGCGGTTGGCCTGATAACGCTTCCACAGCGCGTCGCTCAGGCTGTTGGCCAGTTGCAGACGGGCGAACTCGCGAGCGGCATGGATGGCATCGACATCGGCCACTTCGCTGATTTCAGTGAGGTAAGCCTCACCCGGCAGCGAGAGCATTTCGGCGACCATGGCCTGATCCAGACTGTCGTCGGCCAGCACGGTGCCCAATGCGGTGATCAGACGCTGATCCAGCACCAATGGCTCGCCCTTCTGGTGTTGAGCAATCAGTTCCTGCAACACCTGAACCGACAGTTGCTGACCGGCATCCCAGCGATTGAAACCGTCGCTGTCGTGCTGCATCAGGAACATCAGTTGGTCGCGGTTGTACGGGAAGCTCAGCTTGACCGGCGCCGAGAAGCCCCGCAGCAGCGACGGCAGCGGCTGTTCGGCCACGTCCACGAAGGTGAAGGTCTGCTCGGCTTCGTTCACAGCGATGACGCGGGAAGTGGCCACAGCAGCAGATTCGCCCTGCAAGCGCAGCGGCATTTCCTGACCCTGTTGGTTCAACAGGCCCAGCGCCACCGGGATCACGAACGGCTTTTTCTCGTCCCCCGGCTGGCCCGGCGTGGTCGGCGCGGTCTGGCGGAAGGTCAGGCTGTAGGTATTGGCAGCGGCGTCGTAAGACTCGGTCACCGCCAGACGCGGCGTACCGGCCTGCGAGTACCAGCGCTTGAACTGGGTCAGGTCAACGCCGTTGGCGTCCTCCATGGCTTTGACGAAGTCGTCGCAGGTCACGGCCTGGCCATCGTGGCGCTCGAAATACAGGTCACTGCCCTTCCGGAAGCCCTCGGCCCCCAGCAGGGTGTGGATCATGCCGACCACTTCCGAGCCCTTTTCGTACACGGTCAGGGTGTAGAAGTTGGAGATCTCGATGAAGCTGTCCGGGCGCACGGCATGGGCCATGGGGCCAGCGTCTTCGGCGAACTGGTGGGTACGCAGGTAGGCCACATCCTGAATGCGCTTGACCGTGGCCGAGTTCATGTCAGCGGAGAAACCGGCGTCGCGGAACACCGTGAAGCCTTCCTTGAGCGACAGCTGGAACCAGTCGCGGCAGGTCACGCGGTTGCCCGACCAGTTGTGGAAGTATTCGTGGGCGACGATGGCCTCGACCCGCTGATGCGCGGCGTCGGTCGCGGTTTCGGCGCGAGCCAGCACAGCGCTGGAGTTGAAGATGTTGAGGCCTTTGTTCTCCATGGCGCCCATGTTGAAGTCGTTGACCGCCACGATCATGAAGATGTCCAGGTCGTACTCACGACCGTAGACCTCTTCATCCCAGCGCATGGATTTCTTCAGGCTGTCCATGGCGTGCTGGCATTTGTCGATGTTTTCCTGCTCGACGTAAATGCGCAGGGTCACCTTGCGCTCTGTCATGGTGATGAAGGTGTCTTCGATGCACCACAGGTCACCGGCCACCAATGCGAAGAGGTAGGCAGGCTTCTTGAACGGGTCCTCCCAGGTGATCCAGTGGCGGTCTTCGCCTTCAGGGCCGTGGTCAACCGGGTTACCGTTGGACAGCAGGATCGGGAAGTCCTGTTTGTCGGCAATCACGGTCGTGGTGAAGCTGCTCATCACGTCCGGGCGGTCGAGGTAATAGGTGATCTTGCGGAAGCCCTCGGCCTCGCACTGGGTGCAGAACATGCCGCTGGATTTGTACAGGCCTTCCAGCGCGGTGTTGGTTTCCGGGTGGATCTTCACGCTGGTATCGAGGGTGAAGCTCTCGGACTTGGGCTGGACGGTCAGGCTGTCCGGGGTCAGTTCATAGTCACCCGGGGTCAGGTCCACGTCGGCCAGTTTGACCGACAGCAGCTCCAGCAACTGGCCGTCGAGCACCAGCGGTGGCAAACCAGCTCCACGCTCAGGGTTGCGACGCATGACCAATTGCGCGTGCACCAGGGTGTGGTCGTCGAACAATTCGAAGGTCAGGTGCGTCTCGTCGATGAGGTACTCAGGCGCCTGGTAATCCTTCAGGTAGATCATTTTCGGCTGTTCGGTGCGCATGATGCTGTCCTTAGTGATGCACGGCGAGCTGATACGCCGTGTACTTACGAATATTGATCACGCCAGTGTCGAAGATCAGGTACTGGCCCTTGATGCCCAGCAACGTGCCCTCGGCAATGGGGTCCTTGTCCAGGTTGAAGCTGACGACCTTGGTCGGATACGCCTCGACTGGATAACGGATCTCGATCGGTTCGACGTCATTGAGCAACTGAATGGCCTGCAAGCCGAAGCGCTGCTGCAACGCGACCAGGCCGTCGGCGCAAGACGCGAACAATTGCTGACGAATGGCGCTCAGGTCAACCGCTGGCGCATCGCCTTTAAGCAGCGCGCGCCAGTTGGTGCGGTCGGCCACCTGACCGCGAAACAGGTCTTCGACGAACCCGGACTGCTGGCGCGTGGCGACCCGCACGATCGGCAGCGCCTGACTGGCACCCTGATCGAGCCAGCGGGTCGGCAATTGCGTGGCGCGAGTAATGCCCACTTTCACGCCCGACGAGTTGGCCAGGTAGACCACATGATCCGTCATGCAGAACTGCTCGCCCCACGCCGGTTCACGGCAGGTGCCCTCGTCGTGATGGCATTTCTCCGGGCTCATGATGCACACGTCGCACTGCGCCAGTTTCTGCATGCACGGGTAGCAATAGCCCTGACTGAAGCTGGTCTTGGTGCGTCGCCCGCAGTGGCTGCAATGGATCGCACCCAGGTACTCCAGGCGCACGGTCTTGCCGATCAGCGGGTTGACCGGAATTTCCGACTCACCCAGACGAAACGCATATTGCACCTGCGCCGCATCGAGCCGCGCAGACATTTTATTAACGGAGCCTCGGCCAATCTCGATCAATGGATGGCATCCGACTTGAACAGGATATTGGGGATCGGCGCCGATTTGGACGCGCATTCCTGCGGCCCCATGTAGCCGATGCGCTGCTCTTCCGGCACGTTGCGCACTTCCCAGGCAATCAGCGCCTGCAAGGACAGCTCGCGTTGCTCCTGGGTCAGCTTGCGGCCATCGGACCATTTGCCGATTTCCACAGCCAGCTTCAGGCTTTCGTAGATGTCCGGTGTGATGTTTTCGATCATGTCCGAAAAAGATGCCATGTGAACAACCTCTGATAAATGTCGCTGATTCAATGAGCGCAATTATGACCATTCGAAACTGGGCAGGATGCCAGTTCGTCAGAATTCCTTCGACAGTTTGACCTGCACCAGTTCTTTTTCCAGCAAACGCCGGAATATCTGGGGGGCGGCGAAGGTATAGGCGGCGAAGGCCAGCCACAGCCAGTCGATCAGTTGCGCCAATTGCGGATGCCCCTGAGCCGTGAGGGTGATGACCACCACGCGGTATGTCACGAACATGACCAGCAGCAAAATGATCGCACGGGTCGCGCTGCGCTCGTTCATCCAGCTATTGAACCGCCACCAGGCACCGAGAAACAGGTTGCTGCGGGCTTTCACCGCCGTCAGCAGGTGCAGCGCTGCAACGTTGTTGGCATTTTCCTGCAACGCCCAGATCGCGTGTTCCCGGGCGCCGCTGATGTCCCCTTCGCGCAACAGCAGATGCCCCATCACGATGACCGCACCGGGATGACCGGGGGATGCCTGCAACGCCTGACGGGCAAACGCATGCGCTTGCCCCCAGTTGCCGCTGGCGCGGTGAAATTGCGCCATGGCCACCAGATTGGCAGCGTCGTCTGGCGCCAGTTCCAGTGCCTTTTCCAGCGGCTCGCGGCTTTGAGATAAACGCCCGGTCAACTGATACAGCTCGGCCTTGCAACGATGGTTCAGCGGGTTGAGGGGTTCCAGATCGAGCAACTGCGCCAAATGTTCCTCCGCCAGTTTGAACTTACGCTGGGCGATGGCCACTTGCGCCGCCGCGTAGTGAGCCAGCGGCAATTGGGCGTCAGTTGCCAGCGCGAGCTGCACCTCTCGGCGCGCGGCGTGGACGCGACGCATGTTCATCAAACAGATGGCCAGCAGTGCGTGGGCCTCCGCCGAGTCAGGGTCGTTGGCCAGCAATTGGCGCAGGGCGTCGATGGCCCCGTCGTTGTGATCGGCCTGTAGACGCTGGTAAGCCAGTTGCAGCAGATAATCGGTATTCATCAGCTCACCACCAGATACCAGAGGGTGTAAGGCAAAAACTTCACGACCGCGCCCTTGAGCACGAAGCCACCGATCAGCGCCAGCGGCAGACCGAAGCGGTTCAGTTCGCCACCGTAATACTGATAAATCTCGATGGTCTGATTTTGCTGCATATACAGCAGGTAGCCGATGGTCAGCTTCCACACCACCAGCACCAACAGGGCGTACTGCACCTGCGCCTGAGTGGCCAGGTAGCCCGAGCCCGCCAATTGCATCAGTGCCCAGCCGATGATCACGCTGCCCACCAGCGCCGCGCCTGCCAGGCACCATTCGCGCACGCGGGTCGGGCTGCCGACAGCAATGGAATTGAACACGAACCAGGGCAGGCCCAACCAGGCGCCGCCGAGCATCATGCCCAGCAGCGGCCAGAACGGAGACACCGCCCATTTGGCCAAAGGACCGGGGCGTGGCTCATCTTCGATGCGGTATCCGCCATAACGCGCCATCAGCGCCCCTTCCCGTGCTTGTCGAGGAAGGCCAGCACCTCGTCGTACTGATTGCCTTCGTTGGCGTAGCGCGCGTAGTTGCGCGCCGTGGTGAGCCATTCCAGGGTGGTCGCCCGCACTGCTTTCAATGCGGCTTTGAAATGGGCATCACAGATCACCCGTTCACTGCCACTGGTCAGCGACTCCTCGATGGCCTCGTCCGCAGCGGTGTCCACCAGTTCGCCAAGGTCGGCGCCGGAAAAACCCGAGGTGTTTTTCGCCAGATAGCCGAAGTCGATGTCGTCAGCCATGGGCCGGTCCTTCATCATCATGCGCAGCATGCTTTCCCGCGCTTCGCGATCCGGTGGCGGCACGAACAGCACGCGGTCGAAACGGCCGGGACGACGAAACGCCGAATCCACCGACCACGGCACGTTGGTCGCCGCCAGGATCAGCACACCTTTGTTGTCCTGCGTGAAGCCGTCCATTTCCGAGAGGAACTGGCTGACCAGCTTGGACGACGTCGATTCACGGGTGTTGGACCGCTTGCCGCCCAACGCCTCGACTTCGTCGAAAAACATCACCGCAGGCGCCTTCGCCCGCGCCTGCTCGAACAGCGCATGGAGTTTGCGTTCGGATTCGCCGATGTACATGTCCAGCACGTCGGAGATGGCGATGTTGAAGAACGTGGCGTTGCACTCCCCTGCCGTCGCGCGGGCCAGTAGGGTCTTGCCACAGCCGGGCGGCCCGTAGAGCAGCACGCCGCCACCGACCTTCTTGCGAAAGCGCTGGAACAGGCCGGGCTTCTGGTACGGCAGGATGATTTTCTTGTGAATGGTCTTTTTCAGGTCTTCCAGACCGCCGATGTCGCTGAAGGTCACGGTCTCGTTGTTCGGTTCCAACAGCCGCGTC
This sequence comes from Pseudomonas sp. NPDC088444, assembly GCF_044900175.1. NCBI lineage: Bacteria > Pseudomonadati > Pseudomonadota > Gammaproteobacteria > Pseudomonadales > Pseudomonadaceae > Pseudomonas > Pseudomonas sp. NPDC088444. The sequence goes on from NZ_JBJDNK010000001.1 coordinate 510,729, forward strand.
ACTTCGGTCTGATCGGTGTCGTCGTTGGAGATCACCCGCAAACGCGGGCGCCCGTCGGCCCGAGGCACCTCGGCCACCGACACGTTGAGGCGACGCCAGAACACCACGTCTTCCAGTGCCGGATTGGCTTCGATGGCGGCGCGGTACTCGACCTGCGCCTCTTTCAAGCGATCCAGATCGGCCAGAATGCGCGCCTTGAACAGCCGTGTTTGCGCATCGCTTCCCTCGGCCAGTTGCAAAGCCCGCGCTGCATCGCCCGCCGCGAGGCACAGTTTGGCGGCAGCCAGCTTGAGCGCCGGGGCCGATGGCCATTGTTCCAGATCGTCGGGCAGCAACTTCAAGCCGCGCTCGTGTTCAGCGCGCTCGACGCTGGCGTCGAGCAACAGTGTCAGCAGTGCGACGTTGCCGGGGGCCGCTTGCAGCGCGGCCTCCAGTTGGTCGAACGTCGAATCATCCATGGGGGTTCCTCAACATCAAAAAATACGGTGCTGTCATGCGCATCACGTCCGCACGTCCGGCCGCTTGACGTCGACCCAGACGAACTTGGCCGGGTCGATGATGGTTTCCTGATCCAGCCGGTAGGCCACGAGTTTGCCGTAGAGCACCGCGCTGTAATCCAGACAGGCCAGGTTCGGACGAATCGGCGCGGGAACGCCGCTGCGCCAGTAATGGCCGACAAACAGCAGCGGCTGGTCGGCGCCATAGCGCAACAAGGCGTTTTTTTCGGAATCCGACAGGGGCCGCTTGGCCACCGGCTCCGGCAAGGCGTCGGGCTGGAACACCACATCGCCGTAGGTCTGCGGGTCGTCTTCCCAGAACTTGGTGCGGAACGAGGCGCGGGTCAGGCCGTCACCGCCGGTCAGCGTCATGCCATGGGGCAGGCGCATGTCGGTACCGCGCAGGAGGCGGTCGAACACGGCGCTGGCAAAACTGCCCGGCACTGCCGAGGCCTGCACGAAATGCTGATCGACGCGGCCATCGCCATGGGCGCTGCGCAGCGGTTCGATCAGGCTGGCATCCCAGCAGGCGTGCACCAGACGAAAACGCTCGGCGTCAATGAACAGCGGCAGCTCGTAGAACCACTTGAGAAAGTCGTTCCAGTCACCGGGATGCTGCTCGAACTGCGCCAGGGTTTCACCCAGCAAGCGCGCATGACGTGGCGTGTGTTCGCGCACGAATTGCTTGCCGCTTTCCGGTGGCGCCGGGGTGGCCCAGCCCAGTGCGTTGAATTCATGGTTGCCCATGATGCAGAACGCCTGACCGGCCACCACCATGTCATGCACGATGTGCAGCGCCTCGCGAATACGCGGGCCGCGGTCGATGATGTCGCCCAGAAACAGGGCAATGCGCTCGGGGTGGCGCCACACGCCCGCCTGAAACCGGTAACCAAGGGCGTCGAGCAAGTGCTCAAGGGTCTGGGCACAACCATGCACGTCACCGATCAAATCGTAGCCACGCGCGGGATCGAGCATCAGTCGCTCCCGCCGCCGAGCCGACTGCCCCAACCGAGTTTGGTCCGGCAGACTTCGTAATAGTTGTGATCGAGGGGGTGAATCAGACGCAGTTTTTGCGGTTTCTTCTTCACGGTCACGGTGTCACCCGGCGCGCAGGTGAAGTGGTTTTGTCCATCGCAGGAGACCTGTGGGTAAATCGTCATGTCCTTTGAGACAACGATTTTCAGCTCACTGTTTCCGTCGACGACAATCGGACGACCCGACAGCGTGTGCGGGTACATCGGCACGATGACGATGGCGTCCAGTTTGGGGTGCATGATCGGGCCACCCGCCGACAGCGCATAGGCCGTGGAGCCGGTCGGGGTCGCGACGATCAGGCCGTCGGCCTTCTGGCTGCAGACGAACTGGCCGTCGATGTAGATCTCGAATTCGATCATCCGCGTGGACTTGCCGGGGTGCAGCACCACGTCGTTCAGGGCATCGCCCTGACCAATGGCCTCGCCGTGACGACGCACTTCGGCTTGCAACAGGAAGCGGTTTTCCACCAGGTAGTGGCCGTCGAGCACCTCGGCGACCTTCACTTCCAGCTCGTCAGGGCGGATGTCGGTCAGAAAGCCGAGGCTGCCACGGTTGATCCCTAGCACCGGCACATGGTGTTTGGCCAGCGCACGGGCCGCGCCCAACAGGCTGCCGTCGCCACCGACCACGATGACCATATCGCAGACCTCGCCCAGCATCTTGCGCGAGGAGGTTTGCAGACCGTGGCCGGGCAGGACCTCGGCGATGGCTTCTTCGAGGATCACATGCAGGTGCCGCGAGATCAGGAATTTCTTGAGTCGGCGGACGGTCTCGAGCACTTGGGAGCTGCCCAGACGACCAATGATGCCGATATTGCGAAACTGCTCCATGAGGCTCCTGCGGGGTTCGTGCCGGTAAAGAACGCGATTATGGGCGATGGGGTCGATAGCGGCAAATGAACCTGTAGACGCCCCCCTCCCTGTAGCAGTCCGGCTTGCCGGCGGCAGGGACAGTACAATCGCTGCCGCCGGCAAGCCGGACTGCTACAGGGGGATTGCATGCATATCCGACTGCGCTGCTATCCTGCGCTCATGACTCCTTTCCCGACCCTCGCCGCCCTTCCCCGCCAACTTCACACCCCCCGGGTGCGGGATCTGGCGTGGGTCATGCTTTCGCCGCCGATGCTGGCTGAGACCCAATGGCAACAGCGTCATCCCCTGAGCGCCAGTGACTGGGTGGACAATCCTCACGCGCTGGAAAGCTTTCTTCGTCAACTGGATCAAGATTCCGACCCGCTCAGTGAATGGCTGGCGCGCAGTTCAATTCGCCGTCTGGGCCTGTATTACGAGCGCTTGTGGCAGTTCGCAATCCACCACGCCCCAGGGGTCGAACTCATCGCCGCCAATCTGCCGATTCGGGTTGAAAATCACACGCTGGGCGAACTGGACATGCTGCTTCGGGACAAGGATGGCGTTCATCATCTGGAGCTGGCGATCAAGTTCTATCTGGGGCCGTTGGAGGCTGACGGTCATGACCCGCTGAATTGGTTGGGACCTGGGTCACAGGACACACTGGGTTCAAAGTTGGCTCACCTCAATGAGCATCAGTTGCCGATGTCCGCGCGCCCCGAAACCCGTCAGGCGCTGGCAGCCCTGGGAATAGAAGAGGTTCAGGCCCATGTCTGGCTCGGCGGCTACCTGCTCTACCCATTTCGTGGCCCGCAGACCTCGCCGACAGGGACGCATTCAGATCATCCGAAAGGGCAATGGCTGGCGCAAAAGGACTGGCCCGCATTCATCGCCGAGCGCCCGAACGAGCACTGGCAGTGGGTGCCTCGCACCCAATGGCTGGGGCCGGCTCGCGTCGACACACCGTGGAGCCGGGAGACCCTGCAAGGCTGGCTGACGCAGCTTGATCCGGCAGAACGCGCGCAGTTGCTGGTTCGGCTGACTGAAACCCGTGATGGCGATTGGGAAGAGGCCGAGCGGGTGTTTCTGGTGTCGGATCGCTGGCCCGAGTGGGTGAACACCGACGAAGTCAGAAGCTCAATCGCAACACTAACGCCGCCAGCGTGATCAAGAGCACCGGCAAGGTCAGCACGATGCCGACGCGGAAGTAGTAACCCCAACCGATGCTCACGCCCTTGCGCGCCAGCACGTGAAGCCACAGCAAGGTGGCCAGACTGCCAATCGGAGTGATCTTCGGCCCCAGATCGCTGCCGATGACGTTGGCGTAGATCATCGCTTCCTGCAACGGACCGTGGGCCTGGCTGGCGTCGATGGACAGCAGCCCGATCAACACCGTCGGCAGGTTGTTCATCACCGATGACAACAGCGCGGTCAGCACTCCCGTGCCCATCGCCGCGCCCCACAGGCCGTACTCGGCGAAATGGTTCAGCCATCCGGCCAGATACGTGGTCATGCCTTCGTTGCGCAGTCCGTAGACCACCAGATACATGCCCAACGAGAAAATCACGATCTGCCAGGGCGCCTCTTTCATCACCTTGCGCGTCGATATTTTGTGACCTTTGGCAGCGATGCCCAGCAGGATCGCCGCGCACACCGCCGAAATCGCGCTGATCGGAATCCCCAGCGGCTCCAGCGCAAAGCAGCCGATCAACAGAATGACCAACACCCACCAACCGGCCATGAACGTCGCGCGGTCGTGAATGGCCGAGGCTGGATCGGCCAGTTGCGCGGCATCGAACGTCTTGGGAATGTCACGACGGAAGAACAGCATCAGCACGGCCAGTGTTGCGGCGACGCTCACCAGATTGACCGGCACCATCACTGACGCGTAACGATTGAAGCCAATGCCGAAATAGTCCGCCGAGACGATGTTGACCAGGTTCGACACCACCAGCGGCAGGCTCGCAGTGTCAGCGATGAAGCCTGCGGCCATGACGAACGCCAGGGTGGTCGCGGGGGAAAAACGCAGCGCCAGCAGCATCGACATGACGATGGGCGTGAGGATCAGCGCCGCGCCATCGTTGGCGAACAGCGCCGACACTAACGCCCCGAGCAGCACGATGAACGCGAACAGTCGGCGCCCTCTCCCCTTGCCCCAACGTGCCACGTGCAGCGCAGCCCAGTTGAAGAAACCGGCCTCATCCAGCAACAGGCTGATGATGATCAGCGCGATGAAGGTGCCCGTGGCATTCCAGATGATGTGCCAGACCTGCGGGATGTCGGCTAAATGCACGACCCCGAATATCAGCGCCAGCACCGCGCCGAACGTCGCACTCCAGCCGACGCCCAGCCCCTTGGGTTGCCAGATCACCAACGTAATGGTGACCAGAAAGATGAGTACCGCTGTCAGCATCAATGTTTTGTCTTGGGAAGTAGAATCGCCAATATGCCCAGCAGCGGGAGGTAGGAACACAGGGTGTAGACAAACACGATGCCGTGAAGATCCGCGAGATGACCCAACAATGCAGCGCCAATACCACCGAAGCCGAACATCAGGCCGAAGAAGATCCCGGCGATCATGCCCACGTTGCCCGGCACCAACTCTTGCGCGTAAACCACAATGGCGGAAAACGCCGAGGCGAGAATGAAGCCGATGATCACGCTCAGCACGCTGGTCCAGAACAGGTCAGCGTAGGGCAGCGCGATGGTGAACGGCGCCACACCGAGGATCGAGAACCAGATCACCGCCTTGCGTCCGATCTTGTCGCCAATCGGGCCGCCAAAGAACGTGCCCGCCGCGACGGCTGCCAAGAACATGAACAGGTGCAGTTGCGAGCTGGCCACGCTCAACTGGAATTTGTCGATCAGGAAGAAGGTGAAATAGCTGGTGAAGCTGGCCATGTAGAAATATTTGGAGAACACCAGCAAGGCCAGCACCACCAGAGCGCTCGTCACCCGGCCTTTGGACAGACCGTGGGTCGCGGCTTTGCCCGCTTTGAGTTTGAACAGCGCCAGGTGCGTTTTGTACCAGCGGCTGATGGCGTACAGCAGGCCGGACGAAAACAGCGCGACAAGGGCGAAATAAGCGATATGGCCTTGACCGAACGGGATGATGATCGCGGCCGCCAGCAACGGCCCAATGGCCGAACCGCTGTTGCCGCCCACCTGAAAGCTCGATTGCGCCAACCCAAAGCGACCGCCAGAGGCCAGCCGCGCGATACGCGAAGCCTCCGGGTGAAAGGTCGAGGAGCCAATTCCGATCAGACCGGCTGCCAGCAGGATCAGCGGAAAGCTGCCCACTGTAGCCAGCATCACGACGCCCGCCAGAATGCACAACGAGCCGACCGGCAACACCAGCGGATTAGGGTGGCGATCCGTATAGTAACCGACCCAGGGCTGGAGCAGCGAGGCGGTGATCTGGAACGTCAGCGTGATCAGGCCAACCTGCGTGAAGCTCAGGCCGTAAGCGGCTTTGAGCATCGGATAGATCGACGGCAGGATCGACTGGATCATGTCATTGAGCAGGTGCGCCAACGCCACGGCGCCGATGATGCGCATGACCAGCGGACTGGTTTGAGGGGCCGCGGAGGTCGCGGTCGAAGGGCTGGTGACGGCCATCAGGTTCTTCCATCGAACAATTGATGTGCCGCGCACGAGTTAGTTACAAGAAATGTCGGCGACACACGGGGGTCGTCAATGTGCCATTTTTTGGGGCAGGTTTGCCATGGCCTGATACAAAATAGTGAGGTTGCTATCGAGTTTTACGTGACCCGTGGGAACCGCCTTGGTGGCGAATGCGGTGTGCCAGCCGATTACAACGTGATTGATACTCCGCATTCGCCACCAAGGCGGCTCCCACAGTTATCGGTATTACGCGGCAGGGTGCATCGCCTGGCGCTGCCCCAACGTGCCATCCACCTCATCGAGCGACACTTTCGACGTTTCGCGCAGCGCCAGCCCACCGACCAACCCCAATAGAGCAATGGCAATCAGGTAGAACGCCGGGGCCAGGTTGCTGCCGGTCAAACCGATCAGCCAGGTCGCCATCAACGGCGCGGTCCCGCCAAAAATGGTGTACGCCATGTTGTAGGTGATTGCCGACGCGGTGTAACGAGTGCGGGTCGGAAAGGTCTCGGACAACAGGGCGGCGGTTACCACGTTGCACAGCACCGCGCCGGTTGCCAGCAACATCACGCCGATGATGGAACCGGTGAACGACCCAGAGCTGGCCATGAGAAACGAGGGATAGACCATTACGGCCAGCAGGACGCAGGCCGTGATCACTGTCGCCCGACGCCCGACCTTGTCGGAAAACGCACCCGCCACCGGACACATCGCCGCAGCGAACAGCAACGCGATCAGCGACACCAACAGCGCCGTTGCGCGGCTCAGCCCCCCCGCCACTTGCAGGTACGTCGCGAAGTAAGTGGTGAACATATAGAACGACAAGGCCGTCAGCGAGATGAACGCACCCAGCGCCAGGATCGCGCCGCCGTGGTGACGAAGCGTGTCCTTCAGTGGCGAATGGGCAACAGCGTGGTCTTCTTCCACTGCCTGAAAGGCCGGGGTTTCGTCCAGTTTCCAGCGCAGGTAAAGCCCGACCAGCCCCAACGGCGCGGCGACCAGGAACGGCAAGCGCCAGCCCCAGGTGCTCATGGCCTCGGCTGACAATGAAGACTCCAGCGCATAGGCGAAAATCGCCGCCGAAGCGAAGGCCGCAAAGGTCGACACCGGCACGAAACTGCCATACCACGCACGTTTGCCCCTGGGCGCATGCTCCATCAGATAGGCGCAGGCCCCGGCGTACTCTCCGCCTGCCGAGAAACCCTGAGCACAGCGGATGATGGTGAGCAGGATCGGCGCAGTCACGCCAATCGCGGCGTAGGCCGGTAGCAGGCCGATGAGGGTGGTCGCCCCTGCCATCAGCAGAATGGTGAAGGCCAGTGTGCGCTTGCGCCCGATCTTGTCACCCAGCATGCCGAAAAACAGACCGCCCAACGGGCGAAAGGCGAAAGCCACCGCGAAGACCGCGAACGTTTTCAGAAGCGCCGCGCTGGCATCGCCGCTGGGGAAAAACTCTTGGGCGATGGTGGTGGCAAGAAAGCCGTACACCGCGAAGTCAAACCACTCGACGAAATTGCCGATGCTGGCCGCAACGATGACTTTTCTCAATGTGGCAGGGTCAACCTGCTCAATGGCTGGAGTGGTCATGCAAACCTCGGCGCGCGTATGAAGGATCCGATTATCGGTACAGCGCCTGAGCTGCCTTACTCCAGAAGTGTCGTCGACATACTCAGGACCGACCTGTCGGGGCGTCGGGTCCGCAGGATTCGTGCCAAAGAAAAAAGGATGGCGCACACAGCGTCTTTAGCAGTCCGGCTTGCCGTCGGCAGCGACTTCAAATCCGCCACCGTTGGCAAGCCGGACTGCTACGGAAGATCAACGCGGCGATCAAGCCGTTCTGTTACGAGGAGAGACGGCCCGTTTGCCCTGAAGCCCGCCCGTGTGCACGAAGATCAGCCGGGTACCTGAGTTAATCCGGCCTGACGCAACCGCCTGCTTCAACGCCAGCAATGCCTTGCCGGTGTAGAGAGGCTCAAGGGGGATTCCGCTTTGCGTTTCACTGGCCGCTACGAACTCAAGCAATTGAGCGTCGGTTTTCGCAAAACCGCCGCGACTGGCGTCGAGTAACTCATAGCGCTCATCAACCCCGGCCCCCAGGATGCCTGACACATTTTCGGCCACCCCATGCCCTTGCGGCACGGCCATCGCTCCGAATACCTTGTGTCGCCCCTCCTCTGCCAGCACCAGCCCGGCCAGCGTGGTGCCCGTTCCGCAGGCCAGCCACCAGCCGTGATAGTCATCCCATCCCAATGCGCCAAGCTGTGCTTGAGCCTGACGCACGATGTCGGCGCAGCCCAACGCCCCGTCCAGCCCGCCACCGCCCTCGGGGATCGGGTACAGATGGGGATAACGCGTCTGCCACGGCCTCCAGAAATCCGCTTCATGGCGCGCGCGATACCCCGCGTAACCGAGCCAGTGCAGTTCCATGCCAAAGGCGTCGAGGTCGCGCACGGTCGGGGTTTGCACGGGGTTGCCGCGTAGCAGGCCGACCGTCTCAAAGCCAAAGCGCTGCCCCGCCGCGGCCAGCGCGTGCAGGTGATTGGAGTGCGTACCGCCCAGACTGATCACACCCTGGGCGCCGATTCGCTTGGCCTGATCGAGATGATGAGAGAGCTTGAACCATTTGTTGCCGCTGATCAGCGGGTCGATGAGGTCCAGACGCAGGACGGCGACGTCGATGGCCGACGCGGTGAGCCAGGGAAGGTTGAGGAGTTGGAGGGGGGCTGGGGGGAGCATGAATCAGTCACAGACCGCAGGAGGGGCGAAGCTTACCACCGCCGGACGCCTACAGGCGGTGGCGTCTTCGAAATCGCTGCTGCATGCGTGGCGTCTACCCTGTGGGAGCGAATTCATTCGCGAAGCGGCGGCACGAACGACACATCTTTATCGAATGTACCGACGCATCGCGAATGAATTCGCTCCCACAAACGGGGGTATTGTCGTCGCTGGGGCAGCTTACAACTCCGCCGCCAGCCGCGAGCCTTGGTTGATCGCGCGCTTGGCGTCCAGTTCGGCGGCCACGTCGGCACCGCCGATCAGGTGCACACTCTGCCCCGCCGCTTGCAAGCCATCGTACAGTTCGCGCAACGGATCCTGACCTGCGCAAATCACCACGTTGTCCACCGGCAGCACTTTCTCTTCACCCTCGGCGCCAATGCGAATGTGCAGCCCGGCGTCGTCGATCTTCAGGTATTCAACGCTGTTGAGCATTTGCACGTGTTTGTTTTTCAGCCCCGTGCGATGGATCCAGCCGGTGGTCTTGCCCAGCCCGTCGCCCACTTTGGAGGTTTTGCGCTGCAACAGGAACACCTGACGCGCCGGGGCGTGAGGATGAGGTTTTACCCCCGCTACCCCACCGCGAGCGTTCAGAGCGCCGTCGATGCCCCATTCCTCCCAGAACGCATCGCGATCCAGACTGGTGGGCACGCCCTGATGAACGAGGAACTCGGACACGTCAAAACCGATCCCGCCCGCGCCAATCACCGCCACCGACTTGCCCACCGGCTTACGTTGCAGAATCACGTCCAGATAGCTCAGCACCTTGGGGTTTTCGATCCCCGGAATCGCGGGAACCCGAGGCGCAATGCCGGTGGCCAGAATCACTTCGTCATAGCCCTTGCCTGCCAGATCCTCGACGCTCACGCGGGTGTTCAAACGCAGGTCGACCCCCGTGGTCTGTACCTTGCGGCCGAAGTAACGCAGGGTCTCGTAAAACTCTTCCTTGCCCGGAACGCGCTTGGCGACGTTGAACTGCCCGCCGATTTCACTGGCCGAATCGAACAGCGTCACCTCATGCCCACGCTCGGCGGCCACGGTTGCCGCCGCCAGACCGGCCGGGCCTGCGCCGACCACGGCGATTTTCTTGATCTGTTTGACCGGCAGGTAATTCAGCTCCGTCTCATGACAAGCGCGTGGATTGACCAGGCAACTGGTGAGCTTGCCGCCGAAGGTATGGTCCAGACAGGCCTGGTTGCAGCCGATGCAGGTGTTGATTTCATCGGCACGACCGGCCGCAGCCTTGTTGACGAAATCGGCATCGGCCAGGAACGGACGCGCCATGGACACCATGTCGGCGTCGCCTTCGGCCAGCACCTGTTCGGCCACTTCCGGAGTATTGATGCGGTTGGTGGTAATCAGCGGAATCGACACCGAGCCGCGCATCTTCGCCGTAACCTTGGCAAACGCCGCTCGGGGGACTTTGGTGGCAATGGTCGGAATTCGGGCTTCGTGCCAGCCGATGCCGGTGTTGATGATCGTCGCGCCCGCTTGTTCGATGGCCTTGGCCAGTTGCACCACTTCTTCCCAGGTGCTGCCGCCCTCGACCAGATCAAGCATCGACAAGCGATAGATGATGATGAAATTCGGCCCCACGGCTTCGCGCACTCGACGCACGATCTCCACCGGCAGGCGCATGCGATTTTCGTAGCTGCCGCCCCAACGGTCGGTGCGGTGGTTGGTGTGCGCGACCAGAAACTGGTTAATGAAATAGCCTTCGGACCCCATGATTTCCACGCCGTCGTATTCGGCGGTCTGGGCCAGGGTGGCGCAGGTCACGAAATCCTGAATCTGCTTCTCGATGCCTTCCTCGTCCAACTCCTTGGGCTTGAACGGGTTGATCGGCGCCTGAATGGCGCTCGGCGCGACCTGCTTGGGGCTGTAGGCATAACGACCGGCGTGGAGGATCTGCATGCAGATTTTGCCACCGGCCTCATGCACGGCCTTGGTCACGATGCGATGGTTGTCCGCCTCCTCCGGCGTGGTGAGCTTGGCCGCTCCGGAATACACACCGCCTTCGGCGTTAGGCGCGATGCCGCCCGTGACCATAAGCCCTACCCCACCGCGCGCCCGCTCGGCGAAATACGCGGCCATGCGCTCGAAGCCACCCGGTTTTTCTTCAAGACCGGTGTGCATCGACCCCATCAGGGTACGGTTACGCAGCGTGGTAAATCCCAGATCCAGCGGAGCCAGCAAATGCGGGTAGTGAGCGGCGGCCATAAACACTCCATCGAACGTCATCACGGAAGGCGCGAGCACTCTTGGGTGCCCGTCGATTCATCAGGGACTACAAGCATAGTCCCGTTCATGACGCAGACATTAAACACCCCAACGGTCACGCTCAATGACCCTAAGTGACAACTTAATGATCGTGGCGTGCACGCCGGGTGTTGGAATTACCTGATGCGGATCAACTCGCGTTCGACGAGGGCCTATCGTCACTTCAGCCAGAGAAAACTGGACAGCCGCGCTACGCTGTTTCGCGTGGCGACAGTCCACCATCGTTGAGTGGTCAGATTTTCTTCGGTGAATATCGACTGATTGGACGGAGGGCGATCATGGTCATCAAAATCGAAAAAGCGGTGTGCGGCTCGGACTGGCTGGTGATGCTTAACGACTACCCGGTAGCGTTTCGCTGCATGCAAGAGGCAATCGCCTTTGCTGATCGGCTAAAAGCAAGGCTTGAAGCCCCTCATGTAATTCCAGTGCAGTGAAACGGTCACGCCACCTCATGACGTGACCGCATCAGGGTCAGGCGGCCGCTCGGGCCGCCGCGACTTGCTCTTCGATACCTTCCAGATACTGTGATTTCAATTCTACGGCCAGCGGTTCGAGGATCGGATTGCCTTTGAAGTCCGACAGCAACGCCTCGATCATCTGCCCCACCTTGCGATTGGCCGCATCGACGCTGGCGGGAACAAGGGGGTCGAACTCGATCTTTTCCATCTCGGTATCGAGGGTCTTGAGCACAGGGCCTGCATCCAGAATCTGGTTACGCAGCACGTCGAGTGATGAGGGCATCGAAAACGTCCTTGTCTGGGGTATCGACCGGTACGTGGTCACGCCGAAATACCATGTCAGGGGAAAAGAGCGGCGTCATCATACAACCGCGAAGGCATGTTAACGATCTGGCCCATGAAACGAAATGTGTATCGAGTCAGGCGCAGCGTTTCAGGATGCTCTTGATGGGACTTCGGACATTGCGCTTGGCGACGTCCTTGGGCTTGAGCCATCGGCATCGGTCGATTTCGTTACACGGGCGGGGCTTCATCTGCGCGTTGGCCTGCGCCTCGAACAGAAAATGAATGACGTCGTTTTCACGGTATTCGGTGACATACACCAGTTCACCGAGCGAAATCCCGGTCTCTTCGGACATCTCGCGCAGAGCGGCCTGCAACGGCGTTTCATCGCGTTCGATACGACCGCCAGGCAGGTTCCATTTCGACCGTCGCTTGCGCACGAACAGAATCTGACCTTCCTGTCGGTAGATGACCGTTGCGCGACGTTTCATTCCTTTACGCTTTGCCGTCTGGGCGTCCATTACCTTCATGCGCCAATCATGTCCTTGTTTCGAATTCGATAAGCCAGTGACAGTGGTACGCGCCAAAAGTGTCCAAATGATGACATCGCGATACGTCAACCTGCCGAATTCAGGCCAGCCCGATAAACGCACCTGAATGGCTGGCGCTGTCGCCGAGACGCAGGCCGAGTCCGCTCAACGCTCCCGCCAGGTGCTCACCCGAGACCTCGAACGCCCACTGAACCTGAGGTTCGGCCTCCTCGCCCACGCTGGCGAGCGCCTGCAACCACTGTTGGCCATCCGGCAGCCAAGCGGTGAAACCATTGCCGCGAATGGCACTGACGTGGATACCCAGCCGTTCGCAGATCGCGACCTTGAGAGCGATGTCATCGCGATCCGCCTGACGGGATTGTTCGATCAATGCGTTCACCGAGGGGTCAACGCCACGCTCACGATGGATCAGCAGAGGGCCATCCCCCCACACCTCAGGAGGACAGTCCTTGCCAGCAGGGTTCAAGGCAATGGACGGATTGATTTCAGCGGGATAGATCCGGCACACCAGCGGACGGCTTTCGTATTGCCCGCAGCGGTTGTCATCTTGAAGGTAGCGACAACGCCCCGGATTGTGCGCCGCGAACGTCACCATCACTCTGGGGCGTAACGTGCCACTGTGAACAGCCCGTGAACGCCTCATCAGGTGAGTGCCCTGCACGCTGTCGAAGCCATGACTGTCTTCGAGAAACCCGTCGACCAGAATGACGATCTGCCCACCGTCACTGACCCAACGTTCAGACTCGTCGAGGGTCAGCGGTATGTGATGGTTCTGGCAACAGCGGCCACACCCGTTGCACTCGAAGCGCACGTCACTCGCATGATTCAACCCATTGTTTCCTTTTCGATACAATCGCGAGCGATCTTATACAAAAAGAAACCGTGGCATTGAAACGATTCAGCGCATGAAGTAGTGAGGCGTGTTCATCAATCAAGTCGCCTGCTAGCCGGGTGGCAGGCCGGCGAGGATGCGTTGAGCGTCAGCCGTCGTCAGCGAATAATCGAAAAACCGGCGATAAAACGCTTGGGTCTTGAGCACCATGTCGACGTCGCCGCACCGCCCGGCCCTGTCGCGGCGAACCGGATCAACTCGCCAATGGAAATACCGTAGCGCCCGAGAACCAGCGACAACACCATTGCGATCACAAGCAACGCGAAGCTGAACGGAAGGTGAGTCAGCGTCACCCTCGCGAACGGATCAGTCCCCGAACTCAGGACCATGCTTGTCAAAGACAGCGACGCTGAAATTCGGGGCAGATCCGTTATTCGGAATGTAGAGACTGAGGGTTTCCCCCCCTCGGGCGACCTACTTTCCTTACGGGGAAAGTAGGCAAAGCCACTTGCACCTGGTTTGGCCCGGCTACGCCGGGTTCCCTCACTTCGGCGCCGCTCCGTGGGCACGCGAGGAATGGCTATTGCGTTAGAAGATCAAAAGCAAAAACTCGGCGTCGGCGTTTCAAGATTGACTCGGTCTCTGTAGAAGCCAACTGGAGCTTGCGAGCGCGCCTTCACTGGCTTAATGATCGGCAACCACGTCCATCTGTGCAGATCCCATCCGCGAACGCCACGCGAATCCGAGCACCATCAACAGTCCCAAACCGGCCATCGCCGCGCCTGCCAGGGAGATCGCCGGATAACCCAGCCCCGCATTGATCACTGCACCGCCCAACGCCGCGCCGATGGCGTTACCGAAGTTAAACGCACCGATGTTCACCGCCGACGCCAGATTCGGCGCTTCCTTCGCGGCCTCCATTACACGCATCTGCAAGGGCGGCACCAGGGCAAAGCTGGCTATGCCCCAGATCAGGATCGCCAGAGACGTGGGCAGCGGCCATTGCATCAGCACCGAGAACGCCAGCAAGACCGCGATCAGAATCGACAGCGAGACAATCAGCGTGCGGTCCACCGAACGGTCGGCCGCCTTGCCGCCCCACATGTTGCCCAGCGTCAGGCCAATGCCAAACAGCACCAGCATCGCAGTAATGAAGGTCGTCGAGGCGTGGGTTTCATTTTGCAGAATCGGTGCGATGTAAGTGAACACGGTAAACATCGCCCCCGAACCCACCACCGTCAGCAACAACGCCGCCAACACCGGGCCGCGCCCCAGCACGCGGATTTCCGCCAACGCACCGTCACTCTTGGGCAGTGGCAAGTTGGGCAAGGCGAACCACAGCGAGGCCATCGCCACGAAGCCCAGCCCGGCAATGCCCCAGAATGCCGTACGCCAGCCGAGCATTTCGCCGAACCAACTGGCCAGTGGCACACCGCCGATGGTCGCCAGCGTCAGCCCCATGAACATCGCCGCCACCGCCCCTGCCCGTTTCTCGGGCGGTACGACACTGGCCGCGACAATCGAACCGATGCCGAAAAACGCCCCGTGGTTGAGGGAGGTCACGATCCGGGCGATGAGCAGGCTTTCGTAACTGGTCGCCATCGCGGACATCAGGTTGCCGAGGGTGAAAATCGCCATCAGGCCGATCAACAGGTAACGCCGCGGAATCTTCCCGGTGGCCAGGGTCATTAACGGTGCGCCGATCAGCACGCCCAGCGCATAGGCGCTGACCAGCAGTCCGGCGGAGGGAATGGAAACGCCGAGGTCCGCCGCAATACTGGGCAACATGCCCATGGGCGCGAACTCGGTCACACCGATGCCAAAGGCGCCGATGGAGAGTGCAACAAGGGGTGGATTGATTCGCATGAGAGGCTCCTTATCTATGCCGCAAATGCTACGATCCGGTCCAACAGAGCGGTAGGCCGCTTTCGGTACAAGCACCTTTGCGTTCGAGGCACAAATGGACTTCAACGGCAGATCGGGAGAAATGGAGGTGTTCGCCAGCGTGGCGAAAGCGGGCAGCCTGTCAGCGGCGGCCCGCACACTGGGCCTGACGCCGTCGGCGGTCAGCCGCATCATCGCCCGTACCGAACAGCGCATCGGCACCCGCCTGTTGCTGCGCACAACCCGGGCAATCACCCTCACCGCAGAAGGCGAAGCCTACTTACGCGCGGCCCGGCGCATCCTCGCGGACATGGACGAAGTCGAAGAGGCCATCACCAATCAAGGCGTGCCACGGGGCCGGCTGCGGGTCAGCGCCTCAGTGGCCCATGGACGACTGGCCATTGTGCCGCTGGTGGCGGCGTTCAGTGCCCGCTACCCGGAAATTCTGGTGGACCTGACATTGGGCGATGAACTCGTCGACATTCTCGGCGGTCAGGCCGATGTCGCCATACGCTTTGGCTACTTGCCAGACAGCCCACTGACCGCGCGCTGCATCGGCGAAACAGGCCAGGTCATCGTGGCCTCGCCCGAGTACCTGGAGCGCCACGGTACGCCGCAAACACCTGAAGATCTGGCCCAACACAACTGCTTGCGCTTCAACTTTCGTCGGGCCAACCCGGACTGGCCGTTTCGCCGCTATGGTCAGGATTTCGCCCTCAAGGTTTCAGGCACCCTGGAGTGCAACAGCGGCGAGGCGTTGGCGCAAATGGCCAGATTAGGTGCCGGGCTGGCGCGTATCGGCGTGTTCACCGTACTCGACGACCTTGAGCGCGGCACCTTGGTCCCGCTGCTGGAAGCGTTCAACCCCGACGACAAGGAGCCGATTCACGCGGTGTTCGTCGGCGGCGCGACGATGAACGCACGGGTCCGGGTGTTCGTGGACTTCCTCGTCGAACACCATCGGGAAGGGCAATATTTCCTCCCCAGACAACAGTGATTCCCTCCCGGCCCGCTCAATTAAACGGGCTATCGTCCCTAGACTCGGCAGCACACCCACCGCCTCAAAGGACACACCCACATGTCGAACATCAACTTCAGCAGCCCTCGCGAAGCTGCCCGCGCCTTCACCCCAAAACTGTCGGCGTTCGTCGATTCGACGCTCTATCCACAGATCTGGAGCGACCCCGCACTCTCCCCGCGCGACAGAAGCCTGATCACCGTCGCCACGCTGATCGCAGCGGGTCATGCCGACGAATTGCCCGCGCATTTGCGTCGGGCGATCAGCAACGGTGTCACGCCTGAAGAACTGTCGACGGCGATCACTCACCTGGCGTTCTACGTTGGTTTTCCTGCTGCGATCAGCGCATCGGCCATTGCCAATGCAACGTTGAATGAGATCTGATGCCGTACCCAGATGTGTCTATCCTCCCTGGACCACCTCTCCTTCCCAAACACCCTGACGTCGACGGGCGATGACCAGACAATCGCCCGTCCCGGCAGCGCTGATAACCCGTTCCCCTTGCGGCGACCAGAACGCACTGCGCCCCGCACAGGCCCAGCCACCGGACGGCCCGCCATGGTTGGCCATCAACACCCCGAACCCCTGCTCGCGGGCATAGCCTTGCAGCATTGCGCTGTCGTGGGCGTAGCCGTTTTCACTGATCAACACGCTGGTAGCGTAAATTCCGGCGCCTGCTTGCCTGGCCGCTTGCGCGTGGCTGGCGTGGGTGAAGTCTGCACAGACGGACAGCGCGATCTGCTCCGTCCCCATCGCCAACAATGACCCGCCATGACCTGGGCTGAAAACCACTTCTTCGCCCGGATGCAAATGCTGTTTGGTGTACGTCGCCTGCGTGCCGTCTGCTGCGAACACCCACGCGCCGATCAGGATCGCCTCGCTGTCCGGCTGACGCAGCGGCAGGCCCACGACAGTCGTCATCCCCGTTTCTTTCGCCAGTTCGTGCAAGGGGCGTAAGCACTCGGCATCCGGCCCTTGCGCGAGTTCGCGAGCGAAAGCAGGCTCGTAGCCGGTTAACGACAGCTCCGGGAACAACAGAAACTCGACGCCTTGTCGGGCGGCGCATTGCATGAAGTGAAGATGGCGCTCGATGTTGGCATCGAGATCGCCTGCGATAGAGGTGTATTGAGCGGCGCAAAGATTGAGAGGGGTCATGGGGCATCAGCGCAGGAAATGTGAGCGAAGTAAATCACGCTTTCGCTCAATGCGCCGCTACAGGCAAGGACTGCATTACGCGCACTGACACACGAGCGAGACCTGACGCATGCGCCAGGTCTCGGAGGGGTGGTCGAACACGATTCACGCCGATGCAGACGGTCGAGCAGCCACTGTGTCGTACCAGGCCTGCAAGGCGGTCTGGTCCTCGGCAATCGCCATTTTCAGGGCGCCTTTGGCGAAGTCCAGGGTGGCCAACGCCGTGATGTCAGCGGCGCTGAAGTGCTCGCCTGCCACGAAGGGCACGGTCTGCAAACGCTGGTTCAGGTCTGCGTAAAAGTTGACTACGCGCAAACGGCTGCGGGCTGCCAGATCCGGAATCTGCTCGTAAAAATGCGGACCGGCCAACGCGCGACCTGCGAGACCCGGTACGGCATTGCGCACGGCCTCCATCACGGCCGCAAAGCCGTCCAGTTCCACGCGCCGCTCCCACATGGCAATCAGCGCTTTTTCCGTGGGCGTGCTGCCCAGCAGCGGATGTTCAGGATGGGCCTCTTCCAGATAGCGCCAGATGGCAGGCACCTCGGCAATCGACGTGCCGTCAGCAAGCACCAATGTCGGCACCATGCTGCGTGGATTGATGGTTTTGTAGGCGTCGGAGAATTGCTCCTTGCTGCCCAGATCCACCGGCACCAGCGGAACGTGAAGGCCCTTCTCAGCGATAAAGATACGAACGCGGCGCGCATTGGGAGAGCCAGCGGCGTGATAAAGCGTGGTGGTCATGATCGGTTCCTCTTCAATGATTGAAAATCAGATGGCGTGTTGCTGTTCGGCGTAGGGAAAGTCGATTCAGAGTTTGGAACCGCCGTCGACCCGCAGGGTGTCACCGGTGATCCAGCGCGCGGCATCGGAGGCTAGAAAGGCGATGGTTCCGCCAATATCGTCCGGTTGCGCTACCCGTTGCAGGGCCTGCATGGAAAGGGTCATGTCGCGACCGGCATCGGTGCGGGCGAAGCTCGACATGTCGGTGTCGACCACGCCCGGAGCGACGGCATTGACCCGAATGCCTCGCCCGCCAAGGGCTGCTGCGAAATGGGTGACCAGCGTATCGATGGCGCCTTTGGTCGAGGCGTATGCCGCCAGGTTGCCCACTGCGGAACGAGCGGCCAATGAAGACAGCAAGACAATGCTGCTGCCTTCACGCATGACCGGCAGCAACTGCTGCACCAGGAAGAACGGGGCGCGGACGTTGACGGCGAACAACCGGTCAAAATCCTCGACGGTGGTGTCTTCGATGCTCGCAGCACTCGCCACGCCCGCATTGGCCACCAGAATATCCAGCCTGGCACCGACGATATCGATGACCCGCTTTGCCAGCGCATGGGGCCCGTCCGCTTTGGACAGGTCGGCACTCACCGCTTCGGCGCGACCACCCTCAGCGCGAATCTGGGCGACGACCGCCTGAGCTTCTGTCGCGCCGCTGCTGTAATGCACCAGCACCTGTGCGCCCGCCTTGGCCAAGGCCAGCGCACTGGCACGACCAATACCACGAGAAGCGCCAGTGACCAGCGCGGTTTTTCCAGTCAGATTGCTCATGATGTGTTCCTCGAATTGAACGCGATAAAAATCAGGATCGGGGTAAAACGGCGAATCACTGCTCGGTCAGAAACATCGAGACGTGCTTCACGAAACGCTCGGGGTACTGGTACTGCGAGCCATGGTTGGCGTCGGGGTAAATCAGCAGTTGAGCGTTGGGAATGTGCTGTTGCAGGTGCCAGGAATTGATCGAGTAAATGATCACGTCGTGGTCACCATTGATGACCAGCGTCGGCTGCCGGAGCGCCGCCAGGTAGTCGAAAGGCGTGTCTTGGGGAGCGCCCCACTTGGCCAGCGCGGCCAACTGGGCCGGTGCGACACGCTCGTTCACCTCGGGGTCGCGGCCTTCGCTGCGCAAGCGGAAGCGCTTGAGAAAGGCGCGACCGGCCGCCTGACTGGCCTCGGACGGTGTAAAGAACACGCCCAGCCACAGGTCATCGGGATGAGCATACGTCGCCGTGAAGACCTCGACGGCTTCCGGCGTCAGCGATGCCATGGCGTCTCCGCTGCGCGGGCCGGTCCCGACCAGCACCAGCCGACGAACCAATGCAGGCTCGGCAATCGCCAGTGTCTGAGCGACCAGACCGCCGAGCGAAAAGCCCAACACGTCGACCTGCTTCAAGCCCAGCGCCTTGATGAAGTGCGCGGCGTTGGCCGCCATCTCCTCCACCGAAGCAGGCACTTCGCCGGAGGTGCTGGAGACCCCTGCGTTGTTGAACAGGATCACTTCGCGGTCTTGCGCCAAGCCATCGGTGACCAGTGGGTCCCAGTGATCCATGGTGCCGGTGAAGTGCATGTTCAATACGACAGGAATGCCTTGCGGGTTGCCGAAGCGGCGATACGCGAAACGGATGCCGTTGGCATCGATATAGTGAGTCGGAGCGGTCTGATGGGTATGCATGACAGGCCTCGCTGGGCAGAGGGTGCAGCGCTGTTTCGCTGCCGTTGAAGCCAATCTATTCCTCGCTTGTTCGGCTGAATAAGACTTTGTAAGCTGCCACCTCATGCTTTTAAAGCATGACTCATACGAGAATCGTAAACATGGAACTGCGCCATCTGCGTTATTTCATCGCGGTAGCAGAAGAAGGCAGCGTCACGGTGGCGGCGCAAAAGCGCCTGTTCACTTCGCAGCCGTCGCTGAGTCGGCAGATCAAGGATCTGGAAGATGAGGTGGGCGCGCGGTTGCTGTTGCGCAGTGCACGCGGCATCGAACTGACGGCTGCGGGCGCGGCCTTTCTGGAGCACGCGCGACTGGCGTTGGCACAGGTTGAAACCGGTGTCGAAGCGGCACGCCAGGCCGCACATCCGGGCAAGCCGGTCTTCGCCGTGGGCTTTCTCACCGGACACGAAGTGGACTGGCTGCCCGAAACCACCCGGCTGTTACTCGACCAATTGCCAAACATGGACATGACCGTGTCCAGCCAATATTCCCCTGACCTTGCCGAAGCACTGGTGCGCGGCAAGCTGGACATCGCGTTTTTACGTGAAGAGCACAACACACCCGAGCTGAACTACATCAGCGTCGCCAAAGAGCATTTCGTGGTGATCATGCCCAGCGACCATCGGCTGGCCGCCGGCCAGGACGTTGATGTGCGTGACTTGGCGGGAGAGGTGTTCATCGGTGCTTCGGACATCGCCTACCCGATGCGCCTGGCCATCGAAAAGTACCTCGTGGCGTCCGGTCTCGACATCACGCCCAGCCACCGCATCCACAACCTGACGATGGCCATGTCGCTGATCGCCTCGACGCGCGGCGTCGCGTTGCTGCCCGCCTACGCCGAGCACTTTTTGCCGTGGTCGGTCACCAGCCGTCCTCTGCGCGGTGAGCCACCGACCATCGACCTGATGATCGGCTATCGCCGCGACAACAGCTCGGCGCTGGTCAGGCTGTTTCTGTCCCGAGTGGACGAACTGATCAAGCGAGCGGCCAGATAACTCAGCACTTGTCGGGATGTTTCATCGCGACCAGACACCGCCGAACGTGACTGGGGTTGCGTTCGGCCATCGTGGATAAAGAACAAGAGCAAAAGCGGAGATGGCGGTCGCGACAGATTGCGCCCTTTTGCCGCACCCCGTTCATCGCATCACTTCTGATACATTCCCGCGCCATGAAACTGAACCGCTCGGACCGACACCTGATCGCCTGGATGCTCTATTGCTGCGTCCTGTTCAACGTGTTCGCCTGCAGCATCGGCCATGGCCAAATGGTCGGGATGCAGCTCAACGGCATTGGCGGCGAGTTCTGCTCCACCGATGGCCGGGCGCTGACGGTCGAAGCGTTCAAACCGGGCGATCAGAAGTTGCCCACCCTGTCCGCAGCCTTCGGTTGCCCGTTGTGCTCCACCGGCGGCATGGGCCCGGCGCTGAGCTCCAGCCTGACGCTGGCGATCCTGCCGGAAACCCACAGTCCGCCGCCTGCGGTCGTGACGGCCACCCAAATCCCTTCCGCTGTCCATTGGCCCACGGCCAACCCGCGCGCACCGCCCTTCGCCTGATCTGATTCAGCTACGACATGCCCTTCTCTGCGGCCGTCTGATCGCGGCCTACAGATGGTTCGTGGGTGTCTGTTCTGCCCTCATGGTGAGCAAGCTCACGCCCACTGGTATGCGCAATCCCTGTGGGAGCGAGCTTGCTCACAATGCGGTAGATCAGCCATCCGCAAAGCCGGGGCCGTACTCGCCTTCATTTCAGGTCTTCACCATGAAACGCATCCCCCTGCTCGCCGGTCTGATCGGCAGCCTGTCCCCGCTCGTCTACGCGCAATCAGCCATCGATCTGGCGGCGGTCACCATCAACGACGAACAAAGCGCCGAACCCACCGGCCTGGACCTTGAACAACACGCCGCCAGCGCGACCCACTTGGGACTGAGCCTGCGTGAAACCCCGGCCTCCATCGCCGTCGCCAACCGCGCGGACATCGAGCGCCACGGCGCACAGAACTTTCAGGACGCCGCCAACGCGCTGCCCGGCGTCAACGCCAGCGCACCGCCCGGTTTCGGCGGATTCATTTCCTACCGTGGCTTCACCAGCAGCCAGGTGACGCAGATGTTCAACGGCATCAACGTCGCCACCGGCCTCGCCCGCCCGGTCAACAGTTGGATCTACGACCGCGTCGAATTGCTCGGTGGCCCGTCATCGGTGATGAACGGCGCAGGCTCGGTGGGCGGCTCGTTGAACTACGTCACCAAGCTGGCGACCCGCGAAGAACAATCGGCTGAGGGCCGGGTCAGCTACGGCAGTTTCGACACCACGCAAACCGCCTTTGGCGTGAACCACGCCCTGAGCGATCCGACCTCGGACATTCAGCATTACGCCCGGCTGGACGTCAGCCACACGACCAGTAACGGCTACATCGACCGTCAGGAAAACGATGCATGGAACGTCGCCTTTTCCCTGCTCAGCGACATCACGCCGAATCTGTCCCACACCCTTGCACTGGAATATCAGGACGAACACGAAAACAGTCCGTACTGGGGCACGCCAGTGCTCAACCCCAAAGCGGGCCAATTGAAGATCGATAAACACAATCGCTTTCGCAACTACAACGTCGAGGATGGCCTGTACGAACAGCGCACAAAGTGGATTCGCTCGATCATCGACTACCGCCTCAACGACACCACGACCTTACGCAACACGCTGTATCACCTGGACAGCCAGCGTGACTACCGCAACCTGGAGACTTACCAGTACAACGCCGACAACAGCGCGATCAACCGCTCGACGGCCTATCTGGTGCGTCACGAAGGCACGCAAGGCGGCGACCAGTTCGAGTTGCGGCATGAAGGCTACCTGCTGGGCATGGCCACGACCTGGGCCACAGGCTTCGAATACAAGGTCAACAGCACGACGAACAACCCGTGGAACGTTGCGGCCAATAACAGCGTGGACCCGGACCATTTCGACCCCGGCCATTTCTACGACCTGCCCGGCACTCGACAGGGTTTCGTCAAGGACAAAACCAATGAAGTGACGACCAAAGCCGTATTCGTGGAAAACCGCCTGGCCCTGAACGAACAATGGTCGCTGGTAACCGGCCTGCGCTACGACGACATCGACCTGGACGTGACCAACCATCGTGTGGTGACGGCCAGTAATCCGCGCCACTTGCGTCGTGACTGGCAGCCGGTCACGGGCCGTGCCGGACTGACCTGGCAATTCATCCCCAATGCCAACGTCTACGTGCAATACAGCACGGCCGCCGAGCAGCCCAGCGGGACGCAGAACTTCGACGTCTCGACAGGCAAGCAGTGGGAAATCGGCAGCAAGTTCGATTACCTGCAAGGCCGGGGTTCGGGAACCCTTGCGGCCTATACCCTCGAACGCAAAGACTTTGCCGTGACCGACCCGCTGGACCCGACCAACACCGTTCCGGTGGGCCAGCAGTCATCGCGGGGTATCGAACTGGCGAGCGCCTTGCGCATCACGCCTGCGTTGCTGCTGGAAGGCAACGTCGCCTGGGTCGACGCGCAGTATGACGACTTCAACGAAAAGAACGCCGCCGGGGTCGTGGTCTCGCGCAAGGGCAATACCCCCACCAACGTGCCGGACCGGGTCGCCAATCTGTGGCTGACGTATGACTTCACACCACGCTGGCAAGGCGGCGTGGACGCGCGCTACGTGGCCTCGGTTTACGCCGACAATGCCAATACGCAAACCGTGCCGTCCTACACGCTGTACGGGAGCTTTCTGACGTTCAAGGTCGATGCCCACACCTCGGTGTCCGGACGGATAAGGAACCTGACTGACGAGGTCTATGCCCGTTTCGCCCACGTATCACCGGCGTACTACCTGGGCGAGCCCCGGACGTTCGAGCTGGCTGTACAGACGCGATTCTGAACCTGATGACGTTTCAGGGCTGGCGAATCACTCGCTGGCCTTGAACACCAGTTCGCCCTTGCGCCATTTCGCAGCCTTCGCAGTGGCGGCTTTGAGGACTTTGCTCAGACCCTGTTGAATCTGCTCATGAGCGGCGAACACCATGAACACCGTATTGGATTCCTTGAACACGATGCCGTGACCTTCCGGGACATCGACAAAGGCATATTCGCCCAGGCCGTAGATGGTCATCCTGATTTCACGAAAGCGAATCTCGAACTTGCCGCCTTCACGGCTCGGCAACACGGCAGCGCGAAAATGATCGCCGACCTTGAGCTCCAGACGCGGCTTGTCATCGACCACCATCGCAGCTTCGGTGTCGATTTCAGACATGTAAATGCCTTCAGGGGATTGCTCGATGATATAAACGAAACGTGCCTGGAACTGCTTCACCAGCTTCGCGCGCAAGTCTCCAAGCACGAATAACGCATGGGTATCCAGATTACTGACGGCCAATGTACAAACTCCCAACCTGATATGAACTCGCCCGGCAACCGGCCAGGCAAGGATAAAGACAAGAAAACGGTGCGCCCCGGAAGCCGGGCGCGGGCATGAACATGGATTCTACCGGCTGAGAGTCTATACGGGATATATGCCTTTCGTCCGCAATCCCGCGTTATTTGTACACGACATGGCTGCAAAATCTGTGTGCAATCGTTCCTGCACCCGATACACGTACGCTGAATCGTTCAGGCAAATGTCGCGAACTCTCGCACGATCAAACGACTCACATGCAACACAGCATTGACAACTCACCCCATCAGACGGGGTCACAGACCCACCGGGAGATGACATGGAAACCACTGCACCCACACTCGCTACACTGTTCGAGCAATTGGGGCTGGCGTCAGACGAAGCCAGTATCGATGCGTTCATCAGCCAGCACAGGCTGCCCGCCGATGTAAAACTGATCGATGCCGAGTTCTGGACGCCTCAGCAGGCACGCTTTCTTAAAGAAGAACTGCAAGTCGATGCTGAATGGGCACCTGTGGTGGACGACCTTAACGAGCGCTTGCATCCCGCCAGCCAACGATGAGAGCCGTCTGACAAGGCGACCTTCCCCCGGGTCGCCTGTCGTCAGAGTGGGTAGCCCGGCTGACTCACATGCGCAAAGCGCTGGCGACCGCCAACGGCCGGAGCATGGATAAACGGGCTGTCCACCAGGGCCCCACTCCGCCCGATGAATGCGTTCCAGTGCGCTGAACAATGGATGTAACGCCGATACAGCATCTGCATTTCATCGGCAGTCAACGACACATCCAGACCGCGCGCGTACGCCAGCAATTTTTCAGCAATGCTTTTCAACTCCAACGGTACGTTCAGATCGGCCACGTCGGGAATCGGTCGAAATGGCACCCCTTCATCACACGCCAAAGCATGCATGACCCGTAAATAGACCCGTGACAAATGCCCGAACACACGGCGCTCCAGCTTCACACTTGCCACGACAGTCTTCATCCCGCGCCCACGTTGGGCCATTCGTTCAAAACACTCGATACCGATGGAGGCGTTTTCGTCCTGCGGGTCGATCCAGCGCTGCGCGTCCAGCGAATCGAGTTCGGCATGCGTCTGAAGCCAGGCGTCCGTGGCGTCATAGGGCGTATTGGCGCTGACCAGGCTGCGCCGGGGGCGGGTCAACGAGACGGATTCCACGCTCTGCGGGTGATAGCCTCCACCGATGTCCGAGTGACTGCCGGGCAGGACAACCTCCCGAGGCCAGTCAGGTGCGACGCGGTTCAAGGCAAAGTTGCGTCGATGCTCATCCCCCGCCACCAGATGCAGCACCTGTTGCGCACACCCGGGAGGCAGGAACAGGTTAACCCGCGCATTCATCTCGTCCCGCACATTGCCCAGATCGGACCATCCACCGACCGCCGCGACGGTGTCGAACAGCCCGATCACCTTCAAACGTACACAGTGGGAAGCCCAGGAAAACCCCGCAGCTAACAGTGACCGACGTTTTCTTAGCAACGGGTCCAACGCACCTCCCGATTGTTTGAGTACTTCATTGGCCATATGACGCGCCGCCGCGGCCCCCCGACTGAACCCGAACAGATCAAACTCCAGAGCGCCTATCACGCAACCCGGGTTGCAATCTTCAAATGCCTTGAGCACGTCATCAATCTTCTTGATGCACCGGGACACCTTGGCGACGACACCAGTATTTCCACGCCCGAACCCCTGCCCTGAAACACGGGAATCTCGCCCCCCTGACTTAGTGCCGATGCCACTGACATAAACGGATCGATACACCTTGAGGCCCTGCCCGTCGTTTCGGGCGACAGGCTGATCGCGATAGAGGTCTGCGAGTCTGGCGATGTTGGTCAAGTCGTTGCTGTAGCTGCTGCCAGGATCAGTGTGTCGGCCGCCGCATTCTTTGATATGCGCGCCATTGTAAACTTCAGCCATGGCCTGACAGTCAGCACCGATCTGACTGTTAATGCGGTTATTACCCGTGCCGTCGAAAAACACACCGATTCGAACGGTCACATCCAGCGCCCCAATGACGCCGCTAGAGCCTGTTACCGAATGCAATGTCGTCATAAATAAATTCACCTGCGAGTTTCATTTGAAGCCCAGATAATTAATATCTGGTCATATAACTCACAGAATGCGTGCACATACGACTTCGTCAATACAGGCTTCACACTTTCAGAAAAGACCTACTCAAATATCAGACCGGCCAGCATCCTCAACAAAAATCTCCTACAACAAACCATCAAATCGCTGCAGATGTCTGGCACACATAAACTAAAAAGATGCGTTAAAACAATAATTAAATATTGTTTCTCCTCAATTATTCGTAACCCGACATAACGAAAGAGCAGGGGCGTACCCTGCTCCTGGTCACATTCCGAAACTATTCAAGCGGACCGCGGGCGCGTACTGTCGGGCTTGTAGCCCAGCCGCAAGCCACCCCAATGCCTGCCCTTGACCAGAATTGGCACGGATAAATCGTGCATCAACTCACCCGTGTCCCGCGTGTAGGTTTGCAACAGCACCGGTTGCTGATGGCTGCCACAACGAATGCCCGTACGGTCGTCAAACTTGCGCTTGGTACGGTTATGCACGGTATCGATTGCAACGTCGCCCGTCAGCGGCTGGCTGAAGGCCTGATTGTGCGTGGGTACATAGCCCTGCTGGGTACAGGCAATGGCGAATACCAGACCTTCGTGGCGTTTGAGCAACGGCTCTTGAATGGCCGGAAGCACCTGATCGGTGTACCGATCGAAGCGGGTCTGATACTTGGCCGGAGACGTGTTGGGGATCGTTTGATAGTGACGGTCGAACAGGTCGTCAAGGCTGACGCGCCGCTGATCGATGTCATGCTCGAATTGCCGCGCGATCTGAGCAGCCCCCTCGCGCGCCAGATCGTAGACGCGCTGGTGGTAGTCATCCAGCCCCACTTGCGCCAGACGCTCACTGATGGTTTCCGCCTGCCCTTCCATCTGCACCGCCGATTGCGCCAGGTGGCGGGTCTGGTCATCGCTGATGGCCAGGTCGCTGCGCATCTGCTCGACAGCGACGAACAGGCTGCTCAATTGCGTCTGGTTGGTCTCGGCCCCCGTGGCGATTTTACCCACTTGCCCTTCGACACCTGCCGCCAGTTGCGCAATGTTCGCCAGTTGCCGCCCGGTCATCTCGACCTGCTCGACACCGCCGTTCAGATCCCCGGAAAGCTGGCGAATCTGCTCGACTACTTGCGCGGTGCGCTGCTGGATGTCCGCGACCATTTCGCCCACTTCTCCGGTAGCGGTTGCCGTACGCCCTGCCAAACCACGCACTTCGTCGGCGACCACGGCAAATCCCCGGCCATGCTCGCCCGCTCGAGCCGCTTCGATGGCGGCGTTGAGCGCCAACAAATTGGTCTGGCTGGCAATCGACTGAATGACCGCCGTGACTCGCTGGATATCTTCACTGCGCTGGCTAAGGGCCTCGATCAGTTGTCGGCTGCTGTCGGCGCGCTCGCTGAGCTGATGCATCAGGGCGATAGACTCGTTCAACACCACCAGACCCGAGTCGCTGCTCTGTCGCACTTCGCTGGCGGCGCCAAGCGCTTGCTGACTGAGAGAGGATGTGGCCCGTTCGGTGGTAATCATCACGTCGGCACTGCTGACGATCTGCTCGGCGGCGTTCACCTGGGATTGCAAGCGGCTCGCCAACTGCTTGACCGAAAAAGCCACGGCAGCCGCCGACAATGCGTTATGGCTGGTGCTGCGCGACAGGTCACGGGTCAGCCGCTCAAGGGCGTCGTCCTGTTTCTCGACAGGGGTGGGGATCGAACGGGAAACCAGCACGCGAGGCAGCCACAGGCTCAACAGTGCCAGAGGCAGGCACCCGTAGACCGGAACCTCGCCCCACGCCATGGCCGCAAACAGCAGACATAGCGCAAGACTCTGCAACGCGGGTGTCCACCAGCCCGAAGAAGCACGCGACGACGCGGCGCTCACCGGTTCTGCGTACGAAGGGAGCGCCCCTGTGTGACTGCCATTGATCGCCATATCCTTGACCCACCCTGCTTATCATTATTTTGAAAGCATTAAA
Source organism: Pseudomonas sp. NPDC088444 (assembly GCF_044900175.1). Taxonomy (NCBI): domain Bacteria; kingdom Pseudomonadati; phylum Pseudomonadota; class Gammaproteobacteria; order Pseudomonadales; family Pseudomonadaceae; genus Pseudomonas; species Pseudomonas sp. NPDC088444. Next base: position 538,984 of record NZ_JBJDNK010000001.1, read on the forward strand.
CGTCAGATAGCGGCCATGCGCCATGAGCCCTTGGTGGTAGTCGGTCGGATTTCAGCGCATCCGTCAGTCTCGCAAGCGCATGGCAAATCACAGGCGACAAAAAGCCCGACTGTCTCGTTCAAGACAGCCGGGCTGGTGCATCGGGTGTACGAATCAGGCTTGACGCTGGTGGCGATCAATCTGTTCGTGACGTTCCTGGGCTTCGATGCAGTATTTGGTGGTCGGGCTGATCAGCAGGCGCTTCAGTCCGATAGGCTCACCGCTGTCGTCGCACCAGCCGAACGTGTCGTCCGCAATACGGGCCAGGGCCATTTCCAGTTGAGGCAAAAGGCGCTGATCGCGTTCGATCGCATTGACCAACCAGTGACGCTCTTCTTCCACAGAGGCGGCGTCGGCCGGATCAGCCGGGCTGTCCAGGCTTTCGATAGCGATACGGCTCTGCTCGATGCGCTCGTGGGTTTCCACCTTCATGGACTGCAGCAGGGCCTGAAAGAAGGCGTGCTGCTCGGCGTTCATGTAGTCATCGGCCGGCATCGCCAGCAACTTTTCCTTGGTCATTGATTTCTCTATAAAAAAACGTGCATTAAGGCGAATCAAGGGAGCGCCTTGGCCCGATTGTAAAAGCGAGATCGCCAGCGCCATCGTCTCCAGGCGCCACTTGGCACTCAATTTACGAGGGGCGGCAGTCTAAGGCCGGGTGTCGTACTCGGCAACATAATTGAACAAGATTCGCTCAACAAGCCCCCAAATCCCCGGTGGCGTTGAGCCAAACCGGAGTTTCAACCTGTGTCTTAGCGCCGACGCATTCCCCTGTAGCAGTCACCTAAATTTGTGGTGACGTCTGACCGTCCCTATTCCCATCGGTTCAACCGGACCAAAAAACGAAAAGGGCCTGAAATCAGGCCCTTTTCGCATACGACACAGAGGCTAGCGTTTGAGCTTGCGCTTGTTGCGGTACTGGTCGATCACCACCGCAACGACAATGATCAGGCCCTTGATGATGTCCTGCACGTAGGCGTCGACGCCAACGAAGGTAAAGCCGCTGGCCATCACACCGAGGATGAGCGCACCGATCACCGTGCCGGTAATACGGCCCACCCCACCGGCCAGACTGGTGCCGCCGATCACTGCCGCCGCGATGGCGTCCAGTTCATACGATACCCCCATCCCCGCCTGCCCCGTGGCAGCCCGGGCCGAAGCGACCACCCCCGCCAGACCGGCCAGGAGCCCGGCGATACTGTACACGATCACCAAATGACGCTTGACGTTGATCCCGGAGGTGCGTGCCGCCTGCATGTTGCCGCCGATGGCGTAGGTGTATTTGCCGTACTTGGTGTAACGCAAGGCGATGTGGAAGATCACCGCGACCACCAGAAAGATGACGACCGGCATCGCGCCCTGCCCGATGGCCGTGTACGAATCATTGAGCATACTCACCGGCTGGCCGCCCGTGTAGTAACGCGCCAGGCCACGGGCCGACACCATCATGCCCAGCGTCGCGATGAAGGGAGGAATCCCGGTGATGGCGATGATGCTGCCGTTGATCGCCCCTGCGAGCAACCCGACGCCCAACCCCGCGATGACCGGTATCCACACCGGCAAATCGGTCAGCGAGGGGAACACCGCTCGGGTGTAATCCGACGACTGCGCGAGGCTGGCAGCAATCATGGCGGTCAGCGCCAGCACAGAACCCGAAGACAGGTCGATCCCCGTGGTGATGATCACTTGCGTCACACCGATGGCGATCAGACCGATGATCGACACCTGCAAAATCATCAGCACCAGACGCTGGGAGTTCAGCAGAAAGCTCTGGTCACGCACGACCCAGCCAAAAATCTCGAAGATCAGGCCGATACCGATCAGCACCAGAAAGATGCTCAGTTCCGTCGGCATCCGCCGTTTGTGCCGGGTCGATGCCGCAGCGGGTTTGTTGTTGTCCAGAATCGCGTTCATCTTCATACGTGCCTCTTATTCTTGTTCCGACCCTGCTTCCTGTCGGAAGGCCAGGCCGTTGGCAAGCGGATCATCAGTGAATCGAATTGCCCGACGCCAGGTGCATGACGCGTTCCTGCGTCGCGTCGGCCCGGTCGAGGGTGCCCATCATTTCGCCTTCGTGCATGACCATGACCCGGTCGCTCATGCCCAATACTTCTGGCAACTCCGACGAAATCATGATCACCGCCATGCCTTCGCTGGCCAGCAGAGAAATCAAGCGGTAAATCTCCGCCTTGGCGCCGACGTCAATACCCCGGGTCGGCTCGTCGAGAATCAGGATGCGCGGGTTGGTCATCAGCCAGCGGGCAATCAGGGCTTTCTGCTGATTACCGCCTGAGAGCGTGTCGATGCATTGCTCCAGCGACGGCGTCTTGACCCGCAGTTTCTTGCACATGTCCTCGCACAACGCGCGCAACGCTTTCTGATGCACGAAGCCTTTGCCGACGTAATGTGGCAGCACGGCCATTTCCATGTTTTCCAACACCGACAGACACGGAAACAGGCCCGTCAGCTTGCGGTCCTCAGTCAGCAGCGCGAAGCCTTTTTCGATGGCGAAGTGCGGATCGACCACGTTGATCGGTGCGCCGTCCAGACGAATCTCGCCCCGAGTGCACGGCGTAATCCCGAAAATGGTTTCGGCCACGTTGGTGCGGCCCGAGCCCATCAGCCCGGCGATGCCCAACACCTCCCCAGCGTGCAGATCGAACGACACGTCCTTGAAAACCCCGTCCAGCGTCAGGTCGCGTACCGACAGCAACAGATCGCCAATCGGCGAGGTGCGCTCCGGAAACAACTGGGTCAGCTCACGCCCCACCATCATCGAGATCAGGCTGTCGCCGTCCATGCTGTCGGCGCGTTGAAGGCCAATGTAGGACCCGTCGCGAAACACCGCCACTTCGTCGGCGATGGCGAACACTTCGTTCATTTTATGCGTGATGTAGATGATGCCCTTACCCTGCGCACGCAGGTCGGCGATGATCGAAAACAGGTGGGCCACTTCTTTCTCGGTAATGGCCGAGGTCGGTTCGTCCATGATCAGCACATCGGAGTCGTAGGACACCGCTTTGGCGATCTCGACCATCTGCCGTTCGGCAATGCTCAGATTGCCCACGTGCTCTTCGGGATCGAGGTCGATGCGCAGACGGTCCAGCAATTCCTGGGTGCAGCGATGCATGGCGCGGTGATCGACCATGTGCAGCCCGTTGAGCTGCTCGCGGCCGATCCAGATGTTCTCGGCGATGCTCATGTGCGGCATCAGGTTGAGTTCCTGGTGAATCATCGCGATGCCCGATTGCAGCGCCGACAGCGGGGTGTCGAACACCACCGGTTTGCCGCGCAGGCGAATCTCGCCGGTGTCAGGCTGGTAAATGCCCGCGATGATCTTCATCAAGGTGGACTTGCCCGCCCCGTTCTCGCCCATCAGCGCCAGCACGCTGCCAGGCCGTACGCGCAGTTCTACATTGTCCAGCGCGACCACGCCCGGAAAGCCTTTGCTGATGTTGGTAATTTCCAGCAGGTAGGGATTCTCGGCAGCGGTCGCAGCGCGATCAGGCGGGGTGTCAGATACGGTGGCGGTTGTCGCAGTAGCGGAAGCGAACATGGTCACAGGCTCCTCAAGTGACGCGGCGGCAGAGACGTGCTCTGCAACCGGTCAGTTGTCGTGATGTGAACGTTATTTGAAGGTGCTGACGTTGTCCGGCGTGATCAGCTTGAAAGGAATCACGATGGCCTGCTGAGGCAGCGCTTCCTTCTTGGCCATCTTCACAGCCGCATCGATGGAGCCTTCGCCCTGCCCTTTGGCGTCCTGGAATACTGAAACGGTCAGATCGCCCTTCTTCACTGCCGCCAGGCCATCCGGCGTGCCGTCGACACCCGCTACCAGCACGTCGCCCGACTTTTTGCCTGCCTGTTTCAACGCCATGGACGCGCCAATGGCCATTTCGTCGTTGTTGGACAGCACCGCGCTGAAGTCACGCCCCTGGGTCAGCCAGTTGTTGGTGATGTCCATGCCTTTCTGCCGACCCCAGGCGCCTTCCTGTTCTTCGGCGATTTTGATATCGGGGTATTTTTTCAGCACCTCTTTGACACCTTCGGTGCGGTCACGGGTGGAGTTGTTCGACAGCTCGCCCAGCAGAATCACCACACTGCCCTTGCCACCGAGTTTGTCGGCGATGTACTGCGCCTGAAGGCGTCCTGCTTCCTTGTCGTCGGAGGTCACCGAGGCAACGCCTGCGGGCAGTTTCGGATCATCCGGACGGCGGTTGACGTAGACCAGCGGAATGCCTGCAGCGGTGGCGGCTTTGGTGATGCGGGCCGTGGCAGCAGTGTCCACAGGGTTGACGATCAGGGCGTCGACTTTCTTGCCGATCAGCTCTTGAATCTGGTCGAGCTGTTTGTTGACGTCGTTGCGAGCATCGACGTACTGCAAGTCGACATCCCCCATGTCCTTGGCCTTCTTGCTCATGTCTTCGCGCATGTAGGTCAGGTAGGTGTCGTCGAATTGCGACATGGCCACACCGATTTTCAGGTCAGCGGCCAGTGTGGCGCCGCTGCCGAGCATCAGGGCCAGTGCCAGAGAGGTAAAACGGGCTTTGGTGTTCATGAACGGTCTTTCTCCAAATTCTTGTTGTTGTAGTGAATTGGCTAACGACTGCAAGTGTTCAAAGGCTGGTGTGTTGACTGGAAAACTGTGGGCTGGGGAAATGGGCCACCGACGCGCCCGCTGAACCGCAGACCATCACGCCACGGCTCTCGACGCACAGCACGCGGGCAGCGATTTCCAGGAAGCGATCAGGGGTCAGACGCGACAAGGCGCGGGTGGGAGCAAGCAGAGAACGTGATGCGGAACGGCAAACCTTGGCGGCTTTGTTGAAAATGTTCATCGACGGTACCTGTCTTTTTGGCTTTCTTGTTTTTTGTTTCGTTCGCCAGACTCGGTGTCGGAAAGGTCCGACAGCAGGTCTGGACGTCGAGCATCGGCAACCTGAAAACGACTCTATTGGAAAATAATTTCTACTTCAACAAATTTTAGAATTTATTTCTATTTTGATTGTTTCTCCGCGCATTGCCACTTATAAACAGACGGATCACAGTCCTGAGGTAGCGAATTCATTCGCTCCCACAATTTAAATCGCTGGTGTGCCTGCTAGATCTCGATCACCCGGCCCTCTAACGCGCTGGTTCGTGCCGCATCCAGCACTCTGGCCGAGGCCACCGCATCCCGCGCATCCACGGGATTTGGCCCCTGATTCATCACCGCGGCCTGCCACTGGCGATAGAACTGCGGCCAACAGCCACGCTCGGACGGTACACGCTCGCGATGCTCACCCTGTTCGAACCAGCCCCAACGCCGATGCTCCTCAACGCCCCAGCGCTCGCCTTCTGATTTGGGCGAGAGTCCGGCCAGCGCCTGGGCTTCCTGGCCATCGAGGCCTTCAACGGTATAGCAGCCCTTTGCACCATTGACCCGAAACCGTGGTCCTTGAGCGTTTTGCAGGCAATTGCCCCACAGGTGCGAGGTGACACCGCTGGCATGAATCAGCGACACAAAAAAGCCGTGATCGACCTTCTGTTCAGGCGTGGCAAATTCCAGTTCGGCGTACACCCGCTTCACCGGGCCGAACAGCAACAGCGCCTGATCCACCAGGTGGCTGCCCAGATCGAGAAGAATCCCGCCGCCGCTTTCCTTGCCCACCGACGAGGGCGAGTAGCGCTCGACCCGGGACTCGAACCGCGTGATGTCGCCCAGCACACCCTGCTCGATCAGTTTGCGCACGGTGAGGAAATCCGAGTCCCAGCGGCGGTTCTGGTACACGCCCAGCAGCACGCCTCTGCTTTCGGCGGCGTCCACCAGCGCTTGGGCGTCCTGGGCGCTGGGGGCGAAAGGTTTGTCGCTGACTACGGGCACGCCCAGTTCGATGGCTTCAAGGATCAGCGAGCGGCGGGAGGCCAGCGGCGTGGAGATCACCACCGCGTCGACGCCTGCGGCCACCATATCAGCCAGGGTGTCGAAGGCCGGGACTTTGGGGTAGTCCTGATGCAGTTGCTGGCGACGTTCGGTGGAGGCTGTCACCACCCCGGCAAACGTCGCGCCCGCAAGGCTGGCCAGCAACGGCGCATGAAAGAAGCGCCCGCCTTTGCCGTAGCCGATGAGTCCGATTTTCATAAACAGTCCTTTACCCATACGCGACTCCCACAACGAATCGCGTTTACCAATGCCGTTCGGTTTCATGCAGAAGTGCGCAAGTCAGTACTTGCGGGCCCTGGCCAACATCGCCACCTGCCGCTGATACGCCTCAGCCGTCTTCTCGCTGGTCGACACCTCGGCCACACCCACACGCCACCACGACAGGTAGCCGTGAATCATGGTTTTGGGCAGCACCTTGATGTCGATCAGCGTCGACACGGTTTGCTTGCGCGCATCGGCCAGCGCCGCTTCCAGCTCTTCGACGGTTTTCACCTTGTAGGTCTTGCAGCCATAGGCTGCCGCGCTCATGGCGAAATCCACCGGCACAAACTCGCCGTCCAGCAAGCCGGTTTCGGGATTGCGATAGCGAAACTCGGTGCCAAAGCTGCCCATGCCGTTGCCCATCTGCAGGTTGTTGATGCAACCAAACGCCATGTTGTCCAGCAGCACCACATTGATCTTGCGTCGCTCCTGAATCGAGGTGGCCAGCTCCGAGTGCAGCATCATGTAGGAGCCGTCGCCGACCAGCGCGTAGACCTCACGCTCAGGCGCGGCCATCTTCGCGCCCAGGGCAGCGTTCACTTCGTAACCCATGCACGAATAACCGTACTCGACGTGGTAGCTGTCCACACTGGTGCTGCGCCAGGCACGCTGCAAATCGCCGGGCAGGCTGCCCGCGGCGGCGACGATCACCGCGTCTTGCGGCAATTGCTGATTGAGCAAACCCAGCACGCGACTTTGGGTCAGGCACGAACCGGTCATCTCGATGAAGTCACGCAGCACTTGTGGGTCCAGATGACCGGGGACTTCAGGCTCGAAATCCTGAGTCTGATACTCGACGGCATACAGACGATCCACCTCGGCATCCAGCGCCGCACGAGCCTGGCGAGGCGCATCGCCCCATTGCGCGCGATAGTCACCCAACCCGTCCGCCAATTCCTGCAACGCCAATTGCGCATCGGCCAGCACTTGCACGCCATCGAGTTTCTGCACGTCGAACGCGCCGACGTTGAGGTTGAGGAATTGCACGTCCGGGTTCTGGAACAGTGATTTGGAACCGGTGGTGAAGTCGCTGTAGCGAGTGCCGACGCCGATGATCAAGTCGGCCTCGCGCGCCAGCGTATTGGCCGCCAGCGAGCCGGTTTCGCCGACCCCGCCCATGTTCAGCGGGTGGGCCGAGACAATGGCGCTCTTGCCCGCCTGGGTTTCGCTGAACGGGATGCCGAAGCGCTCTGCGAAGGCTTGCAGTTGCGCCGCCGCGCCGGAATAACGTACGCCGCCGCCACAGATCAGCAACGGTTTGCGTTTACCTTTGAGCAGGGTCAGCGCGTCGTTCAACATCGCTTTGGTCGGCGGGCGACGGTCGATGCGGTGCACGCGCTTTTGCAGGAACGAATCGGGGTAGTCGTAAGCCTCGCCTTGCACGTCTTGCGGCAAGGCCAGGGTGACCGCGCCGGTTTCGGCCGGGTCGGTGAGCACGCGCATGGCGTTCAGCGCGGCGCTCATCAATTGCTCGGGGCGGTTGACCCGGTCCCAGTATTTGCTCACCGCCTTGAAGGCATCGTTGGTGCTGATGCTCAGGTCGTGGGATTGTTCGATCTGTTGCAGCACCGGGTCCGGCTGGCGGGTCGCGTAGACATCACCCGGCAGCAGCAACAACGGGATGCGGTTGGCGGACGCCGTGGCTGCGGCAGTGATCATGTTCGCCGCGCCCGGTCCCACCGATGAGGTGCAGGCGTAAATCTTGCGCCGCAGGTGCTGCTTGGCGAAGCCCATGGCGGCGTGGCACATGCCCTGCTCGTTGCGGCCCTGATGCACGATCAGCTCGCCGCTGTCCTGTTCCAGCGCCTGGCCCAGCCCCAAAACGTTGCCGTGGCCAAAAATGGTGAACACTCCGGCGACGAATTTGCTCTGCACGCCGTCGACTTCGACGTACTGGTTATCGAGAAACTTCACCAAAGCCTGGGCCATGGTCAATCGTGTCGTGGTCATGCTTGCACCTTGTTGTTATTGGAGGTGTCCTGAATCGGTGAGGCTCATTGTGGGAGCCGGCCTGCTGGCGAATGATCGTTCCCACGCGGAGGGTGGGAACGATCATATTTCAACAGGGAGATCGCATTACTTCGCCGTCGGCATGCTGAACTCCGCACCTTTCGTGATGCTGTCCGGCCAGCGCTGCATCACACTCTTGTAGCGGCTGTAGAACCGCAGCCCTTCATCGCCATACGCATGGTGATCGCCAAACAACGAGCGCTTCCAGCCGCCGAACGAATGCCAGGCCATCGGCACCGGAATCGGCACGTTGATGCCAACCATGCCCACCTTGATGTTGCGCGCGAAGGCGCGGGCAATACCGCCGTCGCTGGTGAAGCAGGACACGCCATTGCCGAACTCATGGGCGTTGATCAGCGCCACAGCCGCAGCAAAATCTGACACGTGGACGATGCCCAGCACCGGGCCGAAAATCTCTTCTTTATAAATGGTCATGTCAGTGGTGACGTCATCGAACAGCGTCGCGCCAACAAAGAAACCACCCTCGGCGCCCGGTACTTTGAAGTTGCGACCATCGACGATCAGCTTCGCGCCCTCTTTGACGCCCTGATCGATATAACCCTCAACCTTGGCCTTGTGCACCGCCGTCACCAGCGGCCCCATGTCCGAGTCCTTGTTCATGCCGTTGCCGACTTTCAGCGAGTCGATGCGCGGTAGCAGTTTGTCGATGAGTTTCTGGCCCACATCGCCCACCACCACGGCGATGGAAATCGCCATGCAGCGCTCGCCTGCCGAACCGTAAGCCGCGCCGATCAAAGCGTCGGCGGCCTGATCCAGATCCGCATCCGGCATGACGATCATGTGGTTCTTCGCCCCGCCCAATGCCTGAACACGCTTACCGGCTGCGGTGCCTTGCTGGTAGATGTATTCGGCAATCGGCGTCGAACCAACGAAAGAAATCGCCTCGATGCCGGGGTGTTGCAGCAGTGCATCCACCGCCACTTTGTCGCCTTGTACGACGTTGAACACGCCGTCCGGGAGACCGGCCTGTTTCAGCAGACGGGCCATCAGCAATGACGCCGAAGGGTCGCGCTCGGACGGCTTGAGGATGAAGCAGTTACCGGTGACCAGCGCCATGGGAATCATCCACAGCGGCACCATGACCGGGAAGTTGAACGGCGTGACGCCTGCGCACACGCCTAATGGCTGACGCAGGTTCCAGTTGTCGATGCCGCCACCAATGTTGTCGCTGTAATCGCTTTTCAACAGGCTCGGGGCACCGCAAGCGAACTCGACGATTTCGATGCCACGCACCACTTCGCCCTTGGCGTCGGAAAACACCTTGCCGTGTTCGCGGCAGATGATTTCGGCCAGTTCATCATGGTGTTGGTCGAGCAGTTCCTTGAACTTGAACATCACCCGTGCGCGACGCAGCGACGATTGATCGGCCCACGCCGGAAAGGCGGCCTGCGCGGCGGCCACAGCCTCGTCGATGGTTTTCAGTTCGGCCAGCGCAACCCGGGCCTGCACGGCACCGGTCGCCGGGTTGAAAACATCGCTGAAACGCTCGGCGGCGTCCTGTACCTGGCCGTTGATGTAATGGCCGATGATCGGGGTGTAGCTCATGTTCAGTTCCTTCAAATGGGTTACGCCTCTGTGGGAGCCGGCTTGCTGGCGAATACGGAGTGTCAGCCAACTCATCTATGACTGACCCACCGCATTCGCCAGCAAACCGGCTCCCACAGGATTGAGCGCTGGATTCGGGTTTAGAGATCCAACAACCACTCATGCTGCGGGTCGTTGTGGAATTGCCAGACGCGTTTCGGCCCGGCCATGACATTCAGGTAATAGGACTCGTAGCCGTAGGGCACGCTGACCGGGTGGTACCCCTTGGGCACGGTCACCAGATCGTTGTTTTCCACCGCCATGGCCTGATCGATGCTGCGATCGTCCGTGTAGACCCGCTGAAAGATGAAGCCCTGCGGCGGGTTGATCTGGTGGTAATAGGTCTCTTCGAGAAAGCTCTCGTGCGGCAGGTCATCCTTGTCGTGTTTGTGCGGCGGGTAGCTGGACGAATGCCCGGACGGTGTGCGCACTTCCACCACCAGCAACGAATGAGCGGGCTCGGAGTCCGGCAGGATGTCGCAAACGTAACGGGTGTTCGCCGCCTTGCCGCGCACGCTGCGTTTCATGGTTTCGGGTTTGATCAGGCGTGCGGGCAAGTCTTTCGAGGCATCGCCTGGCGCTGCGCAGACTGCGATTTGCACCGCACTCAGCGCTGTGACCTGGGCCTGACTATTGGGCGGCAGGTACACCGCGAATGGTGATTTGTCTTCGAACACCGATTGCCGGTCGCCGATGTTTTCCCAGTTGAACGCGCCCTGCCCCGGCGCTTCGCCGCTGACACTGACGCGACCACTGAGCAACACCAGGCACAGCTCCTTGTCCCCCGCATTGACCGGCAGACGCTCGCCGACGGTCAACCGGTGGGCCGAAAAGCCCACGTATTCCAACACCCCTTCGTCCAACGCCACGACATCGCGGCCCTCGGCTTTGCTTTTGACCAGGAGGTTCATGTTCACAGGCTCCTTTGTGAAGGGTTCGCTTCTTGCGCGGCAGCCAGCAGATTGCGCAATGTGTCATAGCCCTTTTTGGCGTAAACATAGCTCGGCGCCACAGCCGGATCCTGCTCGGCCTCGACCACCAGCCAGCCTTCATAGCGCGCTTGCATCAACACGTCCAGCAACGCGGCGAAATCGATGTCGCCATCGCCCGGCACGGTGAAGGTGCCATTGACGATGCAATCCGGGAAGCTCCACAGGTTGTTGCGCGCCAGTTGCACCACCGGTTTGCGCACGTCTTTGAAATGCACGTGGCAGACGCGGTCGATGTGTTTGCGCAGCACTTGCAACGGGTCACCGCCGCCCATGTAACAGTGGCCCGAATCGAACAGCAGGCCCACTTCGCTGCCGGTCAGGGCCATCAGTTTGTCGATGTCGTCCGGGGCCTCGACGTAAGCGCCCATGTGGTGGTGGTAGGCCAGACGCACGCCTTGAGACAGAGTAAAGCGCGCCAGCTCCGTGAGCTTGTCGGCGTATTCCTGCCAGGCGCTGTCGCTGTGAAAACGCGGACGCTCGACCAAGCGAATGCGCTGGCCCTGAATCGAGTCGGCCACCTCGCCGTAGACCAGCACCTTGGCGCCGTTGTGTTTGAGCAGTTCGACATGGCTGGCAATGGCGTCAATCTCTTCGGCCACGGAACGTTGGGCCAGACGGCTGGAATACCAGCCCGAGACCAGTGCCAGATCGTAAGGTTTGAGCACATCGGCCACGCCTTTGGCGTCTTTGGGAAACTTGCCGTTGAGTTCGAAACCTTCGTAACCGATGTCCTTGCCTTCACTGAGCGCTGTGCTCAGCGGGGTTTCGCCGCCCAGCGCGGGCAGGTCGTCGTTGCTCCAGGAAATCGGGTTGATGCCAATTCGGATTGCGGAAGCGGGCATGGCTGCACCTTTCTTGTTCTTTTCTCTAAAGGGTCGTGACTAACGATAAACAGGCCTGATTCAAGCGCGGGCGTCACGCCAGGACTCGATCAGAAACTCAAACGTGCTTTTCACCCGACTGACTAATCCAGCATCGTCGATTTCGCCTTCCAGCCAGGCACGGCTCGGTTCATGGAAAATCGTGCGCCCGACCGCGAACCCACGGCAGGTCGTGCTTTTGCCTGCTTCGCGGAATCCCGCAGCCAAGGTCTCGGCCGGAGCGTTAAGGCCCAACAGCACCACGCCACGGCAGTACGGGTCACGATCCTGAATCAGCGCGTCGAGTTTTTCCCATACCTCGGCGGGCTGGGTTTCGATCTTCCACCACGCCGGGTAAATCCCGAGGTTGTACAGGCGTTTCAGCGAGCGGTAGATCACGTCCGGGTGAGTCGAGGGATGATCTTTCGGCGGAATGACTTCCAGCAGCAATTCATGGCCGCTGGCCTGAGACGCCTGATACAGCCCCATCAATTGCGCCTCCTGCTCCAGACGCAGCATCGGCTCGTCGTCCGGGTGGTATTGCACCAGGCACTTGATGATCTGTTCTTTCGGCCAGGCCACCAGATTGCTGCCAATGGAGCGGCCGTGCTCGAACGCCAACGGACGCGAACCCTGCACTTCCACAGGACGGGCGATCCACCAGTCCCGTCCGGTGGCTGCGTTGAGCGCGTCCTGACCAAAGCGCTGATCGGCCAGCAACCCCACGTCCGCCTCGATGCCACGTTTTGCCAGATCCGCTTCGACCCGCTCTACTGCCTGAATGAACAGTTGCTTGAGCTGAGGAATGCAGGCCAGATCGCGACCGGCCTTCTGCGCCAGCTCTACCAGCTGCCCGCGATGATCGAAGGCAAAAATGAACAACTGTTTCCAGTCCTTGCGCGACACGCTGACCTGATGCAGCCGTTGCAACGTCACGTCCTGATCGGGCCGGGTAATCGGCACCGGGCTGCTGAACAAGTAATCCAGCTCGGCCAGGGTCGGCATGGCCGGGGCGCACGCGTGACGCGACACCACCAGACCGCCGCAGGCATTGGCCAACTGGCAGCAGCGCTCGTCACTTTCGTCATTGAGCCAGCCTTTGAGAAATCCCGACATGAAGGCATCGCCCGCGCCCAGCACATTCAACACTTCGACCCGCACGCCGGGGTAGATCGCGCCGTCTTCGAGGCGTGCCGGAATGGCACCATGCATTACTGTGCAACCTTGCGGGCCGAGTTTGACCACCAGCGTCGCAGCGGTCAGCTCGCGGACCTTGCGCAAGGCGCTGAGCAGGTCGGTCGAACCGCCTGCGATGAGAAATTCTTCTTCGGTGCCGACGATCAGGTCGAAGCGCGGCAGGATGCGTTGCACGTGCTGGCTGACGCCCTGGTCAGCCACAAAACGGGTTTCTCCGTCGGCCTTGCCGGTGAGGCCCCAAAGCACTGGGCGGTAATCGATGTCCAGTACGCGTTTGACGTTGTGCTTCTCGGCATACTCCAGCGCCTGGCTGCTGGCCTTGAACACTTGATCGGTGGAGAAATGGGTGCCAGTGATCAGCAGCGCCTTGCTTGAGGCAATCTGCGCTTCGTCGATGTCTTCGGCGTTCAGCGCCATGTCGGCACAGTCTTCCCGGTAGAACACCAGCGGGAAGGTTTCGCGGTCCTTGATGCCCAGCAGCACCATGGCGGTCAGGCGCTCGGCATCGACCTTGATCCCGCTGACATCACAGCCTTCGCGAGCCAGGGACTCTGTGAGGAAACGGCCCATGTGGTCATTGCCGACGCGGGTCAGCATGGCCGACTTCACGCCCAGCCGGGCGGTGCCAAAAGCGATGTTGGCGGACGACCCGCCCAGGTATTTGGCGAAACTGCTGACATCTTCGAGCCGCGCCCCTACCTGCTGCGCATAAAGATCGACGCCCAGGCGTCCGAGACACACGACGTCCAAGGGACGTCCACTGGCAAAACGAGTCTGGCCCATGCTGGCTCCTCTTATTTTTATAAGCCTAGGCTTTCGAGAAGCCCTGTTCGTGGATGCAGACTAGAACGCTCCGCGCGCAGGATCAACGATTTTTTCTAATTTATTTTCATGTGGAACTTTTTTTCTATTTTTAGCAATTGGGGGCATATCGTGCTAAACAGAAGCGATCAAGGCACGATCCACGCTAAACTCTGCGCGCAGTTGAGCGCGGCCCCCAATTGTGGGAGCGAATTTTTCGCGAGACGACGTACCAACCGACACATAACTAGCGCCTGGGCAGGCCTTTCGCGAATGAATTCGCTCCCACAGGGACCCTGCTGAACCGGCCATCCGCGCTTCACTTGAACGAGTCAGAGGATTCACCTGCATGTCCAACACCGATCAGCCGTCTTTGCCCGACACCGACGACAGCACCGCGTCGCCCATCGCCGCGCCGGAAACGGCCGAAGCCCTGCTCAAGCTGATCACCACCGAATACGAAAGCCTGCCGCGCCAGCTCAAGCGCATCGCCAGCTACATGAGCCAGCAGAGCGACCGAATCATGGTCGACCGCATCAGCGACATCGCCCGCGAATGCGAAGTGCACCCATCGGCCATCGTGCGTTTTTCCCAGCGCTTCGGTTTCAGCGGCTTCAGCGAAATGCAGGCGCTATTCCGCGAGGCCTACACCCACAAAGCCACACCGGTACAAAACTACCAGCAGCGCATTCGCAGCATGATCGCCAACAAGTCGCAGAAAGCCAGTGGCGGCGATCTGGCGCGTGAATGCGTGAACGCCACGTTGTCGGGGCTTGAGCGGCTGGCACTGGAATTGGATGACGAGGCGTTCGAAAAGGCCGTCGACCTGGTCGTCAACGCGGACAACATCTATGTGGTGGGCGTGCGCCGCTCGTTCGCCGTCGCCGACTATCTGGTTTACAACCTGCAGCACACCAACAAGCGCATTCACCTGATTTCGGGGCTGGGCGGCAGTTATCGCGAGCAGATGCGCAGCGTGCGCGCCAATGATCTGGTGATCGCCATCAGCTTCACGCCCTACGGCAAGGAAACCCAGCACTGCCTGCGCATCGCCCAGCATCATCAGGCCAAGACGTTGATCATTACCGACAGCAACCTCTCCCCGCTGGCCAAGCGCGCCAATGCGGTGTTGTTGGTCAATGAGGGCAGCTCGTTCGCCTTCCGCTCGCTCAGCGCCACGCTGTGTCTGTGTCAAGCGCTGTTCATTGCCGTGGCGTACCGATTGGAACTGAAAGTGGATGAGATTGCGGAACAGGTGGGCTTCGAGGACTAGTCATACGGGGTTGAGAGGCTTTTTCTGAAAACCTTGTACAAAACCGACGAGCTGTACAACACAATGTGTAGCTTTTTGATATCACCTTTGTGATGATCTCTGCACTGCAGACGGAATCGCAGCCGGGCATCAAAATACTTGCCCTAGAGGCCATGGAACGGGATCCCTTTGTCGTTTCATTTGCCTGGGCCGCCATCATGTTTTTCGACTCGTCCAAGAACAAAGTCATTCAGGACCTGCAACTGACCGTCTCCCATCAGGCCAGCTTGCTGGAAGCCATCAGCCGTTCCATGGCGAGCATCGAGTTCGACCTCAATGGCGTCGTGCTCAGTGCCAACGACAATTTCTTCAAGACCATGCGCTATCGCCCCGAACAGGTGATCGGCAAGGAACATCGCACCTTCTGCACGCCTGAATACGCGCGCAGTAACGACTACACGCAACTCTGGTCACGCTTGCGCAACGGCGAATTCGTTTCCGCGACCTTTCAACGGGTCGCGGGCGACGGCAGCACCGTGTGGCTGGAAGCCAGCTACAACCCGGTACGCGACGCCAGCGGCAAGGTGGTGAAGGTCGTCAAATATGCCACCGACGTCACGGCCAAGTTGCAGGCAGAGAGCGAAACCCGCAACAAGTTGCAGGCCATCGACCGGGCCATGGCCGTCATCGAATTCGATCTGGACGGTCGCATCATTGCGGCCAACGACAATCTGTTGCGCCTGTTGGGTTACAGCCGTCAGGAATTGCTGGGCAAGCACCACAAGCTGCTTTGCCCTGCCGATTTGACCAGCGGCAGTGACTATCAGGATTTCTGGCGGCGCCTGAACAAAGGTGAATTTTTCAGCGGCCAGTTCAAGCGCGTGGGCAAGCACGGCCAGACCCTCTGGCTGGAGGCGTCCTATAACCCGGTGTACGACGCCTGCGGCAAACTGAGCAAAGTGGTGAAATTCGCCTCCGACGTCACCGCGCGCATCGAGAAGCACGAGCAGGATGCCCACAGCGCCGCGCAGGCGTATCACATCTCGGTGCAGACGCAGAAAGTCGCCGAACAAGGCACTCAGGTGATCCAGCAAGCGGCCAGCGAAATGCGTCAGATTTCACGCAATATCGACGATTCGTCACGAATCATCGGCCAACTGGGCGAGCGCTCGGAGCAGATAACCGCCATCGTCAACACCATCCACAGCATTGCCGACCAGACCAACCTGCTCGCGCTCAACGCCGCCATCGAAGCGGCCCGTGCCGGGGATCAGGGCCGGGGTTTCGCCGTGGTGGCCGATGAGGTGCGGCAACTGGCCGGACGCACCAGCCGCTCGACCCAGGAAATTTCCGAGATGATCCAGTTGATCCAGACCGAAACCCGCCAGGCCATCGTCAGCATGGACAACACCCGCACCAACGCGGTGAAAGGTGTGGATCTGGCGGATCAGGCGGGGTCGGCGATCGTTCAGATCAGCAACGGGACCAACGATGCAGTGGATGCGGTAAGGGTGTTTGCGGGACGGGATTGATCAGAAGCCTTCGGGCCGCACCACTATCTTTGTGGGAGCCGGCTTGCTGGCGAATGCAGTGCATCAGTGACGAATACGTTTATGACACACCGCTTTCGCCACCAAGGCGGCTCCCACATTGGTCCAGCGTGTAGGCAGCTCAGCCCGCCTTACGCGCCTCATTTTGCAGGCGCATCGCCTTGGCGCGTTTTTCCAGTACGAGATAAACGATCACGGCCAGCAGCAGCGGGATCAAAAAGTAAATCACCCGATACCCGATCAGCGCCGCCAGCAACTGACCCTTGCTGAACTGATGCTGCATCAAGGTGATGAACACCGTCTCCAGCACCCCCAGCCCCGCCGGGATGTGGGCGATGACGCCAGCGATGCTGCTGATCAGCAGGATGCCCAGCACTGCGGGATAAGATGCTTTTTCCGGCAACAGCACATAGATCAACAGTGCCATCAGCCCCCAGTTCAGGGCGCCCAACAAGGCCTGGCGCAACGCTTGATTCAACGACGGCAGCACCAGCTTCTGCTGACGAATGGTCCAGGTCCGGCGTGTTGAAAAACGGCAGGCGAGGAAATACCCAAAGCACACCACCAGCAGTACGACGCCGATCAGTTGCAGTGTGGTGTCGCCGATTTTCCAGCCCTCCGGCAGGTCGATGAACCCGCCCGCGAACACGAACCCCGCCAGCAGCATGTAGCCCAGCCAGTTGGTGATCAGACTCAAACTGAGAATCCGGGTGATGGTCGGCACGTCCAGCCCCAGTCGCGAATACAACCGATATCGCAGGGCAATGCCGCCGACCCAGGAACTCAGGTTGAGATTGAAGGCGTAGCAGACGAAGGTCACGGGCACGATCTGCTTCACCGACAGTTTGTGCGCAGTGTAACGCCGGGCCAGCACATCGAATCCGCAGTAGGTCAGGTAACTGCCCGTCGCCACCAGAAAACCCAGCGCAAGGGTGCTGGGCTTGTACGACTCCAGTGCATGCGTCACCTCGTTCCAATCCAGATTCTTCACCAGCATGAACAACAGCACCGGCACAGCAATGAAAAAGAACAAGGTAAACAGCCGTTTGGCCCAGGTCAGCCAGACCCTGCGCTGCGTGGGTGCTGACGCGGAGCGTTGATGAGAGGACACGTGAGACGCACTCATAGCGACTTCTCCTGATCCGCCGACAGTTGGCCTTTGAGCGCCTGTGCTTCGGGCAGCACCTCCGGGGGGCGCACCGGTTTCAGACGCGGCCCATGCACGGGAAACAGCCCGGCAATGGCCGGAAAGTGGCGCAGGAAGTGAAAACTGAGAAAGATCATCGGCGCCCGCCACCACTGCCCTTTCGCCAAGCCCTTGAGATTGACCTGCTTGCTGTGGGCCGCCGCCAACTCCTGCAAATGATCGTGCAATTGCTGATTCAGCGCGCGATCACGTATGAACAGGTTGGCTTCCAGATTCAGCGCCAGGCTCAGCGGATCAAGGTTGCTGGACCCCACCGTCGACCACTCCTGATCGATCAGCGCGACCTTGCCGTGCAGCGCGCGCTGCTTGTATTCGTGAATCACCACACCCTCGCGCAGCAGCCACGTGTAGGTCAGGCGCGAACACATGCGCACGAACGGCATGTCCGGCTGGCCCTGCAAAATCAGCGTGACCTTTACGCCCCTTCGCGCAGCATTGCGCAGTTCCCGCAGGAACCGATAGCTGGGAAAGAAATAGGCATTGGCGATGGTGATGCGCTGATGAGCGCTGCGCATGGCCAGCAAATACTGCTCTTCGATGTCAGTGGTGTGGCGTCGGTTGTCACGCTCGGCGAGCAGCATTCGAGCGCTCCCCGCGTGGCGCGTGATCACATCAAGGGGTTTGAACGAGGTCCGCAGCATCGGGCCGAGCATGTTCAGGGTCGAGCGGTAGATGTCCGCAACAATCGGTCCGCGCACCAGCACGGCGTAGTCTTGCTTGGCGGTGATGCCCGTGTCGGCCATGTGATCGACGCTGTAATTGATCCCGCCCATGAAAGCCAATTCCCCGTCGATGACCACCACTTTGCGGTGCAGGCGACGAAACAGGTTGGTGCGCATGCCCATGAATTTGGGGCGCGGGTCGAACAGCTGAATTTGCACCCCTGCCGAGATCATTTCCTGGACGAACGCGGTGCTCAAATCGCTGGTGCCGTAGTCGTCCACCGTGATCACCACGCGCACACCCCGGCTCGCTGCTTCGATCACCGCCCGTTGCAACCCCTCGCCCACCCGGTCTTCGAAAATGATGAACGTTTCAATCAACACCTCTTGCCGTGCCGCGCGGATACATTCGAATACCTTGCTGAAAAAGTCTTCGCCGTTGATCAGCAATTCCACCGAATTGCCGTCCTGCCAGACACCGCAGCGATCGCTGAAGGCCTTCATAACGTCACCTCCACCGCCAGCGGCGCATGATCGGACAGGTGCGACCAAGGTCGATTGGACAACACCTTGGGCGCCACGGCCCTGGCGTTGCGCACGTAAATTCGGTCCAGTCGCAGCAGGGGGAAGCGCGCCGGAAAACTCTTGGCCGGTGCGCCGAACGCGTCGACAAACACCTCGCGCAATCCGGTCGCCCCCAGCACATCGTCTGCTTTGAGGCGCCAGTCGTTGAAGTCCCCGGCGATGATCACAGGCGCGTCAGACGGCAGGGTCATGACCCGATCCGCCAGCAACGCCAATTGTTGCTGGCGATGCACCTCCTTGAGGCCAAGGTGCACGCAAATCACATGAACTTCGCCAAAACGTGGCACATCCAGCACACAATGCAGCAAACCGCGCTGTTCAGTGCCCAGAATCGAAATGTCGAGGTTTTCGTGGCGCACGATGGGGTATTTCGACAGCAGCGCATTGCCGTGATGGCCATGGGGATAGACAGCATTGCGCCCATAGGCAAAGTCGTTCCACATGCTGTCGGCGAGGAATTCATACTGCGAAATCGTGGGCCAGCCCTTCACGCGCCGGGCGTGGTTCTGATGCTCGCCGTGAACTTCCTGCAAAAACACCACGTCTGCGGAAACACTGCGAACCGCATCACGCAGTTCGGGCAGGATGAAACGGCGGTTGAGAAAACCGAAGCCCATGTGCATGTTCATGGTCAGCACATGCAGGGTGATCTCTGCCGACGCTGTCTGCCGTCGTCCCGCGACGTCGTTGGGGGTCAGAACCTGAGTCAATGCGTTGCTCCTCGCTGATCGCAGAGCGGCCGCGCCGTGGTGCCGTGCCGGAAATCGCTCATGAACAGCCTCTCTGTGCTCCCGTCATGGCCGATGCCATGACCGCTCGGGACAAGAGATATGAAGCTTGAGGTCCGGACAGGTTCCCGCTTTTTTGGGTTGGCGTGCTACACGTGCGACCGAGGGTGCACGAGCGTCAATTGAAACTGCCCGTTGAACGCCTGGCCTTTTCCCTTGCCCACAGACGTTCATCTGACACCAGCGCCGTCGTCCGTTTTTCGAGGTGTCGAGAAACAGCCAGTCACAATCCGGCGTCGCACAGGCCTTCAGGCGTAGCCGGTCAGGTGAGGTCAGAAGCGTTGCGGCCCTGAACGTTCATGGACACCTCCTTCTTGATTCAGCCCCCCGCTGCCGTGGCCTGATGAATGATGAAATCGGCACGCAGCGGGTCATAGACTCGTTTGAAATCGCCGTAGCTGCTGTCCACGACGAACCCGGCCAGCGCCAACTCTTCACGCAACACGCCCGGCAAAATGGGGAAAACACTCAAGGAGTGCCGAACACCGTCGGCAAAGGTGTAAACGAATTCGCACAGCGACGGGCTCAGTTCTCCCAACGTCACGCTGGCGGTCTTGCCACAGGAGTCATACCGCCCCGACGACGAGAAGTACCCGGCCAGAATCGCCTGAAAATTGCGCTGATCGATCAGCAGCATCCCGCCGGGTCGAAGCAACTGCCCAAACCGTTGGAGCACCTCGACACGTTCGCTTTGCTGAAACAGATGACAGAGTGAACTGCCCAGACAGAGCACTGCGTCGAAGGCGCCCAGCCGTTGCGGGTCCAGATCACGCCAGTCCTGGCAAATGATCGGGATGTCCAGCCCCCGACTGGCAAAGTTGGCCTTGGCCCGGCGCACCATGGTCGGGCTGCCGTCACAGGCGGTCACGTCGAATCCGGCACGACGCAATTGCACGGCGTGAAAGCCACTGCCGGTGGACGCATCGAACACCCGGCAAGCCCCCGTGCGCAATAACAGGTCCGTGAAAAATGCCCCCTCGCTCTCTGCGCGCTTGTTCCAGTCGATCAGTTCATCCCAGCGGCTGACAAAGTCCGCGCTGTATTGCCGGACGTAATCCTGATCGGGGCGCTCACCCGAAGCGACGATCAACGGCGTGCTGTCGGATAGCATGGTGGCTCACTCCCTGTTGGCGGATGGCATCGGCGAAGGCCTGGTATTTGCGCCCCAATTCAGAGGCACGGTCGGCGACCTCCTGTACTTTCATGGTGGCCATGGAGAACCCCATCAGTTGCTCCATGACGTCCATCTGCTGGCGCGCGAACACGACCGTGCCGTCCGCCAGAATGCTTTGAATACCGTCCTGACGCTGACCCGCCTCGTTGATGGCGATGGCCTCCTCGCGGCGCAATCCGTAAGGCAACCCCAAGAGCACCTGCCCCATACCCACCTTCACCGGGTAGCCACCGGGCAAGCCATGGGGGCCGGGCGCATGAACGTGGACTTCTTCGTTGGCGAACAGATTCTCCAATACCGAGACCGCGGACATCGCCGTCAGGTATTGACCATCGACGCCTCCCAGACGCCGGAAGTGATCGGCAACACTGCCAAAAATCTCGTCGGCATTGAACTCGTCGCTGCACTCCTGCCCGTCGATCCAGTACGACAGATCGAAGGGCACTTGAGGCGGCAGGCCGTAACGCGGCACAACGTGACTGAAATGATGCTGCCCGACCAGTTTCACGCACACCCGCAGCGGTTCACAGCGGGCCAGACGTGCAATCGCGCAACGGGTGGCCGGCACCAGATTGGCGATATTGCCAACCCCCACGTCCGGGGCCATGCCGACTTTGAACAGCACAGCATTCACGGCATCAGGGAACGCGGCATTGACTACCAGGGCTTTCGGGCAGGCCCGTTTGACTGCGCGCATCAGGGCATACGCGGGGGCCAGATGCATGGGCAGCCAAGGGCCGAGCTGAGCCTGATCAAGCGCGTCGAAGGCTTCCTTGGGCAGTTGCGTGATCACTCGCCAGGATTGCAGCGTCGCACAGTTGAGGATGATGTCGGGCTTGATCCGCGCCAGCGTCTCGGCGTTGCGTTCGATCCGGGATTCGACCAGGTCCATTTCCCAGCACTCGATCCGGGCGGGCACATTTTGTTGCAGCGCGCCCAGTCTGACCAGGTTGCACAGGCGCAAGGTGTGCTCCCGATGACGGCTGGCGACATGAAACTCGAACTGATTGCGAGGGACCAGGATTTGCAGAATCTGCAGGCACAGATTACCGCCGCCCACGATAAGCAGCTTTTTCCGTTGCATGACACTTCTCCGTGTTGTCGATGTGACGACCAATGCCGTTAACGGGGATAAGCACCGTTATCCACCGGGACGACTTTTCCGGTCAGATGCCGACTCTGGTCAGACAACAGGAACATGATCACGTCGGCCACGCCTTTGGGCTCTATGGGGTCATCGATAATCTCCTGCCGCTCATACGCTTTGCGGCGATGTTCGGGAGTTCGGTCGTGAATGAACGTGTCTCGTACCAATGTAGGGGACACCGCGTTGACGCGAACCCGCGGGGCGAAATTCCAGGCATTGGCCTTGGTCAGTCCAATCACTCCGGCCTTGGTTGCGCCGTACAGCGCGTCTATGCTGGGTGCTGCGTTCCGCTGCCCGATACCCGCTACGCCTGGCCTTCCATTGATCAGGGCATGCAGCTTCCCAGCGCATCGCTTGAGGCAAAAATTCCAGCTGCAAGTGATCACACAATTGGCGCACGGTTTCTTCCGGGCGACTGGCCAGATCATCGCCATTGACGACGCAGGGGGCTTTTCCGGTGAGTGGGGTGACCCGACAGAAGATTTCGTAAAACGCTTGGTGACCAACGGCCTCTGCGCAAACTCCGCGAAATCGCCCCGCTCGATAAAGCCCCGCTCAAACGCCGCCGAGCACGAACGGTCATGCATCCGCAACGCAACCATGCGATTCATGACCAGTGCCCCATGGACAGCGGGCTTTGAGCCCTGACGCTTGGCGCACGGCTACGCGAGCCACAGCTTTTGACGAAGGCGGACAAGCGCTCCAGCCCCTCGCGTGCATCATGCGCGGCCTGGACGAACGCCGGATGGCGAGCGAAATCGAACGGGGCCAGATCCCCTTCGAAGTACGCTTGGTTGAAGTACGGAATCGCCATCAGTCGATTCAATACGCGGCTGGGCAGTTGCACCCAATCGGACGCCGGGACCACGGGATGCCGCTGTTGGTGGCGGCGTACGATGAATTCGATGATCGAGGGCGTCAGGGTGTACAGGGTCGTGTCCGCCCCCGTGCGCTGAAGGTGCCAGCAATGCTCGCGCCCACGCACATCGATGTCGGTTTTCAAACTGCACAACAGCAGCCGAGCCGGCGTTTGCCAACGGCGCATCAGAGCCTGAATGGCCTGGTAGACCGCCAGCTCCGCCCAGCGTCGATCCGTTGCCGTCAGGCACAAGCGCCGTTGCTGCGCCTGACGCTCGAACTCGGCCTCATTGCCCAGCCTGCCGATCATGAAACTGATGACATAACGGGCACGGTCGGTGTCCACACCCAGCACCTGAGCACGCAATCGACCGTTGTGGATGGCTTTCAGACAAGCCGCCGCCTGGGAAACCGTGAAACAGAACGTGTTGTTCACCGAGCAGCCGTGCGCAACCAACGATTCAATGGCCTGGTAACCCTGCTCGCTGCCAGGCACCTTGACCATGACATTCGGCGCCAGACCTGCCAGATGCAAACCACGGGTGACAATGGCTTCGGTGCTCACTCGCTCCGTGCGATCCACCTGCGCTGACAGCCAGCCACGCGCGCCTTGAGAAGCTTCCCACAAGGGGTATAACAACCTGGCGCTTTCAACGATGACGCGGTCATGCACACAACGCACCGCTTCGTCATCCGACATATCCGCCGCAAGATGATTGATCACCTCCTGCGATGGTCGAGGATTTCTCAGCACTTCCTGAGCAATTGATCGCGGACTGGTGGTGGCACCGCTTATACCAAAACGACTTTCACTGAACGTGTCGGGTAACAGACTTTCAATACAATCGAAGGCATCCGGGTATTTGACAATCAGTGTTTGCTTGAATGATTCATAACTCAGGGGCGCTGCATCCCACCAGACTTCAGAGTCCACATTTTTATGTTTCAACAGGCGAGCGAATCCGGGGACATCCATGGGCAGAGTCCTTTGCGCAGTCATCGATGAAAACAAACGAAGGTTGTGGGCAAACCGGGCAAAAGGCCAGTCCAATCAGACTGATAGTCAGCAGCTCTGAACCATCGGGGGTAAAGATGGATCCGTACGGATAACCTGTCAAACGCGTTTTAATGGATTCCTCATCACCAATCCTCATAACGCTATGCACTTTAATAATTAAAAAAACAAATACCCTCAACGTCGGTTTTCATATTCATATGAGGCTCTTCGAATGAAGGAGCCCTAAAAAAACAACACACGGCCATGAATAAACTTCCTCGTTTAAGTGTTTAAACGTTTTTCATGCGCCGACGCGATCGTTCAAACAATGAATAGCGACAATTCATAATGATCGCCAGGTAATAGAAGAGGCGAGCCACCGGCGTAATACTGTTGGGCGGCACGTAAATTGAAGGGTTGAACGTGGGGGGTTATTGAGTTCCGTCGAAACCTGCGACGATCATCGTGTTCATAACGCAAAGCCCCGTCCGAACGGGGCATGAAAAATCAAAAACCAAGGAGCCTGACCGTGAGTACACCGTTGAATACCGAACGCTTCAGCTACAGAGCCCGATGGCTGCACTGGGTGATGGCCATTCTGATCGTGTTGGCGTATGGACTGATCCTCAGCCGAAGCCAGTTCGCTCGGGGCACTGATTTACGAACCTTTGTGGTGCAGAGTCACTTCTGGGTGGGAATCGTGGTGCTGGTCATGGCCTTTTTCCGTGTTGCAGAGCGGCGTCGGCATTCCCCACCCGCCATTACCCCACCGCTGCAAGGAGCGTTGCATCTGGCGGCGAATCTTTCGCACTACGCGCTGTATGCCTTCCTGTTCGCCCAACCGCTGCTGGGCCTGTTCACCGTACTGCTGGAGCGTGGCGCCCTGCCCGTTCCGCTGACTTCCCTGAGCATCCCCGCACCGTTCGCGATTTCCAAGGACACCGCCGAAACCCTGGAACACTTCCATGTGTTACTGGGTACGATCTTCTATTACGTCATCGGGCTGCATGTGGTGGCCGCGGTCTGGCATCACTTTGTGCGCAAGGACAATACCGTACGGCGCATGGTCTAGCCCTTGACTTGGCCGCCGGCTTTGGCTTCGTCGAGCAACTGCTTGATCACGTGTTCCTGGGTGTCGTAGTTGCCTTCGCCAAAGTGGGTGTAACGAATCTGGCCCTGCGCATCGATGAGGTAATGCGCAGGCCAGTATTGATTGCCGAACGCACGCCAGATCGCATAGTCGTTGTCGATGGCAATCGGGTAATTGAGCCCCAGCTTCTCCACATTCTTGCGCACGTTGTCGATGACCCGCTCATACGGGTATTCCGGGGTGTGCACACCGATCACCACCAGACCGTCTTTCTCGTACTTCTTCGCCCAGGCGTTAACGTAGGGAATGCTGTGCTGGCAGTTGATGCAGTCAAACGTCCAGAAGTCCACCAGCACGACCTTTCCCTTCAATGACGCGTTGCTCAGGGCCGGCGAGTTCAGCCACTCGACAGCGCCGGACAACGAAGGCATCTCGCCTTTGACGCTGACATCCGGGGCCGTCGCAGCCTTGACGCTGTCCACCAGATAGTCGATGACCTTCGGCACCCCGCTCAGCAGGCCTTGCTCTACCGCCGCAGCCCCTTGGGATGAGGTGCCCGCCAGCAGCGCACTCTGCGCCCCGCTGCCGATCAACACGGCGACACCCAGCGCTGCCCCCCCGGCGATTCTGCGCAACCAGGCGGTGACCGGCAGCGACAGTTTCATCCGGGCCACCAGCCCGCGCCCGGCAAAGATCAAGGCACCCAGTGACACGGCACTGCCCAGGCCGTAGGCCAACAACAGCAGGCTGGTCTGTGCGCTCGGCCCTTGCAACATGGCGCTGGTCAGGATGATCCCCAGAATGGGACCGGCGCATGGCGCCCACAGCAACCCCGTAGCGATACCGATCAGCAGCGAGCCCGACGGGCCGGACAGGCGACGGGTCGCCGGGTCCAGTCGGTTGCCCAGCGTCACCACTGGCCACATCAGCCACTGGCCGAGCCGTGCCGAGAGTAGCGACAGGGCAAACAGCACCAGCACCACCAGCGCGATGTCACGCCCTACGCCGTTGGCGGTGACGACCCAGTCGCTGCTGACCACTGCCAGGCTGGACACCAGTGCGAACGTCAGGACCAGGCCCGCCAGCGTCCACAGCACCGAAGCGACCGAACGATCAGCGCGGGCGAACAGAAACGGAACCACCGGAAGGATGCAGGGGCTTAAGATCGTGACGATCCCGCCCAGAAAAGCGATCAGAAACATGGTGCTACCTGCTGGTCGGAACGGGGCGGCATCGGTGTGCAGCACCCCGTGAAAAAGGAGGAATGAATCAGTTGTCGTGGCAGCCGCCAGAGAAGCTCTGGTAGTTGAGCACGCGGGTCTGGTCCATCGAATCCAGGTAGGTCAGTTGCGAGGTGACGACGCTGCACGCCGGGGTTGTGCCTTCTTTCGAGGACAGCACTTTTTTGATGTCCAGGTGCTGGCCGTACATGTAGGTTTGCGGCTGCGCCACCTCTTGGGCCTGGGCAGACAGGGCACCGACACTGAGAGCGGCAAACAGGGTGGCGAGGGTCAGGTTTTTCCAGTTCATGGCAATGCTCCGAGACGTTGAGTGAGTGTTCAAAGTGGCCGAGACGTTGTGTCTCGATGGAGCCTATTGAACGGTCTGGAGGTATCGCGGATGTGTCGGCGAGACGGGGCGCTTGACTCAGTACGTGTCTGGATCCGGGCTGGATACAGAAGGATACAAAGCCCGCCTGTTTTGCGTGCTCGTGCCGTTGCCGTTGCCGTTGCCGTTGCCGTTGATTTGATCTTGTTCTTCGAACGCGATGGTCCAGACAGCACCCAAGTCGCGTTCGGCGGCGTCTGAGCCATCGCGTAAGAAGAGCAAGTGCAAGTGGAGCGCGTTAGCGCTCTCGGTGAAAACCGAGCACTTCAGTGATGCTGTGTATCAACACTCCCATCCACCGGATCCGGCGGCACGGGGCCGTCCTGACTGGTGTCGATGCTCACTACCACCGACATCCCCGGACGCAAACGGTCGACATCATCCTGATCATCGTCCACCGTAATCCGCACCGGAATGCGCTGGGCGATTTTGACGAAGTTGCCGGTGGCATTATCGGCGGGCAGCAAGCTGAATTCCGACCCCGCCGCTGGCGAAATGCGCTGCACCCGCCCGCGCATCTTGCGGTTTTCCAGCGCATCGACCGTGAAACTGACCGGCTGCCCCAGCCGCACGTTGGCCATCTGGGTCTCTTTCATGTTGGCGATGATCCAGCGTGGGCGCGGCACCAGCGCCATCAACTGCGCACCGGAGTTCACATAGGCGCCCAGTCGCGTGCCAATCTGCCCCAACTGGCCATCGCGAGGGGCTGTGATGCGAGTATTGGTCAGGTCGATGCGGGCCAGTTCGATGGCCGCTTCGGCGTTCTTCACTGACGCCTCCAAAGAGCCACGATTGACGATCACGGTTTGCAAGTCCTGCCGGGCAATTTCCAGCGTGGCTTTGGCTTCGGCCAACGCGGCTTTCGCCTGAGCGTCGGCGGCACGAGTCACGTCCAGCTCGCTCTTCGAAACCGAGCCGTCAGTCACCAGTGCCGTGCTGCGTCGCAGATCTGCTGCAGCCTTTTCGCTCTGGGCCTGGGCGCTGGCCACAGCAGCCTGACGCTGGACGATGGTCGCTTCGGCGCTGCGCCGTTGTTGCAGGTTGTTCTCCAGCGCAGCCTTTTGAATCCCCAGTTGCGCCAGCCCCTGATCCAGATGCTGCTGATAGATGCGGTCATCGATGCGCACCAGCAGATCGCCCTGCTTGACCCACTGAAAATCCTGCACGGGCACTTCATAGACGTAGCCACTCAGCTGCGGTCCGATGATCGTGGTCTGCCCCCTCACCTGCGCGTTTTCGGTGCTCTCGATCGGGCTGCTGAATGGCGGCAATTGCCAGGCGTACAGCACGATCAACACCCCCGCCAGCGCGATGCTGCCAAAGATGATCGACGACACCAGCCGGATGCGCGCCGAACGGGGTTGCGTGGTGGCGGGCATGACCGCTGGAGCAGGCGCAGCAGCTTGTGGCGCAGAGGGGGTGTTAGGGTTACTGGCAGAAGGTTTACCGGGTTCAGTCATGAAGGTTGGGCGCCCGAAGGTTGAACGGAAGGGATCGTCGGTGTGAACGGTGCGACAGGCTCGGTGGTGATCCACAGCCAGGTCGCACGGCTGGTGATCCAGATCGCGGTCACGATCGCGATCAACGCGATGAGCATGAACACATCGTTGTACGCCAGCGTGTTCGCCTCGCGGGTGGCCGCCGTGGCCAACGCACGAATGCCTTGATTGGTGCGCGCAGACGGATCGGCAATCGCAGAAATGTATGAACCTGCCGAGCTTTGCAGACGGCTCTGCACTTGCGGGTCAAGCAGCGTGACGTGCTCGACGATGTGGGCCGAATGAAACTTCTCGCGCCACACCTGAAAGGTGCCCAGTAACGCCGAGCCGATCAGGCTGCCGACGTTCTGGCAGATCCCGAACATCACCGAAAAACTGACCATGTTGCGCGGGTTGCTGATCACCCCGCTCATGCCCAGCACCAGGGTCGGCCCCAGAAAGAACGTGCCGCCGAACGCCAGCAGAAACTGGCTGAAATACATCTGCGGGCCACGGGTGATGCTGGTGGAAAAACTGTCCATGATCGACCCCACCGCCATCAGCGCCAGCGAGATGATCAGCGGCTTGAACAGGTGCTGCGGATTGATTGTCATCGCGCTGACAGCCAGTCCCGTGACACTGCCCAACAGCATGAAGAAATACAGCGTGTGCAGTTGCTCGGTGCCTTGGTTCAATCCCTGCAAAAAGCCCACCGCACCAGTGGCCTGCTCGGACAGGACAATCCGCGTGAGCAATACACCGAGGGCAAAACGAATCATCCGCCCGCTGCCCAGCCAGCGGGTGATCAACAACGGCCGAGTGCGGTTATGTTCGATGCACAAGCCCGCCAGAATCGAGGCAATGGAATAGGCCAGCGCCAGGCCAATCCACGGTTCTTCCAGCCACCACTCGATCCGCCCCAACGACAGCGCCGCACACAACGCCGCGAAGCCCGTCGAGAGCAAGGCGAAGGTCAGGAAATCGAGCTTTTCGAACGCCTTGAAACGGTCACCCGGCGGCAGTTTCAGGATCAGCACACAGCCCAGCGACAACAGGCACATGCCCAACTCGAACAGGTACAGCCCGCGCCATTCGGCAATCTGCAACAGGTCTTCGGAGACCAGCCGCGCCAGTGGCGTCGCCAACTGTGCGGTGCCCAACCCAAGCACCAGCGCCTTCATCCGCCATTTCTGCGGGAAGGCCTGAATCATGTAATACAGCCCCAATGAACTGAGCGCTGCCCCCACCATACCGTGTGCCGCCCGCACCGCGATGGCCGACTCGATATCGTTGACGAACAGGTGGGCAAAGGTCACCAGCGCATACAACACCAAAAACACTTCGGTGAACGCCCGCAGGCCGAACTGCTGGCGAAACTTCACCAACAACAGGTTGATCGACACGTTCGTCATGACATACGCAGCAGGCAGCCAGGCGATTTCCGCCTGCGTCGCCCCCAACGCGCCTTGCAGGTATTGCAGATTGGCGACCACCAGCGCATTGCCCAACCCGCCAGTCAACGCCACGATCACCCCGACAATCGCGAATGCCAGACGCTTGGGCGTCGGGTGCAAGGGCGTGGATGGCGAGCCCGGAATCGTCGGTCGCTCATGGGGTGCCCAGTCATGGGGTGTGTATTTGTCGTTCATCGAGCTGACCTGAAGAATGCGAGGCTGAGACCATGACCGGAACAATATTACTCACAGGGTGAGCATGTCAGGGAGTTTAGTGAAAGGGCCAGAATTGTCGGCGCCAATCACCCGATGATTGCCAAACTGCCAATGATCGCGTTCGATGATACTTATCATCCCTATCGAATCCTCTCCCCGACTGTTGCGTCTACACTCCACTACCCCTCCCGGTGTCGGTCGTAATAACCGGGCATTCTTCTCGGATCAACAGGATTGATCGCCATGAAAATTCCAGGTCCCGATCACCCCATTTCCATCACGCCGGCCAAAGGCCGGGTCACAGTTCAGTTCAAAGGCGTGCGTGTTGCCCAGAGCGACAAGGCACTGGAGCTGAAGGAGGCGAACTATCCGCCAGTGATCTACGTGCCCCGTTCGGATATTTCGATGGAACATTACCAAAGTACCGACCATCGAACCCATTGCCCCTACAAGGGCGACGCGTCTTATTTCAGCCTGGTGGCCAACGGCGAATCCGCTGAAAATGCAGTGTGGACGTATGAAGAAGCCTACCCGTCGGTCAAGGCCATCGAGGGTCATGTCGCGTTCTACCCGGACAAGGTGACCCTGGAAGTGCACTGACCTCGGCACTGGACCGCTCGAAACGTTTTCGCAATACGAATCCGGAGAGAACCGATGCGTCATTCACGCCAGCTACGCGACACCCCCGCCACGGAACCGCTGTGCCAGCGCTATCAGAGCGTTCGTCGTCACACCGAGCAGCTTGTCGCGCCGCTCAGCCCGGAGGACATGGTCGTGCAGTCGATGCCTGACGCCAGTCCCGCCAAATGGCACATGGCGCACACCACCTGGTTTTTCGAAACCTTCCTCTTGTTGCCGAATCTGGCGGGCTACCAGGTGTTCGACCCGACGTTCGGCTACCTCTTCAACTCCTATTACGAAGCCGTAGGCCCCCGCCACCCTCGCCCGCAACGTGGGCTGGTGACGCGTCCGGGCGTTGATCAGGTCAGGGCCTACCGTCGCCATGTGGACGAGCACATGGCGACGCTGCTGATGGGTCCGTTGTCCGAGGACATATCGAGCCTGATCGAACTGGGGCTGGCCCATGAAGAACAGCACCAGGAACTGTTGTTGATGGACATCCTGCACCTGTTCAGCCTGTCGTCGCTCAAACCGGCTTACAGCGCCGACTGGCCCAAAGATGCCAGCGGGCGACGCGGCCAGTTCAAGCCGCTGAGCGGGGGGTTGACCCAGATCGGCCACAGCGGCCCTTCGTTTGCGTTTGACCATGAAGGCCCGCGCCACACCACGTATCTGCAATCGTTCGAAATCAGCGACCGTTTGGTAACCAATGGCGAATGGCTGAGTTTCATTGCCGACGGCGGCTATCACACCGCCGCACTGTGGCTGTCCGAAGGCTGGACGCTGATTCAGGAACAAGGCTGGAATGCGCCGCTGTACTGGCAACACGACGACAACGGCTGGAAACGCATGACCCTGCGCGGGCTGGAAGACATCGACCCGGCCGGGCCAGTGACCCACATCAGCTATTACGAGGCCGCCGCGTTCGCCACGTGGGCCGATGCGCGCCTGCCCACCGAAGCCGAGTGGGAAGCCGCCGCCCGCGCAGGCCTGCTGGAACAGGTGGACGATGTGGCCTGGCAGTGGACGCAAAGCGCCTACAGCGCCTACCCCGGCTTTAAACCGTCTGCCGGTGCGGTGGGCGAGTACAACGGCAAGTTCATGGTCAATCAGATGGTGCTGCGCGGCGGCGCCAGCGTGACCTCTCCCGATCACTGCCGCCTGACCTATCGCAATTTCTTCCAGACCGACAAACGCTGGATGGTCGCAGGCGTGCGCCTGGCCCGGGACAGTCGCCAGCCCGGCGTGGTCAACCCACACGACAGCGAATTCGCCCGGGATGTGATTGCCGGGTTGTCCGCTGAGCACAAGTCCCTGCCGCCCAAGTATTTCTACGATGCTACGGGGTCAGACCTGTTCGAGGCCATTTGCGAAACCGCCGAGTATTACCCCACTCGCGCGGAAACCGGCTTGCTCAAGGGCATCGCCAGGGACATTGCCGCGTTGATTCCCAAGGGCGCCGCGCTGGTGGAGTTTGGCAGCGGTGCCAGTGACAAGACCCGCCTGGTGCTGGATGCCGCACCGCACATTGCGGTGTATGTGCCGATCGACATCAGCGCGGCGGCGTTGAACAAGGCGGCCAAGTCCTTGCGTCAGAAATACCCGACACTGGTGGTTGCACCGCAGGTGGACGACTTCACGCATGTGGTGACGTTGCCCGAGGAAGCCGATGGCCACACCCGCGTCGGGTTCTTTCCGGGTTCGACCATCGGCAACTTCACCCACGACGAAGCGGTGGCGTTTCTGCACGCCGCCCATGAAGTGCTGGGCGAACAGGCGCACTTCATTGTGGGCGTGGACATGGTAAAGGACCCGAAAACACTGGTCGCGGCCTATGACGATGCCGAAGGTGTCACGGCGCGGTTCAACAAGAACCTGCTGGTGCGCATCAACCGGGAACTGGGCGCGGACTTCGACATTAGCGCGTTCCGGCATGAAGCGGTCTGGAATGCCGAACAGGCCCGTATGCAGATGCACCTCGTCAGCCAAACCGAGCAGGTGGTGAGGGTGGCGGGCCAGCGTTTCCATTTCGCGGCAGGTGAACGGTTGCACACCGAGAACTCGCACAAATTCACGGTCGAGTCGTTTACCGAACTGGCCGCCGAAGCGGGATGGACAGTAGAGCGACACTGGCTCAGCGATGCGCCACAGATGGCGTTGTTCAGTTTGCGGGCATGAAAACGTCTGCGCGCAGGTTTAGCCGTCCGGCCTGCCGAAGGTGGCATCCTCAAAATCGCCGCCGCAGGCAGGCCGAGCGGCGACAGAGTAATACCGCTTATTCATCGATCCAGGCACCACCCATGCAAACTTGCACACGGAAGGTGCACGATTCTTCATTGTCATTTGCAAAATTGCGCTGTTAGCATCCCGAGGGCATCTCACGGAGTGCGGCCCTTTTGCGGTCGCCTGAACGAGCAAAAAGAACAAAAGCCACAGGGAGGCAGCAATGACGGCACAGGTAGTATCGGCCACGTCCAAAGGTCAGGAACCGGCCTGCGACACCGTTCTGTCCGAGGTACGCAATCACATTGGCCACATCACCCTCAATCGCCCGCAAGGGCTGAACGCCATTGATCTGGAGATGGTTCGCCAGATTCAGCACCAACTGGATCTCTGGGCTCAGGATGACAAGGTGTATGCCGTCGTTCTGCGCGGGGCTGGGGAAAAAGCCTTCTGCGCCGGAGGTGATATCCGCGCGCTCTACGACAGTTTCAAGAACGGCCAAACCCACCATCAACAATTCTTCGTCGAAGAATACGCACTGGACCTGACCCTCCATCACTACCGCAAACCCGTCGTGGCCCTGATGGACGGCTTCGTGCTGGGCGGCGGCATGGGCCTGGCACAAGGCGTCGACCTGCGTGTGGTGACCGAACGCAGCCGTCTGGCCATGCCGGAGGTGGCCATCGGTTATTTCCCCGACGTCGGCGGCAGTTATTTTCTGCCCCGCGTACCGG
This sequence comes from Pseudomonas sp. NPDC088444, assembly GCF_044900175.1. Lineage (NCBI taxonomy): Bacteria > Pseudomonadati > Pseudomonadota > Gammaproteobacteria > Pseudomonadales > Pseudomonadaceae > Pseudomonas > Pseudomonas sp. NPDC088444. The sequence goes on from NZ_JBJDNK010000001.1 coordinate 572,316, forward strand.
GTGAACTGGGTATTTATCTGGGCGTGACCGGCGTGCAGATCCAGGCCGCCGATGCCCTCTATTGCGGCCTGGCCGATTGGTACCTGCAAAGCGCGCGACTGGCCGACCTGGATCGCCAGCTGGATCACTTGAAATGGACGCTGACCCCGCTCAAGGATCTGCAAGGCGTATTGGCGAAAGTCGGCGTGCAGCAATTGCCCGACGCGCCACTGGAAAAACTGCGCCCGGCCATCGACCACTTCTTTGCCCTGCCGGATATCCCGAGCATCATCGAACAGTTGCTTGAAGTGACGGTCATCGACACCCATCACTGGGCCGTCGACACCGCCAACCTGATGAAAACCCGTTCACCGCTGGCAATGGCCGTGACCCTGGAGCTGCTGCGCCGAGGCCGTCATCTGCCACTGGATACCTGTTTCGACCTGGAGCTGCATCTGGATCGTCAGTGGTTCGAACGGGGCGACCTGATCGAGGGCGTTCGTGCCCTGATCGTAGACAAAGACAAGAAACCGCACTGGAACCCGTCCACCGTTCAGGCACTGGATGCCGAGCACGTGGCGAGCTTCTTCAGCGGTCATGAGGCATGACCCATGCAAGACCTTGAACTGACCGAAGAACAGATCATGATCCGCGACATGGCGCGGGATTTCGCGCGCAACGAGATCGCGCCCCATGCCCGAATCTGGGAGCAGAATGGCTGGATCGATGACGCACTGATCGAAAAGCTGGGCGAGTTGGGCCTGTTGGGGATGATCGTCCCGGAGCAATGGGGCGGCACCTACATCGACTACGTGGCCTACGCGCTGGCGGTCGAGGAAATCTCGGCAGGCGACGCCGCCACCGGCACCTTGATGAGTGTGCACAGCTCGGTGGGTTGCGGCCCGATTCTCAATTACGGCACCGACGCACAAAAAAACCAGTGGCTGGAAAAACTGGCGACCGGTAAAGCCATCGGCTGCTTTTGCCTGACCGAACCCCAGGCGGGTTCCGAGGCCCATAACCTCAAGACCCGCGCCGAACTCAAGCAGGGCGAATGGGTGCTTAATGGCGCCAAGCAGTTCGTCAGCAACGGCAAGCGTGCGCAGTTGGCAATTGTCTTTGCCGTGACCGACCCGGAACTGGGCAAGAAAGGGATTTCCGCGTTTCTGGTGCCCACCGACAACCCCGGTTACACCGTCGACCGCATGGAACACAAAATGGGCATTCGCGCCTCGGACACCTGTGCGGTGACCTTGAGTGAATGCCGTATCCCCGAGGCCAATCTACTGGGCGAACGGGGCAAGGGCCTGGCCATTGCCCTGTCCAACCTCGAAGGTGGTCGGATCGGGATTGCGGCACAGGCATTGGGCATCGCCCGCGCCGCGTTCGAAGCGGCTCTGGTTTACGCCCGCGAGCGGGTGCAGTTCGACAAGCCGATCATCGAGCACCAGAGTGTTTCCAATCTGCTGGCCGACATGCACACCCGCATCAATGCTACCCGACTGATGGTCCTGCACGCCGCACGCTTGCGCACGGCGGGCAAGCCCTGCCTGTCAGAGGCCTCGCAGGCCAAACTGTTCGCGTCAGAGACGGCCGAATGGGTCTGCTCCAAGGCGGTCCAGATCCACGGCGGCTACGGCTATCTGGAAGATTATCCCGTGGAAAAATACTACCGGGACGCGCGAATCACCCAGATTTACGAAGGCTCCAGCGAAATCCAGCGCCTGCTGATCGCCCGTGAATTGCGCCACTACGACCTGTAATCCACTGCCACACCGGCTTCGTCATGGAGCCGGTACGGTGAAATTGCGACGGCCCAGTTTCAGTATCAGCAAGGTCAGCGAGTCGGCGTTGCTGAGCATGATCCGACTGCGCTTCTGAAGGTCCGTCAAAAACACATCCCGTGCATCATCCAGATTATTTCTGTCCGCCAGCCGCAGGATGACCTCATACCCTCGGCCATCAAGAGGTGTCAGATCCCGTCGGCGCCCGTTTTCGAACACCGTGAACAGACTGGCACGCGAGCTGCGATGAGACAGACGCCCTGTGTGGAAGCGATCTATCGTCAGTTTCAGATCAATATTATCGGGCGTATCTTCTGCCAGGAGATCAGCATAAGGCGCCATGGATTCCATATACGCGATGTCATGGGTATCGAGTATCAGGTGAGACAGTTCATGAATCAGATTTGCCGCTCGATAATGCACGTGCGCATCGAACCCCTCCGCCCTCGCCGCAGGCTTGAGCGCAAAATACGGCACGTTGAAGAAACGCTCGGTAAGAAAAATACGTTGCTTCGGGTCCTTTTTGATGATGAATGCCGTGACCGTTTGGTTGCCTGGACGGGTAGAACCCACCACATAGCGGGAAGAAGAAAACGGTGACAACGACGGATCCATCACCGCGCTGAACAGCGATTTCACCGCTTTCTCGACGTCTGCAACCAGTGCGCTGTTCGGGCTGGTGGTACCAAAAAAATCACCAATGATGTTCAAGACCCGAGGATCCAGTGGGGTCCGACGTTGATGCGCATGCAGGTTATCCAGCGAATTTTCCAGATACCGCTTGGCTTTAAGATGGGCCTGCCCGATGCGTCGGGCCCGGTCACGGTACAGCAGGCGGATCTGCTGCATCCCGCTGGCCTCGATGGTGATCGTGTTCTCGGCACTCTGGTCGACCCTGGCCAGCCGGTATCGCCCTGGAATCGAGCCCCCGCCGCGTAGCCGCAGACCCAACTCGAATTGCCAGTGCTGGGTGTCATCGAGCGTTAGCTTCGGGCCCGGTTCACCGTTTGCGCCAACGATCATCCAATCGCCGTCGTCGGGCATGAGTTGAACCCGATATACTTTGCCGCGGACGACCGCATAAGGGGTGCCGCTGTCGCTGGTTCTATAGAGGTTGAGCAGCTTGTCGTGAAGCATGCTCTCCAACGCAACGTCATTGGCCTCAAGGTGTTGCAATTGCAAACGCTGTTCAGCCGTCAACGAGCCACTGTGCCAACCGGAAACCGGCGTACTCGTTTTCGTCGCCTCATTTCCACTTTTTACCGCCGATTCAGACGCTTCCTCGGCGCTCGTATCTTCGAGCCTGCGCTCCTTGGCACCGACCATGACGCCTAACGCCGCAGAAAACTCAGAGAGTGCCTGGCCCCAATGCCGCTCTGACGCCGACGTGACAGACGCGCGGAACAAACCCTGGCTTTGCCAGAGCACGACCAGTGCTGACAACTTGCCTGGCAGTAACGTCAGCACTTGTTCAAAACCCAGCGTGGCCAAAAAAGACCGGCCGGCCTGGTCAACCTGTTCGTTGGTCACCGAATTGCTCACACCGGAATCCATCAGCAGGCGCATCGTGTCATCGAACAGATGCTGCAGCGCATTGCCTTTAATCTCGGAAAGGCTCACCGTCACAGGTCCCGGGGCACGCGGTGGAACGTCACCGAATCCTCCCGTGAAGAACGGCAAATGGGGCTCGATGAAGCCGCCGTTGGCATAGCGACGATGTATTTCCGGATCGAGGCGGCCCAGCAGCAACTGCTGCAGGTCTTCGTCCTTGCGGATATCCTCCAGCAGCGCTTTCTCGCTCGCGTATTCGCGAAATACGAACGCCGTGTGGTGAAGGGAGCACAGCACCATCGGCCCCTTGTTCTTCGCCGCCGTACAGATCAGATATACCCCTCTCACCGGATCTGGCGTCATGCCGGAATCAGCGACCAGTTGCAGCGGGCTGATGATGATCCGATCGTTCCCCACCGGCTCACGCGCCAGACCATCTGGCATGTCGAACACGCTGGTAATGAAATCGTAGGCCTGGGCGCTCAGCTTTCCTTTCAGCTTCTCCGGCATGGCGATGGCCAGCATCATGGGAGGCAACTGTTCGAAAAATAATCGTTTACGTGTTGCGTAATCGGCGTTCTCTGAGTTCATGGCCTTGTTCAGTAGCGCCTGATACCCTGCGCCAATGTCGATTTTTCTGACCAGTCCTCGCAGATAATCCAGCGTCAACAGCCTGACCGCCTCTGGCTGCTCGGTTGACTCCACGCTGATCGCGACCTCCTGATCAGTCACGAAACGATTGATGGCGTAATCAGTCAGTGACTCGCTGCGGCGCACCGTCGCTGCCGCTGTCGCCGACGGTAATTGCCCCGGAGGAGGAAAAGCGCTGACATAATGCCTGGCGATGACGTTTATCCGGTCAGGATCCAGAGCGTGAGCGGGGAAATCCTTCTTCAACTCTGCCAGTAACTGGCTACGTGCGTAGCTACGCAAGGAAGGAATGTCGAACAGAAAACTCTTCCCCCCGTCACTGGCGAGGTAGTAACGCTTGAAGATGTCGTAATACATACGCATGTCATTGAGCGACGCCGACTTCAGCCAGGGCGGCAACAATTCGTTGAACAGACTGTCGCGGATGCGTATCGACAGTTCGTCGAGCATCCCCGTCAACGAACCATCCAGCTCTGCCTCCAAAGCAAGCCGGGAAAACAACTGCCCTTCAAAACCGCAACGCGCTGCCCGCTGACACAATTGCCGCACGTCTTCTTGCTGGCGTGACAAGACGTGCTGTTGCAAGGCCTCAGCAACATGCCCATCGATTCTGTTCAAACGTAGCTGGACTTGATTATCTCGTTCTTTAAGCAGGTGCCTGCGCACTTGCGCACCATCAAAGTCACTCAACAACTCCAGCCAACGCTCGCGATGCCTGCCGTGAAAGTTTCTCAGCAACACGTCCTGCAGGCGCTTGAACGATGCAAACTGCGCCCAGCCCGATGTGCAGGACCAGATCAAGGCTGGCGCATCATCGCTGAGGGTCTGTCTGAGTATCAGGGTGTCACCCAGCGCCGAGGTCACGCTATCTCCATAACTCAGCGCTACGCTAAACACCTCCGTGACGGTCTCCCCCAACGAAAGACGCAGCGCACGCACAGGACGGTTCAGCATTTGCCAGGCCATGTCACTGGCGGCCTCGTCCAGCCAGTCCTGACGCCTGGCCAGTGTCAGATCAAGGCGCATGGCGTCTTCGCGCAGGAGTTGCGCCTCCCTGAAAGGCTGCACGCAACGGTCATCCTTGCGCATGAAGTCAATACGATCTTGCTTGAACCGCGCGACATAGCGCTCGGCGAAGTTCGCTGTAAGCTTACTCAGTGCGTGATTCAGCAAAGCGATTTCGACACCTGCCCAAGACGTCGAAGCCCCCAGAAACACCTGCGCACCGCTGGGCAGGCTGCCAGAGAGATGCCCGCTGACGCATTCGAGCAGGCAGGTCACCAGATCCTTTGAAACGACCTCTTGGGTTTCACTGACCGCAACTGTCGTGGCCTCGACATCACTCGTGTCGAAAGGCCGGGACTCCAGCCACCTGACCTGAACATCGGACGCCTTTATCGGTCCGCGCGTCAGTACACAGAGATACTGCTGCAGTGCCTGTTCTGCAAACTCCCGCAGTACGTTATCCAACTGTCTCAAGCGCTCACAGCGAGTGTCGAAATCCTGTGTCTGTTCGATCCATGACAACGGCTGCGTGCTCGTGGCGCCATCGGCATTTTGCGCGAAGGTGCTGACCGAGCCTTGCTCGCCTGTCTGAGCCGGAACGGAAGTCCCGCTCCATACGCTGCCAAATTCGAACGGAGCTGACTGACGCCAGCGTCCTGCGCTGAACTGCAATTGCCGGGGATCAATCAGTTGGCGGATATCCAGCGCGTCATCGATCATGACCGCGCGCGCTTCGGCCTCGCTGGACAAACCGGCAGCGTAAACAAGGTTGCGCCGTTGCAATTCAAGGATCGAATCGATGCGATCGGCAAACGGTGAGTCGCCCAAGTCATCCAGATCGACTTGCAGGGCTCCCTCACTCAGCAGAATGGGTTGATCCTGAAGTGTCAATGCGGGACGCAACTGCCGGCGTCCTGCCGTTGTCGTCAGGTGCATGACAAAAGCCGACGGATCCTTGAACGCGAGAAGCTGGTGCTGCGGCGAAAACCACAGCAGCGCAGTGTCAGCCTTCCCGGTTTGAATGACAAACGTACCCGCCAACGCCATTGACGTACTGCTACCGACCTTGAGGCTCAACCGCTGGCAGCGTAACGGGCTGCCATTCGGCAATGAGCCCGGCGCCAATTCCAATAGTGTCAGCGAAGCCCTCAAGTGTTCAGCGTCGAGCGAGCCGTCGTGCAGGCGTGCGTAAATCTCGACATGCAGGCTGTTCTTGAAACTCTCGATGGCCAGATCGCGACGGGTTCGCTGATCCCGCCATGGGGCTCTCCAGAACGCTTTGAGCAACTTACCGTACTGCTCGGCGGCACTCGCCACAGCGTTGGACAACGCTAGCGCACACAAGGCCTGATCCGTCGGGGTCGCCACACGCCCTTGCGCATCCAGAAACTGACGTAGACCACCCTCTTCAATTCCCAGACCGCAGAAGTCCTCGAATGCCGCCTGAGCCAGCGTCTGGGTAAACGGAATCAGGTCATCGCTCGCCGAAGAGGAGACGACCTGTAGGAGATGCTTCTGTGGGTCAATCTGCCATTGCGGCAGCGTCTCGCGCAATCGCAGGCCAAGGGACGCGTTCGTTGCATCCAGCAAGGTCGGGGTCAACCGCAATTCTGTGGTCAGGTGCGTCAGATGCTCGACCTGATGGTCAATGATCGCCAGCATCTGAGCCTTGAAAGCATCACCTTCAACTTTCTCGAACTCGAACTGCGCACGCTCACGTGTCGGCGCATAGCGACTGGCCAACGTGATCGATAGTGCTTCTCGAGTGTCGAACGTTTCAATGCCACCTGCCAACGTGTAGAGATAAACCTCGGTGACATCCATATCGGTATGGCTCAGTAACAAGGCCGCCGCGAGTTCGAAGGGGTTGGCGGCACCGTCATCCAGCAACAACCGGTCGACCCTGACCGGATCCGGATCAGTCGCCCCCCTGGGACTGGCGACACCCAATAACCAGGACTGCTCCTGGGCATCGATACGCTTTTCCTTCAATGCGTCATTCAATTCATCGGTGTAGCGCGTCCGCAGGGAAGCGCTGTGAAAGTAACTGGAAAGCGGATTGGACATACATGCTCCTTATTCGCGAAAAACCCAGCCCGGCGATCAACCGGGCATGGGTGACATGGCAAGGAGCGTATGGAGAAATATCAGGCCAACTGCGCTACATAATGCTGTACATGGCTGCTGAAATTTCAGATTGACTGGATCAGGTGCGCAGCACGTTCAGGTCGTGGGGCACGTCTGTTTTTTCGGGAATGTCCACCGCCAACGGGCGACCGCTCCAGTAGTGAACGGGCTCACGAAGACCTCAGCGCTAGCGACACATTTTCTGTGCCGGTTAAAAAAACTTCGTGAGCAAGCTCACCCCCCACAGGAGACCGTGTTTGCAGCCCGGCATCTGACCGACGGGAGATCTCCCACAGGATTCACAACCACGTTGCAACCGGGTGGCAGGTTTTACCCCGTCGCCAATTCGAAAAACGCCTTGATCAACCGCGACTCCCGGCGTCGCTCCAGAAGGTGCGACGGGTAATCGAGGTCGGCTCACGCAGCACCATGATCTGCTGATCCAGCACCAAGGCGGCTCCCACAAGTATCGCGCCGACCCCAAATCGCGTGTTCAACGCTGTAACTCTGGGAGCCGGCCTCGTGGAACGTCAGGCCTTGATGGTCCGCGCCACATGCGCCGCAAACGCATCAATGATGCTTTGCAAGAACGGCTTGGTCTTCTCGCTCAGCTTGCCCTGTTCATCGAAAAACGTCCCCGCATTGCCCAGATACGCCTCGGGCTGCTGCATGCACAGCACGTCGAGGAACACGAAACTCTGGCGCAGGTGCTGGTTGGCACCAAAACCACCGATCGCCCCCGGCGAGACGCTGATCACCGCCGCAGGCTTGGCCTTGCCCCAAGAGCTTTTGCCATAAGGGCGCGATCCCACGTCGATGGCGTTTTTCAACGCACCGGGCACCGAACGGTTGTATTCCGGGGTCACGAACAAGAAGCCGTCCGCACCTTGCAGGGCCTGACGGAAAGCGGTGTAAGCGGCGGGTGGCGAATCAAGATCGATGTCTTCGTTGTACAGCGGCAAATCGCCAATCTCGACGATGCTCAGTTTCAGGCTGGGAGGGGCCAGCTCGGCCAGTGCGTGGGCGACTTTGCGGTTGATGGAGTCTTTTCTCAAGCTGCCGACGATGACTGCGATTGAATGAACCTGGCTCATGAACCTGACCTTCTTGTGTGGGAGGAATACACAGTTATAGATGAAAGGCGCCGTTTGTTCAGCGCTGTTTTTTGTTGTCTTTGATCGAATCAACCGATCTACCAGGTCGTAATGGTTCATTTCTGACCACCACCCGTCGACACATTTTTTTACCTCAATCGCAAACTCCCCTCGAAAATCACGGTCTGAAGGCGTTGAGCGCGGGAGGCGCCTGAAAGGTCTGACAGAACGACCTTACGAACGGACAGGGATACACAGCTCGCGGTGATACGATGCGAGCGAAAACGAGCAGGTTTTTCAGAGGTTACAAAGCAGATGGCTTCACATGATCATGTCACCCAATTTCACGCACGCGATGCCGAGGGACGCATCTACCCCGTGCGGGAGTTTCATGATTTCAAGCCAGATGAAGCGGGCGAAATGAAGCAGGTCATTACCTACCGCCTGGTCATTGGCGACCGTGTGAACCATTTGGGCGGCGACGAATTCGAACTGGTCCAGTCCGGAATCAAGCTGACGCGCGTCAGTTGATCCGGGCGTGGCTCGTCAAAAATCGGCTTATTGGCGGTACGCGAGCTTTCTGTAGCAGTCGACCGGGCGGCTACAGAGGGTTTGGGTCATCAAAAAACAGATACCAGAAGATCGCCGACTCCTGCGTGCCCGGATCAATCGCCCTATAACGCAAATGATCCACCCCGCCCACCACGAACCCACAGCGCTCATACAACCGACACGCCGCAAGGTTGTTGTTCTGGGTTTCCAGCATGATGCCCGGCAGGTTGCGCTCACGGCTCCAGGCCTGCGCGACGTCGAGCAACTGCCGCGCCACGCCATTGCCTCGCGCAACCGTGTCCACCGCCAGCTCATCAATGTGGGCAAAACCGTTCCAGTGCTTGCTGATCACGATGTGCCCCACCGGGTCCTCGCCCGCCCACGCCACCAGCACGGTGCCCTCGCCGCTGTCACGGTCATTGCAAAACGCTTCTGAATCGATGTCGTAGTCCTTCAGATAAGGCTCGACCGTTTCGACGTGCCACTGCGCCACGGGCTGGCCAATCTGCACGCGAGCGAAACCTGTGACCGTGAAAGTGAATTCGCAATTGAGGAGGTAATCCTCGAAGCATTCGTCGGCGACACGAATGCTCAGTGTCGGACTCAGCGTTGCCACCCTGGTGCCTCCTGCGCCATTGATGAAAGGGCTGCCTCCAGTGAAGCAGCCAAAGCCAACTAGCCTTGCTGAGCGTGCGCTTGCGCCAACTGCGTCCAGAGTGCAGGAGCGCCCGCCGACTTGGCGATGATCGCCAGACGCGCTTCGTGCTCGGCGATTTCCGCCTCGGTGGCTGCGATAATCCGGCCCGGCGTACGGTTGAGGATACGGCGCACTTCCGAAGGCCGCTCCACGCCACCCTCACCATCACCGTTACCAGCCAGCGACAACATCGTCTGACCACCCGTCATCGCCAGATAGACGTCCGCCAGAATCTCCGAGTCGAGCAACGCGCCGTGCAGCTCACGACCGGAGTTGTCGACGTCGTAGCGTTTGCACAACGCATCAAGGCTGTTGCGCTGGCCCGGATGGCGTTCACGGGCCATCGCCAGGGTGTCGAGCACCGAGCAATAGCTCGCCAGATTGGCGCGATCCTGCTGACCGATCAGGGCGAATTCGTTATTGAGGAAGCCAACGTCGAAGGGCGCGTTGTGGATGATCAGTTGCGCGCCTTTGATGAATTCATAGAACTCATCGGCAACTTCGGCAAAACGAGGCTTGCCGACCAGGAACTGATCCGTGATGCCGTGAACGCCGATGGCGCCCTCGTCGCTCTCGCGATCCGGCTGCAGATAGACGTGAAAATGGCGCCCGGTCAATCGCCGACCGATCACTTCCACACAACCGATCTCGATCACGCGGTGGCCGTCGGTGACGGGCATACCGGTGGTTTCGGTGTCGAGCACGACCCGTCTTTCAGTGATGATGTTTTCTGCAGTCATAGCCTGGCGCCTCGGTTTCAGGCGCGGATATTAACATGGGCGGACAGAAATGGAGGACACCAAGCCTGTAGGAGTGAGCTTGCTCGCGATTACGGTTTTTCGGCTACATATCTGGCGTCTGACACACAGTTATCGCGAGCAAGCTCACTCCTACAGAAGGAATGCGTGCAAGCTGTTTAACCGTGTTTACCCTTACGCACCTCATCCACCCCACGATTGGCCAACTGATCCGCCCGTTCGTTGCCATGATGGCCTATATGTCCGCGTACCCATTTCCAAGTGACGTTGTGGCGGTTGACCTGCTCGTCCAGTTGCATCCACAGGTCGGCGTTCTTGACCGGCTCTTTCGCGGCGGTCTTCCAGCCGCGTTTCTTCCAGTTGGTCATCCACTCGGTGATGCCTTTCATCACATATTGCGAGTCGGTCACCAAGGTGACTTCACACGGGCGCTTGAGCTCTTCAAGGCCCCGAATCGCCGCCATCAGTTCCATGCGGTTGTTGGTGGTATTGGCCTCCCCACCCCAAAGTTCCTTTTCCACACCTTTGCACACCAACAGCGCGCCCCAGCCGCCGGGGCCGGGATTGCCCTTGCAGGCGCCATCGGAAAAGAGTTCTACGGTATCGCTCATTACGTTCGTTCCAGAAATAAAGAAGCCCGGCAATCAAGGCTCGGGGGGGTGCCGATTGACCTTGGCCATCGGCAATGGCAGCAGTTTGCCCATCGGCTCGCGACGGGGCATACGCAGCGGGCGAAGTCCCGACACGAGTTTGCGTGCCACTAATAAATAGAAGCCGCCCCCCGGACTCTGCCAGCCGTCGCCCAAACGCTCCAGGCCCGACAAGCGGCTCTGCCAGGCAGGCGACGCAAGCGGCGGACGATAGCACCCGAACCGGCGTTTCTCCAGCGCGAAGCCCAGCAGGTTGAGCCAGTCGCCAACCCGCGATGGCGAAATGCAGCGCGCCCGGCGCAACGCGTCATTGGCGAAATAATGCCGAATGCCCCAAGTGCTCCACGGGTTGATACCGACGATCACCAGATGACCGCCCGGGCGTACGGCGCTTGCCGCTTCGCGCAGCAAGCCGTGGGGCGACAGACAGAAGTCCAGGCCGTGCTGCATGACCACCACGTCGGCGGCGTGCTCGCTCAGGGGCCAGGCCTGTTCCTCACAGACAATCTCGACCCCTGGCAGCGGCGCGCCCAGACGCACGTTGCGCTGGACCTGCTTGGCGGCAGGCGGGGTCTGCGCTGACGGACCGTAATGCACCAGATAGCCACCAAAGAAACGTTCGAGTTCCTCTTCCAACACCTGGCGCTCTTCTTCCAGCAATAACTGCCCAACAGGCCCGGACAACCACTCACGGGCAGAGCTGATCAGCTCAAGCCATTCGGGGTCGGCCTGGGCGAACGCTTCATCGGTCATTTCCGGTCTCCATGAGAAGTCCCGCGAGAGGTGCTCGCCTGGAACCTGTTCAGACTCTAAGATTGCGCTTTGTTTCCAGACAAGTGAATCGCGCCATGATACAGATCGATGCCCTGCATGCTTTCACCGATAACTACATCTGGTTGTTACAAGACAATGCCAACAAGCGTTGCGCGGTCGTCGATCCGGGTGACGCGGCGCCGGTCCTGGCCTGGCTGAGCGCGAACCCCGGCTGGACGCTGACCGATATCCTGGTCACCCACCACCATGCCGATCATACCGGTGGCATCGCCGAACTGAAAAACGCCACCGACGCCCGGGTCTACGGCCCGGCCAACGAAAAGATTCCGGCCCGTGACGTGGGCCTCACCGACAACGAGCAGATCACGGTGCTCGGACTGGACTTCACCCTGTTCGCCGTGCCGGGCCACACCCTGGGCCACATCGCCTATTACCACGCCGACGCCCAGGCGCCGCTGCTGTTCTGTGGCGATACGCTGTTTGCGGCGGGATGCGGTCGCCTGTTCGAGGGCACGCCCGAGCAGATGCATCACTCGCTGAGCCGTCTGGGGGCCTTGCCGGACAACACATTGATCTATTGCACCCACGAATACACCCTGAGCAACCTGCGGTTTGCAGTCGCAGTGGAGCCAAACAACCCGGACGTCACCGAGCGTTTCGAACAAGTCACCCGCTGGCGCGAGGAGAACCGCATCAGCCTCCCATCCAGCCTGGCGTTGGAACACCGGACCAACCCGTTTTTGCGGGCCTCGCAACCCTGCGTCAAACAAAAGGCGGACGAACGGACAGGCACTGACAACGCAACGCCGGTGGCCGTTTTTGCCGCATTGCGAGCATGGAAAGATAAGTTCTAAACCGGTGGGGAATGCACACGAAAATTCTGAAAGGTTGACCGTTCTTGAGACGCTTTCTAGAATCGCCCGACATTTTCGACTGGATACCCCCACCAGCCAATGTCGTCATTTACACGCAAACCCTTTAATTCCGACGCATTGACTCGGTTGGCACAGGCAATCGCGGTGGTCGCGAGCGCAACGTTGGCAGGCTGCCAGACCACCGGCAGCCTGGACGCTGGCGCTTCGGCCAATGCCACGCAAACGCCGGCCAGTGTCAAACCCAAACCCGCATTCGTCGCCCGCAAACCGACCCCGCTCGCCCCGCCCCATGATGTCTGGGAGCGCATGCGTCAGGGCTTCCAGTTGCAGGACGGCAACGACCTCAACCCGCGTATCGAACAGCAGCGTCTGTGGTTCGCCAACAACCCGTCGTTCCTCGAAACGGCCGGTGAGCGTGGCAGCCTCTACATGCACTACATCGTCGAGCGCCTGGAAGAACGCAACATGCCGCTGGAGCTGGCCCTGCTGCCGGTGATCGAAAGCGCTTACAACCCGATGGCCCTGTCCCGCAGCGACGCCGCCGGGATCTGGCAGTTCATCCCGTCCACCGGGCGCTACTTCAACCTGCGTCAAACCAGTTTCTACGACGGCCGCCGTGACATCACCGCGTCCACCACTGCAGCCCTTGATTACCTGACCAAGCTGCACGACATGTTCAACGGTGACTGGTTGCTGGCCCTGGCGGCCTACAACGCCGGTGAGGGCACGGTCAGCCGCGCGATCGAACGCAACGAAAAGCTCAACCTGCCAACCGATTACTGGAACCTGCCACTGCCGCAGGAAACCCGCGATTACGTGCCCAAACTGCTGGCGTTGTCGCAAGTGGTCATGTCGCCTGAAGCCTATGGCGTCAACCTCAGCCCGATCGACAACAAACCATACTTTGAAGTCGTCGAGCTGAACCAGCGCATGGACCTGACCAAAGTCGCGCAGATGGCCAATATCGACGAAGACGAGTTGATGCAACTCAACCCGGCCTTCAAGAAGCGCCTGACCATCGACGGCCCTCAGCACCTGCTGGTGCCCACCTCCAAGTCACAATTGCTGACCGCCAGCCTGTCGAACATGAAGCCCGAAGAGTTGGTCGATTGGCAGCAATACCGCGTGCGTCCGGGCGATAGCCTGGCCAGCATCGCCAGCCGCTACAAAGTTTCGACCAGCACGCTCAAGGATTTGAACAAGCTGTCCAGCAACCACCTCAAACGCGGCCAGGCGCTGACCATTCCCGTTCAACCGGGCATGAAGACCGCCATGCCGGTGTTCGAAGAAGTGGCCGAGGTCGATGAAAAACCGGCGCGCATCCGCACCTATAAGGTGAAAAAAGGCGACAACCTGGGGCAGATCGCCCGCCTCAACAAGGTTGAAGTCAAGGATTTGCAGCACTGGAACAAGCTGTCCGGCTACAACCTGAAAGTCGGCCAGACTCTGGTCATGCAGGACAACAGCAAGCCTGCCGTCAAAGCCAGCTCCCGTGCCGTGGCCAAGGCCGACAGCAGCGCCAAAAACGCCGACGGCAAGCCGATGCAGTACAAAATCCAGAAAGGCGACTCGATGTATCTGGTTGCCAAACGTTTCAACGTCGAAATGCAACACCTCAAACGCTGGAACCCACGCAGCGGACAGGCGCTAAAGCCGGGGCAGACGTTGACGGTGTATTTGCCGCATTGATCGGCATTGAGCGGTTCATCTGATTGTCCCCACGCTCCGCATGGGAACACCACCGCTGACGCTCTGCGTCATTTAGCGGGTCGACGCGGAGCGTCGAGAGCGGTATTCCCACGCGGAGCGTGGGTACGATCATGCCTGCAGTAACACTGACAGCCCCTCTACCCCACCCTTTTTCCAGCCCATACAAGCTGTTACTGTGACCGACCGCTGCCTGGATCGAACACCGATTTGATACGCCCCTTGCTGCTGACCATCAGCCTGGCCTTGAGCACGACAGCCGCCGCGACCATCAGCGAAAGCCATGGTTACGCCCAGTTCGGCGTCCTCAAGTATCCGGCCAGCTTCACCCATTTCGACTGGGTCAATCCCGAGGCGCCGAAGGCTGGCACCTTGCGAATCATGGCCAACGGCACGTTCGACACCCTGAACCCCTACACCTTCAAGGGCAGCAGCCCGATTTCCACCCCCAACTTCGGCCAGTACGGCGTCAGCGAGCTGAATGAGCCATTGATGGCCGGCACCGGCCAATACGACCCATCCGGCGACGAACCCACGTCGAGCTACGGCCTGATCGCCAAAACGGTGGAGTACAGCGAGGACCGAAGCTGGGTGGTGTTCAACCTGCGCCCGGAAGCACGCTTTCACGACGGTAAGCCAATTACCGCCTATGACGTGGCGTTTTCCTACAGAACCCTGCTCAGGGACGGTCACCCGCAATACCGCACCGCGCTTCAGGAAGTGCAGCGCGTGGATATCCTCAATCGCCATCGCATCCGCTTCGTGTTCAAGCGGTCCGGCAATCCATTACTGATTCTGCGCCTCGGTGAACTGCCCGTGTTGCCGCAACATTACTGGAAGGGCCGCGATTTCAAGGCCACGACCTTCGAGGCGCCACTGGGCAGCGGGCCGTATCGCATCACGCAGGTAAGACCGGGGCGTAGCCTGGTGTTTGAGCGGGTCAAGGATTACTGGGGCAAGGACCTACCGGTCAATCGCGGCAAGTACAACTTCAACCGCGTGGAAGTCGAGTTCTATCGGGACGCCGACGTCGCCTTCGAAGCCTTCAAGGCAGGCGAGTTCGACATCTACATCGAGCATCAGGCGAAAAACTGGTCCACTGGCTACGACTACCCCGCCGTGAACGAAGGCAAGGTGATCAAGGCGCAGATCCCGCACCAGATCCCGACGCAGACCCAAGGCCTGTTCATGAACACCCGCCGCAACACCTTTGCGGACATTCGGGTGCGCGAGGCGCTGGGTTTGATGTTCAACTTCGAATGGACCAACCGCACGTTGTTCAACGACGCCTATCAGCGTTCGACCAGCTACTACCCCAACAGCGAATTCTCGGCAGCGAACATCCCGTCCGGTCGTGAATTCCTGGTGCTGTCGCCCTATCGCGATCAACTGCCCGCCCAGTTGTTCACCCAGCCATTCAGCGTGTCGAAGACCGACGGCGGCGGCGTGCCTCGCGACACGCTGCGCAAAGCCCTCGGACTGCTCGCTGAAGCGGGGTGGAAATTCACTGATCGCGGGCTGTTAAACAGTGCAGGTCAGCCGTTGCGTTTTGAAATACTGCTGGTCAACCCGAGTCTTGAACGAATCCTGCAACCCTACATCGAAGACCTCACGCGCATCGGCATCGACGCGCGTCTGCGCACCGTGGATCGCGCCCAGTACAAGCAGCGCCTGGACCAGTTCGATTTCGACATGATTCTGATGACCCTCAGCCAGACATTGAGTCCGGGCCTGGAGCAGTGGCAGTACTTCCACTCCAGCCAGGCCGGCATCAAGGGCAGCAAAAACTATGCGGGCGTGGCCAACCCCGTGGTGGACAACCTGTTGAGCCAGTTGCTTTCGGCGAAAACCCGGGACGATCAGGTCGCCATCACCAAAGCGCTGGACCGCGTCCTGCTCTGGCAGCACTACATGATTCCCAACTGGTACCTGAGCAACCATCGCCTGGCGTACCGCAATCGCTTCGCCTTCGTCACCACCCCGCCCTACACCCTGGGCCTGCGCGCGTGGTGGCTCAAGCCTTCGGAGAAAACCCCATGACTGCCCTCCGCTCCCTGACGCGGGCTGGCGGCCTGTTCCTGTTCGGCCTGGCCTGTTCAGTCCACGCCGCTCCGCAACACGCCATCACGCTGTACAACGAGCCACCGAAATACCCGGCCGACTTCAAACATTTCGATTACGTGAACCCGGACGCGCCCAAGGGTGGCATTCTGCGCAGCGCCGGTTTCGGCAGCTTCGACAGCCTCAACCCGTTCATCAGCAAGGGCGTGCCTGCCGATGACATCGGCCTGATCTACGACACCCTGATGCGTCAGGGCCTGGACGAGCCATTCACCGAATACGGCCTGATCGCGAGCAAGATCGAGAAAGCCCCGGACAACAGTTGGGTGCGTTTCTACCTGCGCCCCGAAGCGCGCTTCAACGACGGCCATCCAGTGCGCGCCGAAGACGTGGTATTCAGCTTCGACACGCTGATCAAGGACGGCTCGCCTCTGTACCGCAGTTACTACGCAGACGTCGACAAGGCCGTCGCCGAAGACCCGCTGACCGTGCTGTTCACCTTCAAGCACACCAACAACCGCGAGTTGCCGCTGATCATCGGCCAGTTACCGGTGCTGCCGAAACACTGGTGGGCCACCCGGGATTTCAACAAAGGCAACCTGGAAATCCCGCTGGGCAGCGGCCCCTACAAAGTCAGCGAAGTGAAGGCCGGGCGTTCGGTGCGCTACGAGCGGGTCAAGGATTACTGGGGCAAGGACCTGCCGGTCAACAAGGGTTTCTACAACTTCGACAAACTGTCCACCGACTACTACCGCGACAACACCGTCGCCCTTGAGGCCCTTAAGGCCGGCGCGTTCGACTACTGGCAGGAAATGACCGCGAAAAACTGGGCCACCGCCTACGACGTGCCCGCCGTACGCGAGGGCAAGCTGATCAAGGAAGAAATCCCCAACGGCAATCCGCAGGGCATGCAGGGCTTTATCTTCAACCTGCGCAAGCCGATGTTCCAGGACGTGCGCGTGCGACAGGCCCTGAGCCTGTTGCTGGACTTTGAATGGACCAACAAGCAGCTGTTCTTTGGCATGTACACGCGGACCAAAAGTTACTTCGACAACTCGGACATGGCTTCTCACGGCCTGCCGTCCGAGGCTGAGCTGAAAATCCTTGAGCCGCTGCGCGACAAACTGCCGCCTGCGCTGTTTACCGATGAGTTCAAACTGCCGGTCACCGATGGCAGCGGCATCATTCGTGAGCAACAACGCAAAGCCTTCGCACTGCTCAAAGAGGCGGGCTGGAAGATCGTCGGCGACAAAATGGTCGACGCCGAAGGCAAGCCAGTGACCATCGAATTCCTGCTGGCGCAGACCGAGTTCGAGCGCGTTTTGTTGCCGTTCAAACGCAACCTGGCCGACATCGGCATCAATCTGGAGATTCGCCGGGTCGACGTGTCGCAGTACATCACTCGCCGCCGTTCGCGGGATTACGACATGATCGTCGGCAGTTTTCCGCAGTCCAGTTCGCCGGGTAATGAACAACGCGAATACTGGGAATCGTCAGCAGCGGACAAACCGGGCAGCTACAACCTGATCGGATTGAAGGATCCGGCGGTCGATCAACTGGTCAGCGGACTGATCAACGCTGACTCACGCCAGAGCCTGATCGACCACACCCGCGCCCTCGACCGCGCACTGCTGTGGGGCTATTACGTGATCCCTAACTGGCACATCAAGACCTGGCGTCTGGCCTACTGGAATCATCTGGGCCATCCAAAAAAATCGCCGCTTTACGACATTGGCACCATGACCTGGTGGGTCAAGCCGGACACTACACCTGCGATTTCCGTGCAACCGGCGTCGGATACCGACGCGCCAGAAGCCGCACCTTCCAAGGATTCGGAGCAATAACATGCTGGCGTACATTCTGCGGCGCTTGCTGCTGATCGTGCCGACCCTGTTCGGCATCCTGCTCATCAACTTCGTGATCATCCAGGCCGCGCCCGGCGGCCCGGTGGAACAAATGATCGCCAAGCTGGAAGGCTTCGAAGGCGCCACCAGCCGCATTGCCGGGGGCGGCGCGGAAGTCTCCGTAGCGGGGTCGACCTACCGCGGCGCGCAGGGCCTGGACCCGGCGCTGATCAAGGAAATCGAGCACATGTACGGTTTCGACAAGTCGGCGCCGGAACGCTTGTGGATCATGGTCAAAAATTACGCGCGCCTGGATTTCGGCGACAGTTTCTTTCGCGACGCCAAGGTCATCGACCTGATCGTGGAGAAAATGCCGGTGTCGATCTCGCTGGGGCTGTGGAGCACCCTGATCATGTACCTGGTGTCGATCCCGCTGGGGATCGCCAAGGCCACACGCCACGGCAGCCACTTCGACGTCTGGACCAGTTCGGCGATCATCGTCGGCTATGCGATTCCGGCGTTCCTGTTCGCCATCCTGTTGATCGTAGTGTTCGCCGGGGGCAGCTATTTCGACTGGTTCCCGCTGCGAGGTCTGACCTCCAGCAACTTCGACGAACTGAGCTGGCTGGGCAAAGTGGGTGATTACTTCTGGCACCTGGTACTGCCGATCACGGCACTGGTGATCGGCAACTTCGCCACCATGACCCTGCTGACCAAGAACAGCTTCCTCGATGAAATCGGCAAGCAGTACGTCATTACCGCGAAAGCCAAGGGGCTGACACAGCGCCGCGTGCTCTACGGCCACGTGTTCCGCAACGCGATGCTGCTGGTGATCGCCGGTTTCCCATCCGCATTCATTGGCATCTTCTTCACCGGTTCGTTGCTGGTCGAAGTGATTTTCTCCCTCGACGGCCTGGGCCTGATGAGTTTCGAAGCGGCGATCAACCGCGACTATCCGGTGGTGTTCGGCACCCTGTTCATCTTCACCCTGCTGGGGCTGGTGGTGAAACTGATCGGCGACCTGACCTACACGCTGGTTGACCCACGTATCGACTTCGACCGCAGGGATCATTGATATGACGTTGTCCCCTCTCAATCGACGCCGTTTCGAACGTTTCAAAGCCAACAAGCGTGGCTGGTGGTCGTTGTGGCTGTTCCTGATCCTGTTCTGCCTGAGCCTGGGCGCCGAACTGATCGCCAACGACAAGCCACTGATCGTCAAATACGACGGCCACTGGTACTTCCCGGTCTTCGAGCGCTACCCGGAAACTACCTTCGGCGGCGAATTCCCGCTGGAAGCCAACTACAAGAGCCCGTACATCAAGGAACTGATCGCCGCCAAAAACGGCTGGACCCTGTGGGCGCCGATTCCGTTCAGCTACCAGAGCATCAACTACGACCTGAAAGTCCCGGCCCCTGCCCCGCCCTCCCGCGACAATCTGCTCGGCACCGATGATCAGGGCCGCGACGTGCTGGCGCGGGTCATTTATGGCTTCCGCATTTCCGTGCTGTTCGCCCTGACCCTGACCGTGCTCAGCTCAATCATCGGCGTCATCGCAGGTGCCTTGCAGGGTTTCTATGGCGGCTGGGTCGATCTGGTGGGTCAACGCTTCCTGGAAATCTGGTCGGGCCTTCCGGTGCTGTATCTGCTGATCATCCTCGCCAGCTTCGTGCAGCCCAATTTCTGGTGGCTGCTGGGCATCATGCTGCTGTTCTCGTGGATGAGTCTGGTGGACGTGGTCCGTGCTGAATTCCTGCGCGGCCGCAACCTGGAATACGTGCGCGCCGCCCGCGCACTGGGCATGCAGAATGGCGCGATCATGTTTCGCCACATCCTGCCCAACGCCATGGTCTCGACCATGACCTTCATGCCGTTCATCCTCACTGGCGCGATCGGCACCCTGACCGCGCTGGACTTTCTGGGCTTCGGCCTGCCCGCAGGTTCCCCTTCGCTGGGCGAACTGGTCGCACAGGGCAAATCCAACCTGCAAGCGCCGTGGCTGGGCATCAGCGCCTTCGCCGTGCTGGCGCTGATGTTGAGTTTGCTGGTGTTCATCGGCGAGTCCGCCCGTGACGCATTCGACCCGAGGAAATGAGATGAATCAGGACAATCTGATCGAAATCCGCAACCTGTCCGTCGAGTTCGTCACCGGCCAGAAGGTGCAGCGCGTGGTCGAAGGCATCAGCTTCGACATTCGCAAGGGCGAGACCCTGGCGCTGGTGGGCGAAAGCGGCTCGGGCAAGTCCGTCACCGCCCACTCGATTCTGCGACTTTTGCCCTACCCGCTGGCACGGCACCCCACCGGTACCATTCAATACGCCGGGAATGAACTGCTGACGGTCAGCGAGAAACGCATGCGCGCCATCCGTGGCAACCGCATCGCGATGATTTTCCAGGAGCCCATGACCTCGCTGAACCCACTGCAATCGGTGGAAAAGCAGATCAACGAAGTGCTCGGCCTGCACAAAGGCCTGACCGGCAAGGCCGCCACACGGCGTACGCTGGAACTGTTGGAACTGGTCGGCATCCCCGAGCCACTCAAGCGCCTCAAAGCCCTGCCACACGAGCTCTCAGGCGGCCAACGCCAGCGCGTGATGATCGCCATGGCGCTGGCCAACGAGCCTGAGCTGCTGATCGCCGACGAGCCGACCACGGCGCTGGACGTCACCGTACAGCTGAAAATCCTCAAACTGTTGAAGGAATTGCAGGCCCGACTGGGCATGGCGTTGCTGCTGATCAGCCATGATTTGAACGTGGTTCGACAAATTGCCAACCGAGTATGTGTCATGCAGCGCGGTTGCATCGTCGAACAGGCATCGTGCGAACAACTGTTCCGTGCGCCGCACCATCCGTACACCAAAGAATTGATCGCAGCCGAGCCAAAAGGCGGCCCGGCGAACAACGTTCCCGGCGCGCCGATGCTGGAAGTCAACAACCTCAAGGTCTGGTTTCCGATCAAGAAAGGCGTGTTCAAGCGCACCGTCGATCACGTCAAGGCCGTAGACGGCATCCACTTCAGTCTGCCCAAGGGCCAGACGCTGGGGATCGTCGGTGAAAGCGGCTCAGGCAAATCGACGTTGGGCCTGGCGATTCTGAGGTTGATTCGTAGCGAAGGCGAGATACGCTTTCAGGGCGATTCACTGGCCTGTCTCAAGCAGGACCAGGTGCGGCCGTTGCGGCGCCAGATGCAGGTGGTCTTCCAGGACCCGTTTGGCAGCCTGAGTCCGCGCATGTCGGTGTGTGACATCGTTGGCGAAGGCCTGCGGATTCACAAGATCGGTACACCGGTCGAGCAGGAAGCTGCGGTGGTGGAAGCGCTCAAGGAGGTGGGGCTGGACCCGGAAACCCGGCACCGCTATCCCCATGAGTTTTCCGGCGGACAGCGGCAAAGGATCGCCATCGCACGGGCATTAGTGTTAAAACCGGCGCTGATTTTGCTGGACGAGCCGACTTCGGCTCTCGACCGGACCGTCCAGCGCCAAGTGGTGGAGCTTTTACGCTCGCTGCAAGCCAAGTACAACCTGACGTATTTGTTTATCAGCCATGACCTGGCGGTAGTCAAAGCGCTGAGCCACCAGTTGATGGTGGTCAAGCAAGGCCAAGTGGTCGAACAGGGTGTGGCAGAAGACATCTTCGCCGCACCGCAACATCCTTATACACAGCAGTTGCTGGAGGCCGCGTTTCTGGCACCGGCAACTGTCGATTAACCTGAAGAGGAAAAAACCATGGGTTTTCTCGCCGGTAAGCGCGTCCTGATCGTCGGTGTCGCCAGTAAACTGTCCATCGCATCCGGTATCGCTGCCGCCATGCACCGTGAAGGCGCTGAACTTGCTTTCACCTACCAGAACGAAAAACTCAAGGGTCGCGTTGAAGAGTTCGCGGCAGGCTGGGGTTCGAGCGCCGAATTGTGCTTCCCGTGCGACGTGGCCAGCGATGAAGAAATCGCCAAGGTCTTCGAGGAGCTGAGCAAGAAGTGGGACGGCCTGGACTGCATCGTGCACTCCGTGGGCTTCGCCCCAGGCGACCAATTGGACGGCGACTTCACTGAAGCCACCACCCGTGACGGTTTCCGCATCGCCCACGACATCAGCGCCTACAGCTTCGTGGCCCTGGCCAAAGCCGGTCGCGAAATGATGAAAGGCCGCAATGGCAGCCTGCTGACCCTGTCGTATCTGGGCGCAGAGCGCACCATGCCGAACTACAACGTGATGGGCATGGCCAAGGCGAGCCTTGAAGCGGGTGTTCGTTACCTGGCGCGCAGCCTGGGCCCGGATGGCACTCGCGTCAACGCGGTATCGGCAGGCCCGATCCGTACGCTGGCCGCTTCCGGTATCAAGAACTTCCGCAAGATGCTGGACGCCAACGAAGCCCAGACCCCACTGCGTCGTAATGTGACCATCGAGGAAGTCGGCAACGCTGGCGCGTTCCTGTGCTCGGACCTGGCTTCGGGTGTGAGCGGTGAAATCATGTACGTCGACGGTGGTTTCAATACCACGGCGATGGGTGATCTGCAGGACTGACGACTTCGCTGGTCTGTGGACTGGCGTAGCCCCTTTAGGAGCCCCCCTATGCGAGACTCTAGGGTGGCTGGCCAGTCTTTTCGCCACCAAGGCGGCTCCCACACAGATTTGTGTCGGATCATGGATTTGTGGTCGACACAGAAACTGTGGGAGCCGGCTTGCTGGCGAAGGCGGTGGATCAGGCAGCCATGCGCTGAATGATTCACCGTTTTTTTGCGCTTGGGGTTTAGGTGTATATCCGGTGTCGCAACAACGGATATACACCCCTTCCCAATCCAACCCTGAAAAACCAAAAAGCCCCGATTCTCTCGAACCGGGGCTTTTTTGTGTTCAGCGTTTAATGCAGATCAATACTTCTCGATCTTCGCCGCGGACTGCAACTGCGCCTGATACGACTCGAAGTCCTGCCGACCCTCACGCGACGCCAGGAAGCGACGGTACTGGGTCTTCTCGGCATCGGTCGCCGGAGCGGCCTGATTCACACCGTTCAGACGAACAATCACGTAACTGCCATCGGCTGCGGTCAGGCTGGCATAGACCGGCTTGTCCTTGCCTTCAGGCTTCGGCATGCGGAACAGCGTCTGCAGCACTTGAGGGTCAACACCCTCCTGACCACGGGACGCTGCTTCCACCACCTTCCAGTTTTGACCTTCTTGCTTGGTGGCGGTGTACGGCACCTTGCCATCGCGCAGGCCCGCCAACAGCGTATCGCCCTTGGCCTTGATCGCGTCGGTGGCGTGGTTCTTCACCAGTTGCGCACGAATCGCGTCAGAAACCGCTTCCAGCGGCAGTTGCTCTGGCTGACGGTGCTCTTTCACGTGCACCACAACGGTGGTGTCCGGATCGAGTTCCAGCGCCGAGCTGTTGGAACCCTCTTCCATCACTTCAGTGCTGAATGCGGCCTGAACCACGGCACGGTTGGCAGCGATGCCCTCGCCACCTTCACGACCGAACGGCGCGGTGGTCTGGACTTTCAGGCCCAGGTCCGACGCAGGTTGCGTCAGGTCGGACGCTTCATACGCGGCGTCTTGCAATTTTTTGCTGGCATCGACGTACTTCTGCTCGACCAGTTGCGATTTCAGGTCGTGGGTCAGTTTGTCTTTCAGGCTGGCGAAGGTCGGTACCGACGGTGCTTCTACGCCCAGCAGCTTGATCAAGTGCCAGCCAAACTGGGTTTTGACCGGTGCCGAGACCTGATCCTTGTTCAACGCATACAACGCGTCTTCGAAGGCTTCGTCATAAACGCCCTTGCCGGCGTAACCCAGGTCACCGCCCTTGCTCGACGAGCCAGGATCCTGCGAGAACTCCTTGGCCAGCGCCGCGAAGTCTTCGCCCTTGGCCAGACGCTGCTGGATCTCTTCGATCTTCGCCTTGGCCTGTGCGTCGGTGGTCTTGTCGTTGACTTCGATCAGGATGTGAGCAGCGCGACGCTGCTCGGCCAGATTGGAAATCTCTTTCTGGTACGCGGCCTGAAGGTCTTCGTCCTTCACCGACACCTTGTCGAAGAACGCGGACTTCTTCAGTTCGATGTAGTCCAGCACCACTTGCTCAGGGCTGAGGAATTCCTTGGCGTGCTCGTCATAGTGCGCCTTGACTTCATCGTCGCTGACTTTGACGTTACTCGGGTCAGCCGGCAGCGAGAGCGTGGCGAAATCGCGGGTCTGCTTCTCCA
The DNA here is from genome assembly GCF_044900175.1 of Pseudomonas sp. NPDC088444. Classification (NCBI taxonomy): domain Bacteria; kingdom Pseudomonadati; phylum Pseudomonadota; class Gammaproteobacteria; order Pseudomonadales; family Pseudomonadaceae; genus Pseudomonas; species Pseudomonas sp. NPDC088444. The sequence goes on from NZ_JBJDNK010000001.1 coordinate 596,618, forward strand.
GACGGGCGAAGGCATCAACCTGCGCATCGGTGACGAATGCACTACCACCAATGCCCGCACGAATCTGACCGATCAGCATTTCCTGACCCAGAATCTGGCGGAACTGCATGCGGGTGTAGCCCAACTGGCGAACGACCTGATCGAAACGGTCAGCGTTGAATTTGCCGTCCACCTGGAATTCAGGAGTCAGCAGAATCTGTTGGTCCAGTGCGGCTTCGGAGAAACCGAATTTGGAATCGGCGGCCCCTTGCAGCAGCAACTTGCGGTCAATCAGGCCCTTGAGTGCCGAATCGCGCAGCATTTTCTCGTTGAGCATTGCGGGATCGAAATCCTTGCCCAACTGTTGCATGAGCTGGCGGCGTTGCATTTCAACGGCCTGGCTCAAATCGTTTTGACTGATTTCGTCACCGTTGACCTTCGCCGCGTCCTGGCTATGGCTGGTGGCCCTGAAAATGGCATCGAAACCGGTCAGGGCCATCAGTGCGATGACAACGCCGATGATGGTCTTGGCAATCCAGCCTTGTGAATTGTCCCTGATATTCTGCAGCATGCGTCCCCCAGAGGGCTTTACTCAACTCACCAAGCTGCGACACACGGAGCGGAGCGTGGGTGTATTCCGGATAGAAGAAAGGCGCATCCGAGGATGCGCCTTCTCGTAACGTGCAAAGCGGACAGGGTTCGAGTGTGCGTCCCCTGAGGTGACAGGCCAGCGCTTGACCAACCGCACTTGCCGCTTTACGACCAGACCAGCGTTGACGCTGCCCTGGCGGTAGGCAAAGGTAACAAAGAAACTTAGTTGACCGCTTCTTTCAGAGCTTTACCGGCTTTGAAGCCTGGCTTCTTGGCCGCTGGAATTTCCAGAGTCTTACCGGTCTGTGGGTTACGGCCGGTACGGGCAGGACGGTCAGTGACAGAGAAAGTACCGAAGCCAACCAGTACAACGGAGTCGCCAGCCTTCAGAGCGCCAGTGACGGATTCGATTACTGCGTCCAGCGCACGGCCAGCAGCAGCTTTCGGGATGTCAGCGGATGCGGCGATAGCATCAATCAGTTCCGACTTGTTCACTCTAAGTCCCCTTATATCTATCTATATTGAGTATATTTTCTAAGTTTTCTGGTGAAGCCAAACAAACGCTGAATGGCCTGGCTGACGCTGGAAAGAGCCGCTTTATAACAAGGGCTCTAAAAAGCTGTCAAGGAAGGCCCCCCAGACTAATGCGTGCTAATTCTTTCCTTAGAGTCAGACTCGCGTTTTTCATCCTTTGCAACCATCTCCGGAGCCACATCCGGCAAGGGCTCCGGCGCGTATTGCAGCGCAATTTGCAGGACTTCGTCAATCCATTTAACAGGTTTGATTTGCAGATCGGCCTTGATATTGTCCGGGATTTCCTTCAAATCACGTACGTTTTCTTCCGGGATGATCACCGTTTTAATTCCACCGCGGTGAGCGGCCAGCAGTTTTTCCTTCAAACCGCCAATCGCCAGCACTTGTCCGCGCAGGGTAATTTCACCGGTCATGGCGACATCGGCACGCACCGGAATCTGCGTCAATGCTGAAACCAGTGCCGTGCACATGCCTACACCCGCGCTCGGGCCGTCTTTGGGCGTCGCCCCTTCCGGCATGTGGATGTGCGTGTCGCGCTTCTCATGGAAGTCCAGAGGGATGCCCAGGCTCTTGGCGCGGCTGCGGACTACCGTCTGTGCAGCGGTGATCGATTCGACCATCACGTCACCCAACGAACCGGTCTTGATCAGTTGCCCTTTACCTGGCACCACGGCTGCTTCGATGGTCAGTAACTCACCGCCCACTTGCGTCCACGCAAGACCTGTCACCTGACCGATCTGATCTTGTTGCTCAGCCAGACCGTAACGGAATTTGCGCACACCCAGGAAGCCTTCCAGCATCGTCGCCGTCACCTTGACGGTAAAATGCTTCTCGCCCGCATGCTCCTTGACCGCCTTGCGGCAGACCTTGGCGATCTGCCGTTCCAGGCTACGTACACCCGCTTCACGCGTGTAGTACCGGATAATGTCGCGAATGGCCTCTTCTTCGAACTCGATTTCGCCTTTTTTCAAGCCGTTGGCAGCGATCTGCTTGGGCGAGAGGTACTTGGTGGCGATGTTGATCTTCTCGTCTTCGGTGTAACCCGGCAGACGGATGACTTCCATACGGTCCAACAGGGCCGCGGGAATATTCATCGAGTTGGCAGTGCAAAGGAACATCACGTCCGACAGGTCGTAATCGACCTCCAGATAGTGATCGTTGAAGTTGTGGTTCTGCTCGGGGTCGAGCACTTCGAGCAACGCGGACGCAGGATCGCCACGCATGTCGCTGCCCATCTTGTCGATTTCGTCGAGCAGGAACAGCGGGTTGCGCACACCGACCTTGGTCATCTTCTGGATCAGGCGACCTGGCATCGAACCGATGTAGGTGCGGCGGTGACCACGGATTTCAGCCTCGTCACGCACGCCACCCAAGGCCATGCGCACGAACTTGCGGTTGGTCGCATGGGCAATCGACTCCGCCAGCGAGGTCTTACCCACACCAGGAGGACCGACCAGGCACAACACCGGGCCACGGATTTTCTTCACACGCTTCTGCACGGCGAGGTATTCAAGGATCCGCTCTTTGACTTCTTCCAGACCGTAGTGGTCGGCATCAAGAATGTCCTCGGCGCGGGCCAGATCCAGACGTACCTTGCTCTGGGCCTTCCACGGCACCTGAACCAGCCAGTCAATGTAGGAGCGCACGACAGTGGCTTCAGCCGACATCGGCGACATTTGCTTGAGTTTGTTCAGCTCGGCCGTGGCCTTAGTCATGGCGTCTTTCGGCAGGCCTGCAGCATCGATGCGCTTTTTCAGCTCTTCGATCTCGTTATGGCCTTCGTCGCTGTCCCCCAATTCCTTCTGAATGGCCTTCATCTGCTCATTCAGGTAGTACTCGCGCTGGCTGCGCTCCATTTGTTTCTTCACGCGGCCGCGAATGCGCTTCTCGACCTGCAACAGATCGATTTCGGCATCCAGCAGGGCCAACACGTGTTCGACACGGGCCCCCAGGTCAATGATTTCGAGGATTTCCTGCTTCTGCTCGATTTTCAGCGCCATGTGAGCCGCCATGGTGTCGACCAGACGACCTGGCTCATCGATGCTGTTGAGCGAAGACAGGACTTCAGCCGGGACTTTCTTGCCCAACTGGACGTATTGTTCGAACTGAGCCAACAGGCTGCGCACGAACACTTCGGATTCGCGATCAGGCGCGTCCGATTCATCGATCAGCGCAACTTCGGCGCGGCAGTGGTCATCCACTTCGATAAAGCGCTCGACGGAACCACGCTGCTCGCCCTCAACCAGCACCTTGACGGTGCCGTCCGGCAGTTTCAGCAGCTGCAATACGGTTGCAATCGTACCCACGCTATAAAGGGCGTCTTCGCCCGGATCATCGTCTGCGGGGTTACGCTGGGCAAGCAGCAAAATCTGCTTGTCACCGGTCATCGCGGACTCAAGGGCCTCGATGGATTTTTCGCGACCCACGAACAGTGGGATCACCATGTGCGGATACACCACGACATCGCGCAATGGCAAAAGAGGCAGTTCAATGGTCGTCTTCATGATTTCGCCTCTACGGCGGCCTTAAGGCCATGGACAGATAGAAATAAGCTGAAAACCAAGATGGGGGTAGCTTTGCAAAAAAACAAGCGTCGGTTTGAGTTAATGCGAAAGCGCCGCTGAAACGCAAAAAGGGCCCGAGGGCCCTTTTTGCTTTCCAGTCGCCCGGTGCGTATGCCGCGAGGCTTACGCGTCCGGAGCCGCCTTGGCAGGTGGCTCACTGTTTTCGTAAATCAACAGCGGCTTGGACGATCCTTCAATGACGCTCTCGTCGATCACCACTTTGCTTACGTCAGGCTCTGACGGGATTTCATACATGGTATCGAGCAGAATGCCTTCGAGAATGGACCGCAAACCACGAGCACCAGTCTTGCGCTCCAGCGCGCGACGAGCAACCGAGTTGAGTGCGTCGGCGCGGAATTCGAGGTCCACACCTTCCATTTCGAACAGCTTGGCGTACTGCTTGGTCAGGGCGTTCTTTGGCTCGGTCAGAATCTGCATCAGCGCAGCTTCGTCCAGCTCGTCCAGCGTAGCCAGAACAGGCAGACGGCCAACGAATTCCGGAATGAGACCAAACTTGACCAGATCGTCAGGCTCGACTTCACGCAGGGACTCGCCCACTTTCTTGCCTTCTTCCTTGCTGCGCACTTCGGCGTTGAAACCGATGCCGCCCTTGGTGGAGCGATTCTGGATGACCTTTTCCAGGCCAGAGAATGCACCGCCACAGATGAACAGGATATTGCGCGTGTCCACCTGCAGGAACTCCTGCTGTGGGTGCTTGCGGCCACCTTGAGGCGGAACGGAAGCCACGGTGCCCTCGATCAGCTTCAGCAAGGCCTGCTGCACACCCTCACCCGAGACGTCACGGGTGATCGAAGGGTTGTCGGACTTGCGGGAAATCTTGTCGATTTCGTCGATGTAGACGATACCCATCTGGGCCTTCTCGACATCGTAATCGCACTTCTGCAACAGCTTCTGGATGATGTTTTCCACGTCCTCACCCACATAACCGGCTTCGGTCAGGGTGGTGGCGTCGGCGATGGTGAACGGTACGTTGAGCAAACGGGCCAACGTTTCGGCCAGCAGGGTCTTGCCGGAACCCGTGGGGCCGATCAGCAGGATGTTGCTCTTGCCCAGTTCAACATCGTCATTTTTCTTGTCACGCTGGTTCAAGCGCTTGTAGTGGTTGTACACCGCTACAGCTAGAACCTTCTTGGCACGCTCCTGACCAATGACGTACTGGTCAAGGATGCCGCTGATTTCTTTCGGCGATGGCAGTTTATGCGCGCTGCTTTCTGCCTGTGCTTCCTGCACCTCCTCGCGGATGATGTCATTGCACAGGTCGACGCACTCGTCACAGATAAATACCGAGGGGCCGGCAATCAATTTGCGCACTTCATGCTGGCTTTTGCCGCAGAAGGAGCAATAAAGCAGTTTGCCGTTGTCCTCGCCGTTGCGGGTGTCAGTCATTCGATCGATCCAATCCGGTAGGCTTGCAACACAAGATGAAGGCAATTGCGGGCTTTTTCAAGTCCGCAGGTGGTACGGAAGTCCCGACCACCCGGGATTACTGCCTGTCAGGCAATCATTTGATCATCTGACGTTTGTCGAGCACCGAGTCCACCAGACCGTACTCAGCAGCGCGCTCGGCGCTCATGAAGTTGTCGCGGTTGGTGTCACGCTCAATGGCTTCCAGCGACTGGCCGGTGTGGTGAGCCAGCAGCTCGTTCAGCCGTTGGCGAATGTACAGGATTTCCTTGGCGTGAATGTCGATGTCCGACGCCTGCCCCTGGAAACCGCCCAGTGGCTGGTGAATCATCACGCGGGAATTGGGCAGGGCGAAACGTTTGCCCTTGGCACCGCCTGCCAGCAGGAACGCGCCCATGCTGCAAGCCTGGCCCATGACGGTGGTCGATACGTCAGGCTTGATGAACTGCATGGTATCGTAGATCGCCATGCCCGCAGTCACCGAACCGCCTGGGGAGTTGATGTAGAGATGGATGTCCTTGTCCGGGTTTTCCGCTTCAAGGAAGAGCAATTGCGCCGAGATCAGGTTGGCCATGTAGTCTTCAACCGGGCCGACCAGGAAAATGACGCGTTCCTTGAGCAGACGCGAGTAGATGTCATAGGCGCGTTCGCCACGGGCGGACTGCTCGATAACCATCGGGACCAAGCCGCCAGCGGCCTGGATGTCAGAGTGCTGCTGAATATAAGAATTGCGGGACATGTCTCGCATTCACTCCCAAATAGTCATGTCTTGAATACGCATAAGCCAGCACGAAGGCTGGCTTATGGTGTTTTCGAACGAGAGAAAGAAATCAGTCGGCTTTTGGAGCTTCTACCGGCTTGACGGCTTCTTCGTACGAGACCGCTTTATCGGTCACGCTCGCTTTCTGCAAAACAGTATCCACAACTTGCTCTTCCAGCACAACCGAACGGACTTCGTTCATTTGCTGTTCGTTCTTGTAGTACCAGGCCACAACCTGCTCTGGCTCCTGGTAAGCGGAAGCCATTTCCTGGATCAGCTCACGAACGCGGGCTTCATCAGGCTTCAGGTCGAACTGCTTGACCACTTCAGCAACGATCAGACCCAGCTCGACGCGGCGCTTGGCTTGCTCTTCGAACAGCTCGGCTGGCAGTTGGTCAGGCTTGATATTGCCACCGAACTGTTGAACGGCCTGAACACGCAGACGGTTCACTTCGTTTTCTAGCAGTGCTTTTGGCACTTCGATCGGGTTGGCCGCCAGCAGACCGTCCATGACCTGGTTCTTGACCTTGGACTTGATGGCCTGACGCAGTTCACGCTCCATGTTCTTGCGAACTTCGGTGCGGAAACCTTCCAGAGTCGCTTCCTTGATACCGAACTGATTGAAGAACGCCTCGTTCAGTTCTGGCAGGACCGGAGCCGACACCGAAGTCACGGTGACGGTGAACTCGGCGGCCTTGCCAGCCAGTTCCAGGTTCTGGTAGTCCTCAGGGAAAGTCAGGCTCAGAACGCGCTCTTCACCGGCTTTGGCGCCGACCAGACCGTCTTCGAAACCAGGGATCATGCGACCCGAACCCAGCACCAGCTGAGTACCAGTGGCCGAACCGCCAGCGAACGCTTCGCCGTCGATCTTGCCAACGAAATCGATGGTCAGTTGGTCTTCGTTGGCAGCAGCGCGGTCAGCGGCTTCGTAACGAACGTTCTGCTTGCGCAGGATTTCCAGCATGTTGTCCAGATCGGAGTCCGCGACGTCAGCCGACAGCCGCTCGACAGAAACAGACTCGAAACCGGCAACGGAGAATTCAGGGAACACTTCGAAAGTGGCGACGTATTCGAGGTCCTTGCCCTTTTCGAAGGATTTTGGCTCGACGGAAGGTGCGCCGGCCGGGTTCAGCTTTTGCTCTACGACGGCTTCGTAGAAAGTTGCCTGGATCAGGTCGCCCAGGGCTTCCTGACGGGCGCCGTCTTCATAACGCTGGCGGATCACGCTCATAGGCACTTTGCCTGGGCGGAAGCCCGGGATCTTGGCTTTACGTGCGGTCTGCTGCAGACGCTTGTTGACTTCGGTCTCGATGCGCTCAGCTGGCACGCCAATGGTCATGCGGCGCTCGAGAGCGGAAGTGTTTTCAACAGAAACTTGCATGGATATTCCTCGTTGCACAGACGTTAGCCGGCCGTTTCCGACCCCAGAATCAAGGGCAAGCATTCTAGTGGGTCAATCTCAAGAAGTCACCCTACTGAAGAAGGGTAAACACGATGGAATGCAACCAAAGGGAAAAGGACGAAGGTTCAAACCTTCGCAAGCGGTCTGGAACGGGCTTCGCACCCTTCTATATATAGGAAGCGAAGCACGACCGAATGTCGATCCAATCCCTGGAAACACTCCGGAAAAGCCCGCCAATGAAGACACGACAGGCTCGTTCCAGCGTGAAACCAATACGCTGAAACAAAAAAAGCCGCACTGGGCGGCTTTTTCGATCCCTGAAAAGCCAACCGGCATTGTTCAGGGGTTGTAACTGGTGCGGACGAAGAGACTCGAACTCTTACGCCTCGCGGCGCTGGAACCTAAATCCAGTGTGTCTACCAATTCCACCACGTCCGCGTTTTGAACCGCTTCTTAAAGCAAAGGCGCCAGATTATCAGTCTGGCGCCTTTTCGAATATGGGGTGGACGATGGGGATCGAACCCACGACAACAGGAGTCACAATCCTGTGCTCTACCAACTGAGCTACGCCCACCATATTGCGTTGTAACCTACTTGTGCCAAAGCTGCCTTTAGTGGCGCACCCGGCAGGACTCGAACCTGCGACCATCCGCTTAGAAGGCGGATGCTCTATCCAGCTGAGCTACGGGCGCTTGGTTAATCTGCAATCTTTCGACCTGCAAATTAAGAGCTTTCAATCACGCTGAGTCGATTTAAACTCCACCTGACTTTACCAACCTTTCGACTTGATTCACCGCTTCCGGCTTATCCTGTGTGGGGTTGTGCCCGACAAGTGCGACGAATCTTATAGACGACCTTGAGGGGCGTCAACACTTTTTTCTAAAAAATTCAGTTAATTAAAGGGCTTAGCTTATTAAGCAGACCAACCGCCTTTGCCCTTGGCCCATGTCATGCGAGAATGCGCGCTCTTTTTCCCTCCCTTCCGATGGTTAATCACGCGTAATGACTGCAAAACTAATAGACGGCAAAGCGATCGCAGCCCACCTGCGCCAGCAGATCGCCCAACGAGTCGCCGAACGTCGCGAGCAAGGGCTGCGCACGCCGGGCCTCGCGGTGATTCTGGTCGGCAGCGACCCCGCCTCTCAGGTTTACGTCTCGCACAAACGCAAAGACTGTGAAGAGGTCGGTTTCATTTCCCGGGCCTACGACCTGCCCGCTGCCACCACCCAGACCGAACTGACCGATCTGATCGACAGCCTCAATGAAGATCCGGCCATCGACGGCATCCTGCTGCAACTGCCGCTGCCGGAGCATCTGGATTCTTCGCCGTTGCTGGAGCGCATTCGTCCCGATAAGGACGTCGACGGCTTCCATCCTTATAACGTCGGCCGCCTGGCTCAGCGCATCCCGCTGCTGCGCCCGTGCACCCCAAAAGGCATCATGACCCTGCTGGAAAGCACCGGCGTGGACCTGTACGGCAAAGACGCCGTGGTGGTCGGCGCGTCCAACATCGTTGGCCGCCCGATGGCCATGGAACTGCTGCTGGCCGGTTGCACCGTGACCGTCACTCACCGCTTCACCCAGGATCTGGCGGGCCATGTTGGCCGTGCTGATCTGGTGGTGGTGGCGGCGGGCAAGCCGGGCCTGGTCAAAGGCGAATGGATCAAGGAAGGCGCCATCGTGATCGACGTTGGCATCAACCGTCAGGAAGACGGCAAGCTGGTTGGCGATGTGGTCTACGACACCGCCCTGCCCCGCGCCGGCTGGATCACTCCAGTCCCCGGTGGCGTTGGCCCGATGACCCGCGCGTGCCTGCTCGAGAATACGCTGTACGCGGCGGAAGAGCTGCACAACTGATCGGTACACCGCGCTCATGAAAACGGCACCCTGAGGTGCCGTTTTTTTATTGCCAAAGACCGACTGCTTCTGCCGAAGGCGTAGGGGCTTTGCTTGCAAGCGATCTGGCGCGGAGCGGCAGCGAAACCATTCAAACCGGTAGCATCAGACGCACCGCGTTATCCGGATTTACTGCCGCTCCCCGACAGATCGTCAGCAAGCCAGGCTCCTACGGCCTCCGGCCAGAAAGAATCAAGAGCCCTTACTTCTTCGCAGCCTCCCAGCTCTTCAACAGATCCGAATAGGCAATGGTCTCACCCTTCGGCTTCTCGTTGGCCAGCTTGCGTTGCGGTGCGAGGAATGCGCCGTTGCTCTTCTCGGCTTTGGTGTACCACTCTTCAGCCGAGGTTTCCGGGTTCATCTTCGGTGCACAACCACTGGCGTCCTGAACCTTGGAGCGTTCGATGCGGGTCATGATGGCGTCCTGATCCTTGGCCAGACCGTCCAGTGCCGCTTGCGCAGATTTCTCGCCAGTAACGGCCTCAGCCACGTGACTCCACCACAGTTGCGCCAGTTTCGGATAATCCGGGACGTTGGTGCCGGTCGGCGACCACTGAACGCGGGCCGGGCTGCGGTAGAACTCCACCAGACCACCCAGCTTCGGCGCCAGCGCGGTCATCTCTTTGGAGTTGATGTCCGACTCACGAATCGGCGTCAGGCCGACGATGGTTTTCTTCAGCGACACCGACTTCGAAGTCACGAACTGCGCATAGAGCCAGGCCGCAAGGCGCTTCTTCTCGTCAGCCGACTTCAGGAACGTCCACGACCCCACGTCCTGATAGCCCAGCTTCATGCCTTCCTTCCAGTACGGCCCTTTCGGCGACGGCGCCATCCGCCATTTCGGCGTGCCGTCGGCGTTCATCACCGGCAGACCTGGCTTGGTCATGTCAGCCGTAAACGCGGTGTACCAGAAGATTTGCTGCGCAACGTTACCCTGCGAAGGCACCGGCCCCGACTCGGAGAAGGTCATGCCCGCAGCCTCTGGCGGCGCGTAGGCTTTCAGCCAGTCGATGTATTTCTGGGTGGCATACACTGCGGCCGGACCGTTGGTGTCGCCGCCGCGGGTGATACTGGAACCAACCGGATGACAATCTTCGACGCGAATGCCCCACTCGTCCACCGGCAGGCCGTTCGGCAGGCCTTTGTCGCCACTGCCTGCCATGGAGAACCAGGCGTCAGTAAAGCGCCAGCCCAAGGACGGGTCTTTCTTGCCGTAGTCCATGTGGCCGTAGACTTTCTTGCCGTCGATTTCCTTCACGTCTTCGCTAAAGAATTTGGCGATGTCTTCATAGGCCGACCAGTTAACCGGCACGCCCAGCTCGTAGCCATATTTGGCCTTGAACTTCTCTTTCAGATCAGGACGCTCGAACCAGTCGGCGCGGAACCAGTACAGGTTCGCGAACTGCTGGTCAGGCAGTTGGTACAGCTTGGCCGGGGTGATGACTTTGCCCGACGCGTCCTTGACCTCTGGAGAGGTGGTAAACGAGGTACCGATGAAGTCCTTGATATCCAACGTAGGAGACGTGACTTTCGCGCCTTCGGGGCTTGCCATCAGGTCGGTCAGAGACAGCGCCTTGCCATAACGGAAATGGGTACCGATAAGGTCGGAGTCATTGACCCAGCCGTCATAAATACTCTTGTCCGACTGCATGGCCGTTTGCAGTTTCTCGATGACGTCGCCCTCTTGCAGCAGGTCGTGGGTCACCTTGATGCCAGTGATTTCGGTGAAGGCCTTGGCGAGGGTTTTGGACTCGTATTCATGGGTGGTCAGGGTCTCGGACACCACTTTGATGTCCATGCCACGGAACGGCTCGGCCGCTTTGATGAACCACTCCAATTCCTTGAGCTGGTCAGCGTCGGACAGGGTCGTAGGCTTGAACTCGCTGGCCGCCCACTTCTTCGCGGCGTCCTCGTACTGATCCGCCCACGCCGAAACGCTCAAGCCACTGAGCATCACCATCGTCGCTACCGTCACACTATGTCGCAGCTTGTTTTTCTTATTGAACATAGACACCTCCAGTGTTGATTCTTATGTATTCCCACATTTCAAACCTTCAACCCCACCGCATCACAACCAACAGCCAGACCAGGGACAGCCCGGAGGCGACCCAGATGCTCCAGTCGGTCGCGCCAATGACCAGCAAATGCAGGTAGGCGCTGCCGAGAAGACCGATGAACAGCCGGTCGCCACGGGTGGTGGCCATCGGCAGAAACCCGCGACGTTCGATGCTCGCCGAGCGCAGCTCCCAGACCGTCATTGCCACCAGCACGGCAGCGATCGATCCAAAAAACAGCGCAGTCGGCAGTGTCCAGGACATCCACTCCATTTTTTCGACTCCTCAGACACGACCAAGGGCAAAACCCTTGACCACATGGTTGCGAACGAACCAGATCACCAGCATGCCCGGCAGGATGGTCAACACCCCCGCTGCCGCCAGCACGCCCCAGTCGATACCCGAAGCCGACACCGTGCGGGTCATGACCGCCGCAATCGGTTTGGCGTTGACCGACGTCAGGGTCCGCGCCAACAGCAGCTCGACCCAGGAGAACATGAAGCAGAAGAACGCCGTCACGCCGATGCCCGAACCAATCAACGGGATGAAAATCTTCCCGAAGAACTTGGGAAAGCTATAACCATCAATGTAGGCGGTTTCGTCAATTTCCTTCGGAACGCCAGACATGAAGCCTTCCAGAATCCACACCGCCAGCGGTACGTTGAACAGGCAATGCGCCAGCGCAACGGCAATGTGGGTATCGAACAGGCCGATGGACGAATACAACTGGAAGAACGGCAGCAGAAATACGGCCGGCGGCGCCATGCGGTTGGTCAGCAGCCAGAAGAACAGGTGCTTGTCGCCGAGGAACCGATAGCGGGAAAACGCATACGCGGCAGGCAACGCCACGCTCAGCGAAATCACAGTGTTCAGGCACACGTAGTACAGCGAATTGATGTAGCCGCTGTACCAGCTCTCGTCGGTGAAGATCACCTTGTAGTTGGCCAGGGTGAAATCCTGCGGCCACAAAGTCAGTCCGCCGAGGATTTCAGTATTGGTTTTGAAGGACATGTTGATCAGCCAGTAGATAGGCACCAGCAAAAACAACAGGTAGACCCACAACGGCACGACTTTACGAAGATTCATGGCCGCTCCTCAGTTCTTTTCGCCGTGGGTCATGGCGGTGTAGAACACCCACGACACCAACAGAATGATCAGGAAATACACCAGCGAGAATGCCGCCGCAGGCCCCAGGTCAAACTGGCCGAGCGCCATGGTGGTCAGGGTCTGACTGAGGAAAGTGGTCGAGTTGCCCGGCCCGCCACCGGTCAATACGAAGGGTTCGGTGTAGATCATGAAGCTGTCCATGAAGCGCAGCATCACGGCGATCAGCAGCACGCTTTTCATCTTTGGCAACTGGATGTGTCGGAAAACGGCCCAATGAGAGGCCCGATCAATACGCGCCGCCTGATAGTACACGTCCGGAATCGCCCGCAGCCCCGAGTAGCACAGTAGCGCCACCAGCGAGGTCCAGTGCCAGACGTCGATGATCAGTACCGTCACCCATGCATCCGAAGCATTGGCGGCATAGTTGTAGTTGATGTGCAGCACATTGTTGAGAAACCAGCCCAGCAGGCCAATGTCACCACGGCCGAAGATCTGCCAGATGGTGCCGACCACGTTCCATGGGATCAGCAGCGGAAGGGTCATGACGATCAGGCATACCGACGACCAACGACCTTTGGTCGGCATGGTCAGGGCGATGGCGATGCCCAGCGGGATTTCAATCAGCAGCACGCAGCCCGAATAGATGAACTGGCGCAGCAGCGAATCGTGCAGGCGAGGGTCCTGCAACACTTGCTTGAACCAGTCAGCGCCGACGAAATAGCGGCTGGACTGATCGAAAATGTCCTGCACCGAATAGTTGACCACGGTCATCATCGGAATGATGGCGCTGAACGCCACCAGCAGAAACACCGGCAGCACCAGCCACCAGGCCTTGTTGTTCTGCACTTTACTCATGGGGCACCTCACGGGCCGGGGCGTGTTCCGTCGTAGCCTCCAGCAGAAATTCGTCGGCGTAGAGCATCAGCCATTGGGCCGGGAAGCTGATCCAGGCCTGGCCTTGCGGCACCGGCTTGTCTTCCTGCAAACGGACTTTCAAAGACTGGCCCGCCAGGTTCAGCGTGAGGATCTTGTAGGTCCCCAGGTCTTCGACGTAGGTCACGTCGGCGCACATGGCGTCATCGAACGGGCCGTCCCAGACGTGGACGAACTCCGGCCGAATGCCGACTTTGAGGTTGCTCCACTTCGTCGAGGCCAACGTCTGCTGCAAGGCCTCGGACAGTGGCATATGAATACCGCCAAAGCCCACACCCCCCGCCTCTGGCTTGACCTCAATCAGGTTCATGCCGGGGCTGCCAATGAAGTAGCCGACAAAGGTATGACGAGGTTTTTCGAACAGCTCACGCGGCGTGCCGAACTGCACGATCTGGCCGCCGTACATCACCGCGATCTTGTCGGCGAAGGTCGAGGCCTCCAATTGATCGTGGGTGACGTAGACCATGGTGATGTTGAACTGCTCGTGGATCTGCTTGAGCTTGCGCCGCAGCTTCCACTTCAGGTGTGGATCGATCACGGTGAGCGGCTCGTCGAACAGGATCGCCGACACGTCATCACGCACCAGCCCACGGCCCATGGAGACTTTCTGCTTCTCGTCAGCGGTCAGACCCTTGGCTTTCTTTTTCAGCAGCGGCTGCAAATCCAGCACCTCGGCGATTTCCTGCACCTTGGTCTGAATCTTCGCCTCGGCCATGCCCTGATTGCGCAGGGGGAAAGCGAGGTTGTCGTACACCGTCATGGTGTCGTAGACCACCGGAAACTGGAAAACCTGGGCGATGTTGCGCTGCTCCGGCGACAGGTCGTTGACCACGGTGCTGTCGAACATGACTTTGCCTTCCGAGGGGCTGAGCAGGCCGGAAATAATGTTGAGCAAGGTCGATTTGCCACACCCGGACGGCCCGAGCAAGGCGTACGCCCCGCCCTGCTCCCAGATGTGGGTCATCTCGCGAATGGCATAGTCTTCGGGGCTTGTCGGGTTGGCGTTGTAGCTGTGGGCCAGCTGTTGCAAACGGATCTCGGCCATCAGGCAACCCTCGCCATGCGCAGGCCCGGCGCTTGAATCAGGCCGCCCTGCTGATCGAACACGAATAATTTATGAGTGGGGATGTACACGCGAATCGGCGTATCGACGTCGTATTCGTGAACCCCCGGCAGGTGCAGCACCAGCGAGAAGTGTTCGTTGCGCACATGCAGAAAGGTTTCCGAGCCACTGATTTCCGCCAGCTCCACGGTCACTGCCAGTTCCAGGTCGTCGTCGTTGGACGGCACCAGGCTCAGGTGGCTGGGGCGCACGCCAAAGCGGTAGTCGCCGTCGCCGATCTTGCGCAGGTCGACGTTGAGCGGAAAGTGCACGAAGTTGGCAAAACTGACTTCATTGCCGTCGATGCGACCGGGCATCAGATTGATCGGCGGCTCGGAGAACAGCTCAGCCGCCAGCACGGTTTTCGGCTGGTGATAGACCTCGGGAGTCTTGCCGCTCTGGATCAGACGACCTTCGTGAAGAATGGTCGTGGTCCCGCCGAGGGCCAACGCCTCGTTTGGCTCAGTGGTGGCGTACACGGCGATGGTGTTACGGGTTTCGAACAACTGGCGCATTTCCTGGCGCAGTTCTTCGCGCAGCTTGTAGTCGAGGTTGACCAGCGGCTCGTCGAACAGGATCAGCTCGGCGTCCTTGACCAACGCCCGCGCCATCGCCGTGCGTTGCTGCTGGCCGCCGGAGAGTTCAAGGGGGTAGCGCGTAAGAAACTTCTCGATACGCAGCATTTTCGCGGTTTCCCGCACGCGGCTTTCGATTTCATCTTTCGACATTTTGGCCTGACGCAGCGGCGAGGCGATGTTGTCGAAGACGGTCATGCTCGGGTAGTTGATGAACTGCTGATAAACCATCGAAACGTTGCGATGGCGCACCGCGACCTGAGTGACATCTTTGCCATTCATCAGGACTCGGCCGCTGTCTGGCTTGTCCAGACCAGCCATCAAGCGCATCAGGCTGGTTTTGCCTGATAAGGTGCGCCCCAGCAATACGTTGAATGAGCCGGGTTCGAAGCTCAGCGAGGCGTCATCGATCCAGATCTGGCCGTCAACCGTGCGGCTGACGTGCTCAAGCGTGAGAGACATGGCGTGCCCTTTGTTATTTGTCTTGTTCGGGGTGAAACGTGTTCGGGTCGTGACATTCGTCGACCGTTTGTTGGATAGCGACAATCGTGCCAATTCACCTTCGCAAACGAACTAAGCGCCAAAACCATTGATTTAGAGCTGTCAGCTCAAAAACGCACTGAACACAGCATTCGTTGGTGAACATAAATGAACAGGAAAGACTGAACACCTGAACAAAATGAACATTGACTTTGAACACAGCTGAACAACAATGGCTGAACGTTTCGAGCACGGATGCTCCGCCAAAGCGTTACCCCAACAACAATAAAAGCATCAGGACGGAGCCAGCCTATGGCCGCCACAGCGCACGACACGATCATTCGCGATTCCTGGGCCCGCTGCCGCGAATTTGGCCTGGATCATCAATCCCGCCCCGCTTTCAACCGGCTACCGGAACGGCAGGTTTCGCAACTGCTGGAGCGCCATCACGCACTGGTGCAGACCACCCATCAGCAAGTCCTGCCCTTCTACGAAAACATCCTCAGCAACTCGAACTGCTTGATTCTGCTGGCCGATCAGCAAGGCCAGGTGCTGAACTCCTGGGGCACCAAGCGCTTCGTCGAGCCGGATCAGCAACGGGGTTTCGTCGCCGGGGCCAGTTGGCTGGAACAAGGGGTGGGCACCAACGCGATTGGCACCGCACTGGCCTGTGAACAGGCTGTTCACATTGAACACGATGAACACTTTCTCAAGGCCAATCGCTTCATGACCGGCTCTGCGGCGCCAATCTTCGATGCCTCGCGGCGTATGATCGCGGTGCTCGATGTGTCCAGCGACAGTTTCCTGCCGCCCTCGCACACCTTGGGGATGGTGAAGATGATGAGCCAGACCATCGAGAACCGGCTCATTCTCGATCAATTCCAGAACGGTTATTTTCAGCTGACCTTCAACACCGGTCTGAACAATCTGGACAGCCAATGGGCCGGGTTGCTGGTGTTCGATGAGAGTGGGCGGATCCTGTGTGCCAATCGCCGGGCCGACAGTTTGCTGGGAGTCAGCCTGCTGCATGCCAATATCCAGAACCTGTTCAAGGCGCCTGTCGCTCAGTTGCTCAATCAGCAGGAAGGCCAGCCCTTTGCGCTTCAGGCAGCGGGACATAACCGCTTTCATGGCCTGATCAAACGTCCCGGCGCGTCGGTATTGAAATTCCACAACGTGGCGACCCCCAGACCGCAGCCTCAAACACCCGCTATCGGGGATGAAAAAGTCGCCAAAGCCGCACGTCAGGCTCAGCGCTTGCTGGAGAAAAACGTGCCGCTGCTGATCCTTGGCGAGACCGGCGCAGGCAAAGAGGTGTTCGTCAAGAATCTGCATCAGGCAAGTTCCAGGGCCGATCAACCTTTCATTGCCGTGAACTGCGCTGCCATTCCTTCGGAGTTGGTGGAAGCGGAACTGTTTGGCTATGAAAAAGGCGCGTTCACCGGCGCTCACCACAAAGGCAGCATCGGGCTGATTCGAAAGGCTGACAAAGGCACGTTGTTTCTCGACGAGATTGGCGACATGCCGCTACCTGTTCAGGCGCGTCTTCTGCGGGTTTTGCAGGAACGTTGCGTGCAGCCGTTGGGCAGCAGTGAGTTGTTCCCCGTGGATATCAGGGTCATCTCCGCGACCCACTGCTCATTGCGTGAACAGGTGCAAAGCGGACGTTTCCGGCAGGATTTGTATTACCGCATCAGTGGGCTGAACCTTGAACTCCCACCTTTGCGAGAGCGCACCGACAAAGCCGAATTGGTGCAAGCCATCTGGGAGCAACATCGTGAGCCGCAGCAGACAGCAGGGTTTGAGTCGTCGGTGCTGGCACTGTTCGAACGGCACCCGTGGCCTGGGAATTTGCGTCAATTGAGCAACGTGATTCAGGTGGCGTTGGCGTTGGCGGATGATCAGAGGATCTCTACTGAGCATTTACCGGAGGACTTTTTTGCGGATTTGGAACTGGCCGATCTGGAAATGGAAAGCCAGGAGCCGGGGATCGTGTTCAACCGCAAGGCGGCGCTGGACACACCCGAGGAATTGAACGAATTGCTGCAGGCGGCCGGAGGGAATATTTCGCAGTTGGCCAAGCGGTTGGGGGTGAGTCGGAATACGCTATATAAGCGGCTGCGGGAGCAGGGGTTTTGATTAGATAATTGCAGTGTTTGACCTGACGCCATCGCCAGCAAGCCGGCTCCCACAATGACCGCGCCGAATCCAGATTATTTGTTCGACGCCGAACCCTGTGGGAGCCGGCTTGCTGGCGAACGCGGTGTATCAGTCACAGATGTGCTGGCCGACTCTCCGCATTCGCCAGGATGCTGGCTCTCACAAACGCGTTTATCACCGCCTGGATATCAATCCGCCAAACGCCAGGTCGTACCGCCCTTGCCATCTTCCAGCACCACGCCCATGGCGGTGATCTGGTCGCGGATGCGGTCCGATTCGGCCCAGTTCTTGTCGGCGCGGGCTTGCAGGCGAGCGGCAATCAACGCTTCCACTTCAGCCGCATCGACACGCCCTTCGGCACCGGCGCGCAGGAAGTCATCGGCTTCCAGCTGCAACACGCCCAGCACGCTGGCCAGTTGCTTCAAACGCGCCGCCAGACCGGCCGCTGCCGCGACATCGCTGTCACGCAGGCGGTTGATCTCACGCACCATCTCGAACAGCACGGCACAGGCTTCCGGTGTACCGAAGTCATCGTCCATCGCTACCGAGAAACGCTCAACGAACGCTTCTCCACCCGCTGGCTCCGCCGCTGGCAGGCCTTTGAGCGCGTGGTAGAAACGCTCCAGCGCACCTTTGGACTCTTTCAGGCTGTCTTCGGAGTAGTTGATCGCGCTGCGGTAGTGGCTCGACACCAGCAGGTAACGCACCACTTCCGGGTGGTATTTATCCAGCACGTCGCGAATGGTGAAGAAGTTGTTCAAGGACTTGGACATCTTCTCGCCATTGATGCGGATCATGCCGCAATGCATCCAGGCATTGGCGTAGGTCTTGCCGGTGGCCGCTTCGCTCTGGGCGATTTCGTTTTCGTGGTGCGGGAATTCCAGATCGGAGCCGCCGCCATGAATGTCGAAGGTCTCGCCCAGGCAGCAGGTGGACATCACCGAGCACTCGATGTGCCAGCCCGGGCGGCCCGGACCCCATGGCGACTCCCAGCTCGGCTCGCCCGGCTTGACGCCTTTCCACAGCACGAAGTCCAGCGGGTCGTCCTTGGATTCGTCGACCTCGATCCGCGCACCGATGCGCAGATCTTCGATCTTCTTGCGCGACAGCTTGCCGTAGCCCAGGAACTTGCCGACGCGGTAGTACACGTCGCCGTTGCCCGGTGCGTAGGCGTAGCCCTTGTCGATCAGGCGCTGGATCATGTCGTGCATGCCGCCGATGTAATCGGTGGCGCGCGGCTCCATGTCCGGCTTGAGGATGTTCAGGCGCGCTTCGTCCTCGTGCATCGCGTCGATCATGCGCGCGGTCAGGGCATCGAACGACTCACCGTTTTCACGGGCGCGATTGATGATCTTGTCGTCGATGTCGGTGATGTTGCGCACGTAGGTCAGGTCGTAGCCGCTGAAACGCAGCCAGCGAGTGACCAGATCGAACGCGACCATGCTGCGGCCATGGCCCAGGTGGCAGTAGTCGTACACGGTCATGCCGCAGACGTACATGCGCACCTTGTTGCCGTCCAGCGGCTTGAAGATTTCTTTGCTCTTGGTGAGCGTGTTGTAGATCGAAAGCACGTTGCCTACCTTACGTCCAGGAATCCCGCAGTGTCACTGTGCGGTTAAATACCGGCTTGCCCGGTTTCGAGTCCTTCAGATCCGCGCAGAAATAGCCTTCGCGTTCGAACTGGAAACGGTCTTCCGGCGCTGCTTCACCCAACGATGGTTCGGCACGACAACCGGTCAGCACCTGCAAGGAGCCTGGGTTGATGTTGTCCAGGAAGGTCTTGCCCTCTTCAGTCTTTTCCGGGTTGGCGGACAGGAACAGGCGGTCGTACAGACGCACTTCGCACTCAATGCTTTCAGCCGCAGGCACCCAGTGGATCACGCCTTTGACCTTGCGGCCTTCCGGGTTCTTGCCCAGAGTGTCCGGGTCGTACGAGCAACGCAGCTCGACGATGTTGCCGGCAGCGTCCTTGATCGCCTCGTCCGCGCGAATCACGTAGCTGCCACGCAGGCGCACTTCGCCGTTTGGCTCCAGACGCTTGTAGCCCTTCGGCGGCTCCTCCATGAAGTCATCGCGGTCGATGTAGATTTCACGGGAGAACGGCAGTTTGCGCACGCCCAGCTCTTCTTTCTGCGGATGACGCGGCAGTTCCAGATGATCGACCTTGTCTTCCGGGTAGTTGGTGATCACGACTTTCAACGGGCGCAGCACGCACATGGCGCGCGGGGCGTTGGCGTCCAGGTCCTGACGGATGCTGAATTCCAGCATGCCGAAATCGACCACACCATCAGAGCGGTTGGTGCCGATCATTTCGCAGAAGTTGCGGATCGACGCCGGGGTGTAGCCGCGACGCCGGAAGCCCGACAGGGTCGACATGCGCGGGTCGTCCCAGCCGTTGACGTGCTGTTCATCGACCAATTGCTTGAGCTTGCGCTTGCTGGTGATGGTGTAGTTCAGGTTCAGACGCGAGAACTCGTACTGGCGCGGCTTGCACGGCACCGGCAGGTTGTCGAGGAACCAGTCGTACAGCGGACGATGGCTTTCGAATTCCAGGGTGCAGATCGAGTGGGTGATGCCTTCGATGGCGTCCGACTGACCGTGAGTGAAATCGTAGATCGGGTAGATGCACCACTTGTCACCGGTCTGGTGGTGATGGGCGTGGCGAATACGGTACAGGATCGGGTCGCGCAGGTTCATGTTCGGCGAGGCCATGTCGATCTTGGCGCGCAGCACGCGAGCGCCGTCTTCGAACTCGCCGTCCTTCATGCGGGTGAACAGGTCCAGGTTTTCCTCGACCGAGCGGTCACGGAACGGGCTGTTCTTGCCCGGCTCGGTCAGGGTGCCACGGTATTCGCGAGCCTGTTCGGGGGTCAGGTCGTCAACATAGGCCTTGCCAGACTTGATCAGCTCGACCGCCCACAGGTAGAGCTGGTCGAAGTACTGGGAGGCGTAGCGCACTTCTCCGGACCATTCGAAGCCCAGCCATTTGACGTCGCGCTCGATGGCGTCGATGTATTCCTGGTCTTCCTTGGCCGGGTTGGTGTCGTCGAAACGCAGGTGCGTGACGCCGCCGAACTCCTGAGCCAGACCAAAGTTGACGCAGATCGACTTGGCATGACCGATGTGCAGGTAGCCGTTGGGCTCCGGCGGGAAGCGGGTCACGATCTTGGTGTGCTTGCCGGAATCCAGATCCGCCTGCACGATCGGGCGCAGGAAGTTGGTCGGAATGGCAGGGCCTGCCTTGGTGTTGGCAGCAGCGTCTTGAGTGGGCTTGCTCATAGGATCCTTGAAAACCTGACAGTCGCGGCCAGGGTAGGCCGAATAAATCAAAGCGCCTATCATAGCCGAACCTGTCAAGCCCCTGACAGCGTGGCGTGACAAAACTGCCCAGATGCGCCAAAGCCCTTGACTCAGCCCCGTGACACCGCTCGCAGCGCAGCGACCTCAATCGTGACTTTCGTTTGTAGGGCCGGCCTCTGTAAACTGCGCGCCTGGGTGAACCCATGGCCCCCGCAGCCAGCCACTACGCTGTGCTGTGTTGGGCTGTGCGATTGACACGTCCAACCACGCATTTCAATAGAGCGACCGAACAATGTCCAAAGTAAAGCTGACCACCAACCACGGTGACATCGTCCTGGAACTGAACGCTGAAAAAGCGCCTATCACTGTCGCCAACTTCATCGAATACGTAAAAGCCGGCCACTACAGCAACACCGTATTCCACCGCGTCATCGGCAACTTCATGATCCAGGGCGGCGGTTTCGAGCCAGGCATGAAAGAGAAGAAAGACAAGCGCCCAAGCATCCAGAACGAAGCCGACAACGGCCTGCCGAACAAGAAGTACTCGGTGGCCATGGCCCGTACCATGGAGCCGCATTCGGCCTCGGCGCAGTTCTTCATCAACGTCGCCGACAACAGCTTCCTGAACCACAGCGCCAAGACCGTTCAAGGCTGGGGCTACGCAGTGTTCGGCGAAGTGGTAGAAGGTTCGGACGTGGTCGACAAGATCAAAGGCGTCGCCACCACCTCCAAAGCGGGCCACCAGGACGTACCGGCTGACGACGTGATCATCGAGAAAGCCGAGATCGTTGAGTGATACTGCTGATCTCCGATCTGCATCTGGAAGAAGGACGCCCGGACATTACCCGGGCGTTTCTGGATCTGCTGAGTGACCGGGCGCGTGGCGCCGAGTCGCTGTATATCCTCGGGGATTTTTTCGAGGTCTGGATCGGCGATGACGCGATGTCGCCGTTCCAGCGCTCGATCTGCGAAGCCCTGCGCGCCTTGAGCGACAGCGGCACGCAGGTGTTCCTGATGCACGGCAATCGCGACTTTTTGATTGGCAAAGCCTTTTGCAAGGCGGCGGGCTGCACCCTGCTGCGCGACCCGAGTGTCGTGCACTTCAATGGTGAACCCGTGTTGTTGATGCACGGAGACAGCCTGTGCACCCGCGACGAAGCCTACATGCGTTTGCGCCGCTATCTGCGCAATCCACTGACGTTATGGGTTCTGCGCCACCTGCCCTTGAGCACCCGCCATAAACTGGCGCGCAAGTTGCGCAACGAAAGCCGCGCGCAGACCCGCATGAAAGCCAACGACATCGTTGATGTCACCCCTGAAGAAGTGCCACGGGTCATGTCCGAATTCGGGGTCAAAACCCTGATCCACGGCCACACCCACCGGCCCGCCATCCACAAGCTGCAAATCGGCGACGACACCGCGCAGCGCATCGTATTGGGAGATTGGGACCGCGAGGGCTGGGCGTTGCAGGTCGATGAACAGGGCTTTGAACTGACCTCGTTCGGGTTTGTGCCGGAGCAGCCGTTGGCGTTGCCGCACAGCCCTCAGACGCCTTGATTGTTCCCACGCGGAGCGTGGGAACAATCATCAACAATCTTAAGCCAACGGCGATCAATGCCCCGCCCCAGGCCCGGCCTTGGCCACGAACGGCGGTTTGGCCAGCCAGATGATCAGAATCAGCGCCATGAACAGCCAGCCCATCATGTAGAAATAATCCACAGTGGACATCATGTACGCCTGGCTGGTGACCATGCTATCGAGCTGGGCGTAGGTCTGATTGCTCGCGCCGCCTAACGTTTCGATGGCATGCCGCGTGGTCGAGTCATAGACGTTCACGTTTTCGCTGAGGTAGGCGTGGTGCATCTCGGCACGGCGAATCCAGATCCAGGTAGTGAGCGACGCGGCGAAGCTACCGCCCAGGTTACGCAAGAAGGTAGCCAGCCCTGAACCGTCGGCGATCTGCGACGGTGGCAAGTCCGAAAGCAGAATGCTCAACGTCGGCATGAAGAACAACGCAATCCCCGCCCCCATGAACAATTGCACCAGCGCGATGTGTTCGAAATCTACCTGGCTGGTGAAGTTCGAGCGCATGAAGCAGCTCATGCCAATGCCCAGAAACGCCAACCCGGCCAGCATGCGCAGGTCGAACTTGGGTGCGTATTTACCCACGAACGGTGACAGGATCACCGGCAGAATGCCAATCGGCGCCACCGCCAACCCCGCATACGTCGGCGTATAGCCCATTTGGGTCTGTAACCATTGCGGCAGAATCAGGTTGATGCCGAAGAAGCCTGCATAACCCAATACCAGACAAATCGTCCCGACCCGGAAATTGCGGAAGCTGAATAGCCTTAAGTTGACCACCGGATGCGCGTCAGTCATCTCCCAAATCACAAACGCCGCCAGCCCGATCACCGAAATCACCGTGCCGACGATGATGAAGTTCGACGAGAACCAGTCCAGATCGTTGCCCTTGTCGAGCACGATCTGCAAGGCGCCCACACCGATAACCAAGGTGATCAAGCCCATATAATCCATCGGCTGACGACTGGTGGTCACGGGACGTGCCGCCATCTGCGTGCGCACCACGAACGCGGCGAACAGGCCGATGGGCACGTTGATGAAGAAGATCCACGGCCAGGTGTAACTGTCGGTGATCCAGCCACCGAGAATCGGCCCGGCAATCGGCGCGACAACCGTCACCATCGCCAGCAGTGCCAGTGCCATCCCCCTTTTCGCCGGGGGGTAGACCGCGATCAACAGCGTCTGGGTCATCGGGTACAGCGGGCCGGCGACCACACCCTGCAGCACGCGAAAGCCCACCAACTCAGGCATCGACGTGGAAATACCGCACAGAAACGAGGCCATCACGAACAACAGCGTGGCCCATATAAAGAGCTTCACTTCACCAAACCGGCGGCTCAGCCAGCCAGTCAGCGGCAACGCGATGGCGTTACTCACCGCAAACGAGGTGATGACCCACGTACCTTGCTCGGAACTCACCCCCAGATTGCCGGAAATGGTCGGCAGCGCGACGTTGGCAATGGTGGTGTCGAGCACCTGCATGAAAGTCGCCAGCGACAGGCCGATGGTGGTCAGCAGCAGGCTGGGCGGCGTGAACGAAGCGGGAGCGTTCTGACTCATCGCGAATCCTTTGACACTCGAAGAACGCCCCGGCCCGCAGGCCGGAGCTTATCGTAGGGACTGACGAATCAGCGCTGGGCGGTCTTGCCCGAAGCCGACGCGCTGTTTTCGTGAATCAGACGGGCGATCAGCGTGTCCGCTTCCGCCAGTTGCTTAACGTAAACGTCGGTGGTGAACGAGGCCTGTTTGGGCGGCTGTTGCGCCAGCACCGGGCCGCTCTGGTCGTGCAGGTTCACATCGACCACAGTCGACAGGCCGATGCGCAGCGGGTTCTTCGCCAGTTCGTCCGGGTTGATGTGAATCCGCACCGGCACACGCTGGACGATCTTGATCCAGTTACCCGTGGCGTTCTGCGCAGGCAGCAGCGCGAACGCACTGCCGGTCCCGGCGCCGACGCTGTCGACGGTGCCGCTGTACTTCACATCGCTGCCGTAAAGATCCGCTTCGATGTCCACCGGCTGGCCGATGCGCATCTTGCCCAGTTGGGTTTCCTTGAAGTTGGCATCGATCCACAGTTGGTCCAGCGGAATCACCGCCATCAACGCAGTGCCCGGCTGCACGCGCTGGCCCAGTTGCACGGTACGCTTGGCGACGTAGCCTGTGACCGGCGCGATCAAGGTGCTGCGGGCGCTGTTCAGGTAGGCCTGACGCAATTGCGCGGCGGCAGCCTTCACGTCCGGATGCGACGAGACTTGGGTGTCGTCGATCAACGCTGTGCTGGTGGCCAGTTGCTGCTGAATGTTGTTCAGGGCGTTCTGAGCACTGGTCAGGTCGTCCTTGGCGTGGGACAGCTCTTCCTGAGAAATCGCCCCGCCTGCTGCGAGATTGCGACGACGGTTATAGTTGTCCTGCGCCTTTTGCACTTCAGCGCGCTGGGCAGCCAGTTGCGCCTTGATGCCGTCGACGCTGCTGTACAAGCCGCGCACCTGACGCACCACTTTGCCCAGATTGGCCTCGGCACTCTGCAACGCCACTTCGGCGTCGTTCGGGTCGAACTGCACCAGCACCTGGCCTTCACGGACCAGATCGCCATCATCGGCGCCAATGCTCACGACAGTGCCCGTGGTTTGCGGAGTGATCTCCACCACGTTGCCATTGACGTAGGCGTCGTCGGTGCTTTCCTTCCACTGACCGTAGACTTCATACCAGCCCCAGACCCCGATCCCGGCCAGGATCACGATAATCAACAAGCCGAACATCAACAGCTTGCGCTTGCGTGGGTTCTTTTGAGGCTGGCCGGGGGCGGCGCCCTTCTGATCTTTGGGCTCATTTGCAGCGGTGTTTTCAGGAGTAGTGGCAGTGGCCATGACGAGTACCTTAATGAGTCAGCGAAGCAGTTGACGGGACGGCCGGGGCGGCGTTTTTGCCGGATGGGCTTTCTTCGAAGCCTCCCCCGAGGGCCTGCATCAACTGGATCGAAAGATCGATGCGTTCTGTGTTGAGATCAGCCAGTTGGCGTTGCGACTGCAGCAATTGCTGTTCGATCGTCAGCACGTCGAGGTAATTGCCGATCCCCGACGAGTAACGCTGAACCACGGTGTTGTAGGACTTCTGAATGACATCGGTCGCCTGTTGGCGGGCGTCGATCTGGCCGCTGATCGAATGCAACTGGCCGATGTTGTCGCTGACATCGCCCAAGGCACGGACCAGGCTCTTGTTGTACTGCGCGACCGCGAGGTCGTAGTCGGCATCCCGCGCATCGAGATCGGCGCGACGACGACCGCCGTCGAAAATCGGCAGCGAAACGGTCGGCGCCACATTGAAGAAGCGGCTGGCCGAACCAAACATCGCATCGCCCAGCAACGACTCCACACCCGCCGACGCACTGAGATTCAGGTTCGGGTAGAAGGTAGTTTTGCTGGCCGCGATGTTCTTGCTCGCAGCCTCGACCCGCCAGCGCGCCGCTACCAGATCCGGACGGCGACCGAGCAATTCGGCAGGCACCACCGATGGCAGCGCGACTGCGGCGGGTTTGAGCACTTCAGGCCGCGCCAGCGCTTCGCCGCGATCCGGCCCTTTGCCCATCAATACGGCCAGCGCAATCTTCGCACTACGCAGGCGTTTGTCGGCGTCCACCAGCGACTCGCGGGAGCTGGCTTCCAGGCTCTCGGTTTGCTGATACTGGTATTCGCTGTCGATACCGGATTTGAAACGACGGGCGCCCAGTTCCAGCAATTGGCGTGTACGTTTCAGGTCTTCGGCGGCCAGATCGCGCACGATGTAGGCCTGACCGAGATCGCTGTAAGCGCGCGCCACGTCGGCGGCGAGGGTCAGTTGCGCCGCACGCTGGTCGACCTCGTACGCCCGAGCCTGACCCAGCGCCGCTTCCCAGGCAGCCCGCTGGCCGCCCCACAGGTCGAAGGTGTAATTGAAGCTGGCGCCCAGGCTGCGCAGAGTGCTGTAACGGTCGCCCTGCCCCAGTGGGTCCTGATCCTTGGCCAGCCGCGAACGGCTGACGCTGGCGTTGGCATCGACAGTCGGCATGCGCTCGGCGTCAGCCGCATAAGCGGCGGCACTGGCCTGATGGGTCCGCGCAGCGGCGATCTGCATGTCAGGACTGTCGTGCAGGGCTTCGGTGATCAGGCCGTTGAGTTGAGGATCGCCCAGGCTCGTCCACCAATCGCGCTTCGGCCAGGCCGCAGGCGAAAGGGTCACGCCGGTCAGGCTTTGCCCGGCTTGCAGGCTGTTGGCGTCAATACCGACCGCTTCAGTGTTAAGACCTTTGGAGTTGGCGCAACCGGCCATGACCAACGCGACGAACACCAGGCTCAATGACGTGCGCAAGGCAGTGCTGCGTTTGAGTGGAATGTTCATTTGGCTGCAATCCGCGCAAGGGTGATCGGATCGGCTGCCGCGACCAGCACTTTGGTCAGCAGCTTCTCCAGCGTGGCCAGTTCGCCGTCTTCCAGCACGCCGACCATTTCGTTCATGGCCTTGGCGCCGATTTGCGGCAACAGGTCGGAAAGCGCCTTGCCCGAATCGGTCAACACCAGCCGCACCTGACGACGGTCGGATTCGGACCGGGTGCGCACCAGCAGGTCCTTCTGCTCCAGCCGGTCAAGCATGCGGGTCATCGAACCGCTGTCCAGGCACAGCGAACGGCAGAGATCCGCCGGGGTTTCTGCACCATAAAGCGCCACGATCACCAGCACTTTGAACTGCTGAGCGGTCAGGTCATAGGGCACCAAGTGTTTGTCGAGAATGCGGTTTTTGAGCAAATCCGCGCGACCGATCAGCATGCCCAATAGGCTGTTCTGAAAGGTCTCAGGCGTGAAATG
This sequence comes from Pseudomonas sp. NPDC088444, assembly GCF_044900175.1. Taxonomy (NCBI): domain Bacteria; kingdom Pseudomonadati; phylum Pseudomonadota; class Gammaproteobacteria; order Pseudomonadales; family Pseudomonadaceae; genus Pseudomonas; species Pseudomonas sp. NPDC088444. The sequence goes on from NZ_JBJDNK010000001.1 coordinate 623,902, forward strand.
TGCCATTGATAGTCACCCATTATCTGCCTAGGCAGTGATTTGAGGGTGATACTACTGCCTAAGCAGCAAACACACAATGAAACAATTTTTAGGATGCAGAGTTCCGGTCGAACGTCTCCGTCGGATGGGTGGGCTCAGGAGGGCATCAGGGTTTTCCGTACTTTTACTTTCCAGACCCGGCGCCTATCATCAGTCAGCCATTCGCATTGGCTCTCCGGCGTGCCTTGCGCACGTCTGCACTCTCATCCGAAGCAGTCGAGACAGATGATTACTCTTCAGGACCTCAACGAATTCATCAGTAACCCGGAATTGAACGACAGCGTTGCACAGGTCTGGGACCTGATCGGCGCCCACTTCGAGCAAGCCCAGGCCACACTGCCTCCCGAGCGCGCAATGCCACGTCGCGAGCTGTCCTTTCACGATCACGTGCGCTTGCTGGGCTATCTCTCGCTCCTGATCGAAGGGGTTCCGGGGGATGTGGTGGAGATTGGCGTCTGGAAAGGCAAATCACTGGTGCTGATGAACGAAGTCTGCAACCGGGAACGCCGCGTCATCGGGATCGATCCGTTCGAATTGCCCAATCAGTTCGAAGAGTTCAGCCACTACAAGGATGCGATGCTGCCCAATGCGCATATTTTGCGGGGCTACTCGGAACTGTGTGCCGAGCGTTTCTACCACCTGAACCCCAAGGTGGCGCTGCTGCACATCGACGGCGGTCACGCCGGGCGCAATGTGCTGCTGGACTTCCTGCTGTATTCGCCAAGCGTGGTACCCGGCGGGTTCATCGTGTTCGACGACTATGCCGATTACCTGCACTCGCCGGAGGTCGGCCCCGCCGTCGACTTGCTACGGGCCACCGGCTATTTCAAGGACTTTCACGTGCAGGGCTGTGTGCGGGGTTTCGAAAACAGCTACGTGATTCAGCGCGTTCGCTGAACAGCGTTCCCGGATGTGCTACGCCCCGCCATCGGGCGTAGCACATCGGTGTCAGGCTGGCACACCGCTGTGAAAACGGAAGTCTTCATCGGGGCTTTCGATCAGTTCACGCTCGGCCAGACGAATTTCTTCGATCTTGGCGTCAACGTCGGCCTCCTCACCGTAGAGGTAGGCGAGTTTGAGGTAATCCTGAAAGTGCCGCGCTTCGGACTTGAGCAGGCTGGCGTAGAACTTCGACAAATCAGCGTCCAGATGCGGCACCAGCGCTGCAAAACGCTCGCAGGATCGGGCCTCGACGATTGCTCCGACGATCAGCGCATCGGTCAGGCGATAGGGGTTGTGATTGCGTACGAGTTTGCGCAGCGCCCCGGCATAGCGGGCCGAACTGATGTTGGCCATGGGAATGCCACGCTTCTTGATGATGCTGATCACTTGCTCGAAATGACGCAATTCTTCACGGGCCAGACGTGACATCTTGGCTTGCAGGTCGAACTTGTCGTTGTACTGGAACATGAACTGAAACGCCGCACCTGCGGCTTTCTTTTCATTGTTGGCGTGATCGATCAGCAGAATGTCCAGATTCTGCAGGGCAGCCTTGACCCAACTGTCGGGTGTGGGGCAAAGCAGGAAAGCGTCGACTTCTGGATACATCTGCATGAGGGGTCACAACTGGCTGATAGGCAAGGCGCAGCATTATACGGGCCTGTCGGCGCAGGGCCAGTCTCTCGACGCGTAAAACCGCTGACGCCGATCAACGCGACGTTCAACAGAGGCCATCTATAGTTAAACAGCGAACACTCAACAACCGTCGATGGTCGAAGCTTTCATGCCGCTTTGCAGGGAGATCCGCTCATGTCATCGATTCGCAGGATTCTGGTCGTCATCGAACCCAGTGCCGAAACCGATCAGGTGGAAAGCCTGGCCATGCGGCGGGCATGCCTGATCGCCAATGCCACCGGCGCGGCTCTGCATCTTCTGATCTGCGACCGTAAAGCGGATCATTCCGAGCTGCTGACCACCCTCAAACATGACTTGCAGGCGGAAGACTTCGCCGTCACTGCCGAACAGGACTGGCAAGACAGCACCCATCAAACCATCGTCAAGGTCCAACAGGCTCAGGGCGCCGATCTGGTCATCAAGCAGCATTTCCCCGACAGCGCCCTGAAAAAAGCCCTGCTGACACCCGCTGACTGGAAACTCCTGCGTTACTGCCCATGCCCTGTGTTAATGGTGAAAACCGACCGGCCCTGGAAAGGCGGCGCGATTCTGGCGGCCGTCGACGTCGGCAACCCGGATGGCGAACACACAGCCCTGCACTACAGCATCGTGAAGCATGGCTTCAACATTGCTGATGTGGCCAAAGGCGAGCTGCATGTCATCACCGCCCACCCCTCCCCCATGCTGTCGGCGGCGGATCCGGTGTACCAATTGTCGTCCACCATCGAAGGGAGATACCGCGAGCAGTGCAAGGCGTTTCAGACCGAGTTCAATATCGACGACACCCACCTGCACATCGCCGAAGGGCCAGCGGATGTGTTGATTCCGTTCACCGCCCACCATCTGCAAGCAGCCGTGACGGTTATTGGAACGGTGGGGAGAACCGGGATTTCGGGGGCATTGATCGGCAACACCGCCGAAGTGGTGCTCGACTCGCTGGAAAGTGATGTGCTGGTGCTGAAAAGCGAAGAGGCGCTGGCGCATCTGGAAGAGCATTTGGCACGGGCGTGAAGCACCGCACGCTGGCTTTTTTGTGGGAGCGAATTCATTCGCGATGCGGTGGTGAGGCTGCCGGAAATGCGTCGGATGTACCGGCCTCTCGTGAATAAGTTCGCTCCCACAGGGTTGTGTGTTTGCTGCACGACAGCGCGGTGCCGGTGCGGTGGGGCATCCCACAGGATTAATCGCGTTCTAGCTCAACCCATCGCGTCTTTCAGGAATCCCGGCGCGATGTAACGCTCGTAATGCGCCTCCGACAACAGGAAAAACTCCCGATCAATGGCATCGCGCAGGTCGGGGAGTGTCCAATCACGGAACTCCGGCAGCAGCACCATCCCGTAGGCCTCAACGTTATTGATCACCCGCGCCCCTCGGGCGATCAATTGATAGGCCCAGCAATATTGCGACTGCTGTGGCACGAAACGAATCTTGCGCTGCTCCAGTTGCTGGCGCAGCAGGGCCGGGTCGAATACCTCGACTTTCGCCGCCATCACCTGCACCAACAAATGCTCAAGACGCAACCAGACCGCGCGCTTTTCATCCTCGTTGTAACCGTTCCAGTGGATCACTTCATGGTGAAAACGCTTGCAGCCACGGCACACGAGGTCCCCGTAAACGGTGGAGCACAGGCCCACGCAGGGCGTCTTGATCACTTGATTGGGCATGGCGCAAAGACACGGCAACAGACAAAACAGGCCTGCATGTTAGCCCTTTGTCTAACGGGGTACACCCCTGAAGATGTAGGGGCTAACTTACCTTTCGCCATTTTTTGCCGTAGAATCACCGGGCCTTTTAAGGCGCCAATGTCCGTTGGAAGCTGTTTTCAAAGCGTCACGAGCACAGTAGGTCTACCCGGCAGTACGGTTCTACGACGCAGGTTCGCCCTGCGTCCCCCCCTCAAGAACCGCTCATGCAGGCGTAAAACTTTGAAAACAGCTTCTGTTGGAGATCGTCAGCGTGCTGCCCAAAGACCCAAGAAGTCTTTAAGGGGCACGGATGCGGACTTTCTCTGGATGAGCGTCCCGGACACCCATATTGGGACCACTGATGAGGGTAATACTGTGCTTGAAGCCTACCGTAAACACATCGAAGAGCGTGCCGCCCAGGGTATCGTGCCCCAGCCGCTTAACGCCGAACAAACCGCAGGCCTGGTCGAGCTGCTGAAAAACCCACCGGCTGGCGAAGAAGCTGTCCTGCTTGACCTGATCACCAATCGCGTTCCGCCAGGCGTTGACGAAGCTGCCTACGTCAAGGCCGGTTTCCTGTCCGCTCTGGCCAAGGGCGAAGTCTCCTCCCCACTGCTGGACAAAAAACGCGCGGTAGAACTGCTCGGCACCATGCAGGGCGGCTACAACATCGTGACCATGGTTGACCTGCTGGACGACGCCGAGCTGGCCCCGGTAGCCGCAGAACAACTGAAGCACACCCTGCTGATGTTCGATGCCTTCCACGACGTCGCTGAAAAAGCCAAAAACGGCAATGCACATGCCAAAGGCGTGCTGCAATCCTGGGCTGACGGCGAGTGGTTCCAGAAGCGTCCGACCCTGGCCGACAAGATCAGCCTCCGCGTCTTCAAGGTGACCGGCGAAACCAACACCGACGACCTGTCGCCTGCGCCTGACGCCTGGTCCCGTCCGGACATCCCGCTGCACGCCCTGGCCATGCTGAAAATGGCCCGTGACGGCATCGTCCCTGACGTACAAGGCTCCATCGGCCCGATGAAGCAAATCGAAGAAATGCGCGGCCAGGGCTTCCCTATCGCCTACGTCGGTGACGTGGTCGGTACCGGTTCCTCGCGTAAATCCGCCACCAACTCGGTGCTGTGGTTCTTCGGTGACGACATCCCTTACGTGCCGAACAAGCGCGGCGGCGGCTTCTGCTTCGGCAGCAAGATCGCTCCGATCTTCTACAACACCATGGAAGACGCCGGCGCTCTGCCCATCGAATTCGATGTTTCGAACATCAACATGGGCGACGTCATCGACGTTTACCCGTACGAAGGCAAAGTGTGCAAACACGACAGCGACGAAGTGATCACCACTTTCGAACTGAAAACCCCGGTTCTGCTGGATGAAGTCCGCGCTGGCGGCCGTATCCCGCTGATCGTGGGCCGTGGTCTGACCGGCAAGGCGCGCGCCGAGCTGGGCCTGCCGCCTTCGACCCTGTTCAAGACCCCTGAAGCGCCAGCCGCCAGCACCAAGGGCTTCACTCTGGCGCAGAAGATGGTCGGCAAGGCCTGTGGCACCGACGGCATCCGTCCGGGCACCTACTGCGAACCGAAGATGACCACCGTCGGTTCTCAGGACACCACCGGTCCAATGACCCGTGACGAACTGAAAGACCTGGCGTGCCTGGGCTTCTCCGCCGATCTGGTGATGCAGTCCTTCTGCCATACCGCCGCTTATCCAAAGCCGATCGACGTCAAGACTCACCACACCCTGCCTGACTTCATCATGACCCGTGGCGGCGTTTCGCTGCGTCCGGGCGACGGCATCATCCACAGTTGGCTGAACCGCATGCTGCTGCCGGACACCGTCGGCACCGGTGGTGACTCCCACACCCGTTTCCCGATCGGCATCTCGTTCCCGGCCGGTTCCGGTCTGGTCGCGTTCGCAGCAGCCACTGGCGTCATGCCGCTGGACATGCCGGAATCGATCTTGGTCCGTTTCAAAGGCAAGCTGCAACCGGGCGTCACCCTGCGTGACCTGGTTCATGCCATCCCTTACTACGCGATCCAGAAAGGCCTGCTGACCGTCGAGAAGAAAGGCAAGAAAAACGCCTTCTCCGGCCGCATCCTGGAAATCGAAGGTCTGGAAACCCTGACCGTCGAACAAGCCTTCGAACTGTCCGACGCCTCGGCAGAACGCTCGGCGGCCGGTTGCACCATCAAGCTGTCGAAAGAGTCGATCGCCGAATACCTGAACTCCAACATCACCCTGCTGCGCTGGATGATCGCGGAAGGCTACGGCGACCCACGCACCCTGGAGCGTCGCGCCAAGGCGATGGAAGCCTGGATTGCCAATCCAGAGCTGCTGGAAGCCGACAAGGACGCCGAGTACGCCGAAGTCATCGAAATCGACCTGGCCGACGTCAAAGAGCCTGTGCTCTGCGCGCCGAACGACCCGGACGACGCCCGTCTGCTGTCCAGCGTCGCTGGCGAGAAGATCGACGAAGTGTTCATCGGTTCGTGCATGACCAACATCGGTCACTTCCGCGCTGCCGGTAAGTTGCTGGATCAGGTCAAAGGTCAACTGCCAACCCGTCTGTGGCTGTCGCCGCCGACCAAAATGGACGCTCACCAACTGACCGAAGAAGGCTACTACGGCATCTACGGCAAGGCTGGCGCACGCATGGAAATGCCGGGCTGCTCGCTGTGCATGGGTAACCAGGCACGTGTGAACCCGAACGCGACCGTGGTTTCGACCTCGACCCGTAACTTCCCGAACCGTCTGGGCGACGGCGCGAACGTCTACCTGGCCTCGGCTGAGCTGGCGTCCGTTGCATCGATCCTGGGTCGCCTGCCGACCGTCGAGGAGTACATGGAGTACGCAGGCAAGATCGACAGCATGTCGGCCGATGTCTACCGCTACCTGAGCTTCGACCAGATCGCTGAATTCCGTGAATCGGCGGCTAACGCCAAGATTCCGGTGGTTCAGGCGTAAGGTTTTGATGCTTTGAAAGAACCCCGCTTCGGCGGGGTTTTTTATTGAAGAATTAAAACCACTTTAAGTTTCCAGCCCCATGGCCGTTTTAGACTCGGCTCACCACGGTTTAACTTGGTCAATCGATCCGATTCTCTGGTATAAAGTCCCTTCAACTGCCGCAGTTTCCTTCATCTTTTCACGCATCGCAAAATCAAACGATACGATTGTCTGCCCCGTGTAAGGGATCAATGAATAATAGATAAAAAAAGAACACATTTCTTCCAGTAAAACGGCTAAAAAATCAGTCGGAAATAGACGCTCGCCTGAGACCATCAAAATGGCAGGAATTGGCCCATTACCACTGTCCTCCAGTTCCCCTTTGTACCTTAACCTCAGTGCTCTTCGTTTCTGCTCTCTTTTGTAAGCTGCCAGTTCTTGACTCGTCTTTCTCACATAGGGTTGATCCTTAAGAAGATAAAGGCCTCGCCCAACCGGCACATCTACATCTATAAATTCTTGGCGATCAGACTGCCAATATACGAGTGCTGGAAACGTTTGCTTCAGCCAGACACTCGCTTTTTTCGTATCGAAGCCATATGGTCCATACCCAAAATTATCAACCCCATGTTGATAACATATACAGTAGCCCTCTCTAGCCACTGCCGCACCGTTGAACATATCCTCGTACGCTATTGGAAACTCTATTATCTGCTCCATCACGCCTCCCTACCACGTAAACACAATCTTCTCACCCTTAGCATTGACCGCATGTATGTGCCCTGACTCATGATGCTTCGGAACTCCGGGCATACCCGCGTCAGGGTGTCCATCCGGGTGTTCGAAATACTGCTCCCTGCCCTCCTTACGTTCTCTGCCTAGCGATTGTGCTCCGCTCTTCTTCATTTCCGTTCAGTTCTGTCCCCTGCTCGACGAATTCAGCCTCTCAATTTCAATGTTTTGCCCACCTCTGGAAAGCCTGGGTACTTGTGCGTGCTCTTTTGCCAATGAGTAAGCGTGTCGACGTGTGCGCGCTTTGACGACGGTGCAACTCCACCCCCAAGGATCCACCCACCCAATCGGATTCGGCGCGTACTGATATAAATTCAGCCCACCCGCCAGCCCAATCGGATCCGGGGTGATGAAGCGGCCTATGTCGGGGTCGTAGTACCTGAAGGTGTTGTAGTGCAGTCCCGTCTCGCGATCAAGGTATTGGCCTTGGAAGCGCAGGTTTTGGTTCTCGACGACATGGAACTCGTGGATACAGTATCACTCTAAGCGCCTCACTAATCTAAAACGCTTATTCAAAATACCGTGCAGACCACGACAACAAAACCGTAAAACTAATTGATATAGGTACTTCCCGATTGAAAAGCCAAACCAAAACACGATATCTCGAACACTTGTTCCTCGGTCTGGCAACTCAAAAACAATCTATTCCCTCTCACCCAACATTTTAGTGGAGCAGGAACAAAGCCATTCCAATTATCAATCTTTATGTCTGACACCCCAGCGCCCAACAGCTTAATCACTATCGCATCGTAATTAACTCCCCAAACACCCCACTTTGCAACTTCTTTAAAAGGTTTTTTGAAAACATGAATATTCAGTGAAAACTGCCCCTGATCCAGTCCAAACTGACCAACTAATACATCGCCAACCCCTGAGGGAAAAATTGATTTTAGAAAGATGTTATTGTCAACACAATCTACAAACTCCATTTCTTTAACCTCAGTGGTTATAGTGCCCATAAGTACCCTCAACTGATCCATTTTGTGGCTTATCAATCGGTCTAACATTAAAATGCGGCTCTGCCCCGTGCTTAGGCATCGCTTTAACATGACCATAGCTATGATCTTGGATTATCAATTTCTTTCCATCGTTAGTCATGAAATGATAACTGCGAGTCTGAATCTTTTTGTAATCCTTATAGACATACCCACCATATCCATCTTCCAGATAGGGTTTTGAAACCGCGTAAGGCTGTTGACTCAAAGGGACGCCTGCATCCAGACGCGCCTGCCTAAACGCATCTCTCCGACTAGCCCCCTGGTACGAACTTTTCTTGTTGGGAGTACAACTCCACCCCCAAGGATCCACCCACCCAATCGGATTCGGCGCGTACTGATATAAATTCAGCCCACCCGCTAGCCCAATCGGATCCGGGGTGGTGAAGCGGCCTATGTCGGGGTCGTAGTACCTGAAGGTGTTGTAGTGCAGTCCCGTCTCGCGATCAAGGTATTGGCCTTGGAAGCGCAGGTTCTGGTTTTCGACGAAGTAGCGCTCGCGGTCTTCTCCAACGGTGTTGCCCCAGACTTCATACCGGGTTTGCCAGATGAGGTAACCGTCGGCTTCGGTGAGCTGTTCGGGCACGCCGCTGGAGTCGTTGTGGTAGTAGCGGATTCTCTGCTGGTCGTCTCGGCCGTCGATTCGGGCCAGAGGCTCGTAGCCGTGATCGGCGTAGAGGTAGAGGGTCGGGAAGCCGTTTTGTTCTTCCCGCAGCAGGCGCAAGCCATCCCAGGCGAATGTGGTGTCGCAGAGGATATGGCCGTCGGGGTGGTAGAGGGTTTTGCCAACTCGGCGTCCGAGCGGGTCGTAGGTCATGCGTATGACATGACCTTCAGGGTTCCGGACTTCGATCAGGCGGCTTTCGGCATCGTAGGCGAAGCGCTGTCGCCCTCGTCGATCACTGCGTTTTTCGCTCAAGCGGCCGAAGCTGTCGTAACGGTAGTGTTTGTCTTGAAAATTCAGCAGTTTGTTATGAACGACGTGACGCCCTGGGGTTTGCGGGCCACTCAGGAGGTTGGCAGCCGGGTCATAGGCGAAACGCTCCACCAGCCCGTTCATGTTGCTTTGGGCCAACGTGACTCGATGGGTGGAGTCGTAACCCAACTGGGTGCGGTGTTCTCCCGGGGAAAGCGAGTGGACGCGGGCGATGAGGTTGTCGGTCAGGTCGTATTCGTAGGTTCTGACGCTGCGTACCGGCAGTTCGGCAAATGCGCGGCGCCCCATGCGCTCCCGGGCGCTCAAGCGCCGATGACGATCGTACTCGCTGCGGGTTTCGTGCTGCCCTTGTGTGCGCAAAACCTCACGATGCAGACGGTCACGCTCAAAGTCGCTGATAACGTGGCCATCAAGGTTGATCTGGTGCAGGTGGCCGCTGCCGTAGTACAGCCGATTCAGCCAACGACCGTCCGGCAGTTGCGTCTGGGTCAGGTTGCCGAGTTCGTCGTAGCGGTGATTGAGCGTACCGGATGACGTCGTTTCGCTGATCATCTGGCCGAGGGCATCGTAGGTAAAACTAACGACCTGTCGTTCACCGCCCAGCCCGGTGAAGGTGATGCCGATCAGGTTGTCGAGCAGGTCGTAGTCGTAAACGGTGCGGCCGTCGTCGGTCACCTTGGCGATCAGGCGCCCGACGGCATCGCGCTCGAACCGATGGACAATCGCTTCGTTACCCGCCAACTGGTCGGCATAGATCGCGTTACCCAGCGCATCGTACTGATAACGCCACTGACTGCCGTCCAGGTTCTGCTGCACCGACAGTCGGTCTGCAGCATCCCAGCCAAATCGATAAGACTCCCCGTTTTCGTTGGTCAGCGTTTGCAGGCGGTCGTAAGGGTCGTAGCTGGCCTCGACCTTTCGGTGGTGCGGGTCGGTGCGTTGACACAGTCGACCGCGCGGGTCATAGGCGTAACGGGTAATTTCCTCGGCAGCGCTGACGTAGCCAACGAGCAGACCGCTGTCATCATGCAGAAAGCGCTCCACACGCTTTTCAGGGCCTTCACGTTGCGATAGCCGCCCCAAGGCGTCGTGTTGGTAATCGACTTGCTCCCCCTTGGCATCGAAGGAGCGTTGCAGAAATCCTCGTCGATCATAAGTGAAACGGGCTGAATAGCCCGAGCAGTCCGTATCGGTCGTGAGTTGGCCGAACGCGTCCCAACTGAGCGTTCTACCGTTGCCAGTGGCATCGATGACTTCGACGACCCGCCCCCGTTCGTCAAATCGATAGCGTGTGACATGGCCCAGCGGATCGACTTCATGGGTACGGTTGCCCCGCGCGTCATAGCGGTACTGCCAGCCATTACCTGCCGCATCGGTTTCCACCTTCGGCAGCGACCAATGCTCCAGCCACAATGTGGAGTCGATACGGCCAAGCGGGTCTTCAGTCGAACAGAGATTTCCCGCTTCGTCGTAAGCGAATGTCCAGGTTCCGCCATCAGGGTCAATCGCGCCGCACAACTGGCGCTCGTCGTTCCACGAGAATTGCCAGAGATGACCAAGGTTGTCGGTGTATTCAGTGATCTGGTGCTGAGCATTCCAACACCGGGTGCTGCGGCGATTCAATCCATCGACGACGGTCGTGATACCTGCGGTGAGATCGTATTCGAAGCGATATTCGCTGCCGTCATCGGTCCAGTGTCGGACCACTCGCCATTCGCGTTCGTCGATCAGCGTCCACTCGTAGAAGCAGCGCAGCCCCGTGGGGAGCCGGTGTTCGGCCATCCGCAGTGAGAGGTGGTAAGCGAACTGACGCTGAAGCTTGCCGAGGGCATCGTATACCTCGGTCAGTTGGCCTGAATCGTCATAGGTATAACGCGCCATCGTCTCAGCAGTGTCATCGTCAAACAGACGCTCGATCCGTTCGACCCGACGCGGCCAGAGTGCTGAGTACACTAACGCCACACGCACGACATCCAGCGTATCGTGCAACCGGCACAGGCGACCTTCAGCGTCGTAGATCAGATGAATGCGGTTGTCGTTGCGATCGCCCAGTTGCGAGAGTCGCAGACAGGGCGCGCCCAATAGCGTCGGCTCAAACAGCCGGTACGTGCCCTCTTCACTCTCGATCAGCACTCGCCCGTCAGTGTGCCGTTTGACAGTCAGCCCTTCACCCGCACTGAACACCGCGCTGCCCGGCGCAATTGATCCCATATCGATGTGTCGGGCCTGTTCGTCGATATAGATCAACCGCTCGCCACCCTCGGCAAGCCTGTCGATGCGCACGCACACCTCAAACGGCACGCTCCAGCCCACGCCAAACAGACCGTCCGGGCGCTCATCCCGACTGCTGTAGAAACGCTGCCATTCGATCGGCAGTACGCCCGGAAGGACAAAGTCCAGATCCTCATCACCGCCCAACACTTTCGCGCCCGTCGCGGCATGCACCGGATTCGGCGAGCCGGAAACCGCCCGCGCCAACGCGCCACCGACAGCACCAGCAACGTAAGCGCTCGCGCCGCCTAACAGCAGACACGGCAGGTTGCTGACAAACTTCGCCGGACCGCCACGCAGCATCAGCAACGCCGATATGGCCAGCCCGACGCCCGGTGTCTTGCCGCTGCGAATGGTCCTGACGACCGCTTTGCCGCCACCGATTCGCACATTCGGAGAAATACTTCCCGAGGCCACCACGACGGCATCGCAAGCACTGCGATCACCGCTACGCACGGCGGGCTGGCCATTGATGAAGACCGTGCTCGAACCCTCAGCCAGGTATTGCCCAGGCATGCCGGGGTGCTTGTCGCACAGAATCCGATCCAGCGGTTGCGGCATGGCGCGTGGGTCTGGCGTCGCCACCGTGGGCCGCCACAGCTCAGAGAAGAAGCCCTTGGCGATGTCGAGAAAAGTGCCCTCTGGGGCTTCGTCATCCGGCAACTCGACCGGCGACTGAGCGATCGACCCCGCCGCGCGTGCAGCGGGCAAACCATTGATGAACACGTCGGGTGAGCCGCTGGTGATGTACGCACACACCGTGGGCGGAAAGAGGTCGCCAGCCAGGTCGTGACAGAACGTGCTCAAGGCATCGTCGGCGCCAGTGAGTTCCATGCCGACCGTCACCGCTGCGCCAACGACCGCGCCCAACACACAAGCGCCGAGGCCACCGGTAGCCACCGTGACACCAGCCGCCGCGACGACCGCTGCCGTCACCGCAGCACCCGCGGCCACGGTGGCAACCACCTCAAGGGCGCCACCGAACACATCGGCCATGACCGAGCTATGAGCAAGGGCATCACCCTGACGGGCGGCCCAATGGGCGTCAGGCATTCCGTGATCCGCGCTGAGAAAAGCGCGGAATTTAGGGGGTTAATGCGCGGTTGTCTGAGCGCTGAAACACAAAAAGAGAGGGGTACGGGATTTTCGGAAAGGGACTACAGGGGCTTGGTTTTGAGTCTTACTTCGGAGGGGAATGTGGATGACGTGAGAACGCTACGTGGATGCCCTGTCGGGTCTTTGGTGTTGAGCCAACCCCACAAAAAAGCCCCGGTTCTCCTAGAAGACCGGGGCTTTTTCTTACCGCTTAACACTCATGGCTAGAAGCTCAAACCACCACAGTCTGCCCACTCATGGCCAGATCCAGCAATTCACGGTTGGCCACCGCGTACATCGCGTAGTCATGACCACTTGCCGCACGCAACTCGACCAGCATGGCGCGCCAGCGCTCGACCATTGGCATGTGCTGCTCCAGCCACAGGTTCAGGCGCTCTTCGACGTCCGCAGGACCGTTCGGCATTTGCAGAACGGACACTGTGATCGCCCGTTGCTGCCAGTCGATGTCGTCGCGGAACGCTTCGCGAGCCAGAGCCTGCCAGTTGTTTTCCACCGGCAAGGCGCTGATCTGTTGCAGGTACCAGGTCACGTCCAGCGAGCTGCCGACGGCGAAGTAGACCTTGGCCACGTCAGCCGCGTTCTGGCCAGTGACGTCGGACGCTTCGATGATCGGCAACAGCGTGTACAGGTGCGCGGTACCCGCGACCATGCGTGCCAGCAATTCAGGCACACCAGCGGCAACGTATTCCTGATAGCGCGCCTGCCAGGCTTCACGCGGCGGGCCTTCCAGCAGTTCGTCCAGTTTCAGACCCAATGCCGCCAGGTGCGGACCGAAGTGGGCGACGTCACGTGCCGCGTCCAGTTCGTTGCGACGGCTGCGCAGGAACCAGCGGGTGGCACGGCGCCCCAGACGCATCAGTTCGTCCATCAAGGCCAACTGGATTTCGGCCGGGACCTTGTAGTCCAGCGCCTCGATCTGACGGAACCAGTGCGGCAGGTGGAAGATGTCCCGCACGATCACGTAGGCACCGGCCACGTTGGCTGCGCTCATGCCGGTTGACTCTTTGAGCCGCTGCACGAAGGTGATGCCCATGTGGTTGACCAGGTCATTGGCGATCTGGGTGCTGACGATTTCACGCTTCAAACGGTGGCGACGCATGGAGTCGGAGAACTTCGACGCCAGCGATGGCGGGAACGCGGTTTCCATGTCGCGAGCCAGGTAGTCGTCATCCGGCACGCGGGATTCGAGCAGCGCTTCCTTGAGGTCGATCTTGCTGTAGGAGATCAGCACCGACAGCTCGGCGCGGGTCAGGCCTTTCTCCTCGGCGATGCGTTCGGCCAGTTGATCTTCGGCAGGCAGGAATTCGATGGCGCGGTCCAGCTTGCCACGGGATTCCAGGTCGTTCATCAGGCGCTTGTATTCAGCAATGCGCTCGTAAGCGCGACGGGCCGCCAGCGACAGGGCCTGGGTCTGCTTGTAGTTGTTGCCGAGGACCAGATTGCCCACGTCGTCGGTCATGCTTTCGAGCAACAGATTGCGCTGCTTCTCGGTCATGTCACCGGCCTGCACCACTTCGTTGAGCAGGATCTTGATGTTCACTTCGTGGTCGGAGCAGTCCACACCACCGGCGTTGTCGATGAAGTCGGTGTTGGTCGCGCCACCCAGCAGGCCGAATTCAACGCGGCCCAGTTGGGTCATACCCAGGTTACCGCCCTCGCCCACCACTTTGCAGCGCAACTGGTTGCCGTTGACGCGCAGGGCGTCGTTGGCCTTGTCGCCCACGTCAGCGTGGCTCTCGGAGCTGGCCTTGACGTAGGTGCCGATGCCGCCGTTCCACAGCAGGTCCACCGGCGCCTTGAGCAGCGCGTGCATCAGCTCGGTCGGGGTCAGCTTGTCGGCGGTGATGTCAAAGCGCGCCTTCATCTGCGGGGTGATGGTGATGCTCTTCAGGCTGCGCGGGAAGATGCCGCCGCCTTCGGACATGAGGCTGGTGTCGTAGTCGGTCCAGGCCGAACGCGGCAGGTCGAACAGACGCTTGCGTTCGGCGAAGCTGGTGGCCGGATCCGGATTCGGGTCGATGAAGATGTGCAGGTGGTTGAACGCCGCCACCAATTGCAGCTTGTCGGACATCAGCAAACCGTTACCGAACACGTCACCGGCCATGTCGCCGACGCCGATCACGGTGACGCTGTCTTGCTGAACGTTGATGCCGCGCTCGCGGAAGTGGCGCTGTACGCCGACCCACGCGCCTTTGGCGGTGATGCCCATTTTCTTGTGGTCGTAACCGGCCGAACCACCGGAAGCGAAGGCGTCACCCAACCAGAAGCCGTAATCAATGGCGATGCCGTTGGCGATGTCGGAGAAGGTCGCAGTGCCCTTGTCCGCCGCGACGACCAGGTACGGGTCATCGTCGTCGTGACGCACGACGTTGGCCGGTGGCACCAGAGCGCCTTCTTTCAGGTTGTCGGTAATGTCCAGCAGGCCCGAAATGAAGATGCGGTAGCAGGCGATCGCTTCGGCCTGAATCTCGTCGCGGGTGCCGGTGGTCGGCAGGCGACGCGGCAGGAAGCCGCCCTTCGCACCGACCGGCACGATGACCGAGTTCTTCACCTGCTGGGCTTTCACCAGCCCCAGCACTTCGGTACGGAAGTCTTCTTCGCGGTCCGACCAGCGCAGGCCGCCGCGCGCGACGTTGCCGAAACGCAGGTGAACGCCTTCGACGCGCGGCGAGTAGACAAAGATTTCGAACTTCGGCACCGGCTTTGGCAGTTCAGGGATCAGACGCGGGTTGAACTTAAAGCTGAAGTAGCTCTTGTTCTGGCCGTTGGCGTCGGTCTGGTAGAAGTTGGTGCGCATGGTCGCCTTGATCAGGTCAAGGTAGCGACGCAGGATGCGGTCTTCGTTGAGCACCTGAACGTCGTCCAGCGCCGAGAGAATCGCCTGTTCCAGACGCTGTTGCATGTCGTCCAGATCACCACCGGAGAGCTTGCGCGCCAAGTAGAAACGGGTCTTGAACAGACGGGTCAGTTCGCGAGCGATATCGGCGTGGTTGTTCAGGGTACTGGCGATGTAGCCCAGATCGAAGCCCAGACGAATCTGTTTCAGGTAACGGGCGTAGGCGCGCAGCAGCGCCACATCACGCCATGGCAGGCCAGCGGTGAGCACCAGACGGTTGAATGCGTCGTTCTCGGCCTCGCCACGCACAATGTGGACAAAGGCGTCCTGCAGCGTGTCATTGAGCTGTTGCAGGTCCAGATTCAGACCTTCGGCATAGGTGAAGGCGAAGTCGTGTATCCAGAACTCGCGGCCATTGGTGTGACGCAGGCGGTACGGGAATTCACCCAGCACGCGAAGGCCGAGGTTTTCCAGAATTGGCAGCACGTCCGACAGTGCCAGCGGGGTGTCGGCGTGGTACAGCTTGCAGTGCAACTGCGCCTTGTCCCCCGACAACGGCTGGTAGAAGCTCATGACCAGCGGCTTGGCGTCGGTCAGGTTCAGCAGGTGCTGCATGTCGACCACGGCCGAGTGCGCGGCAAAGCGCTCGCGGTAACCGGCGGGGAAGCCTTTAGGGAAGTCCGCCAGGACGTTGGTGCCCTGGGCTTCGCCAAAGCTTTCGACGACCAGACTGGCGTAATCGTCCTTCCACGAACGGCAGGCCTGGATGACTTCGTTTTCCAGTTGCTGAGGGTCGATGTCGAGGGTGACTTTCGGGTCCACGCGCAGGATCAACTGCACACGGGCCAGCACCGACTCGGAGAAGAAGGTCCAGAATTCGCAGTCGCTGGCCTTCAGACGCTCCATCAGCACTTGCTGGATTTTCTGCCGGGTTTCGGTGGAATAGACGTCACGCGGCACGTAGGCCAGGCAGTAGCAGAAACGGCCATAGGGGTCTTTGCGCAGGAACACGCGGATCTTGTTGCGTTCCTGAATCTGCACGATGGACATGACGGTGCTGAACAGCTCGTCCACCGGGGTCTGGAACAGGTCATCGCGGGGCAGCACTTCGACCACCTGCGCCAGTTCCTTGCCCAGATGGGCCTTGGAATCGAAGCCCGAACGGCGCTCAACTTCGGCAACCTTGCGACGAATGTAAGGGATATTGCGCACGCTCTCGCCATACACCGACGAGGTGTACAGGCCCATGAAGCGGCATTCCTTGATGACCTTGCCGCTGGCATCGATCTGGCGGATCGACACGTAATCCGGGTACGCCGGGCGATGCACGCGGCTAGGCGCGGCAGCCTTGGCGAACGACAACAGGGTCGGCTCATGCAGATAATTCACCGCATAGCCTTCGATGTGCAGGTCTTCCGGGGTCAGGCCTGCGCGCAGCAGTTTGGTCAGGCCCAGGAACGACGACGGATCGTAGGTCAACTGGCCGCCTTCGCTGCCGCCGTCGACGGTAAATTCTTCGTAGCCAAGGAAGGTAAAGTGGTTGTTCACCAGCCACTCCAGGAACACCTTCACTTCAGCCTTTTCGTCCGGGTCCACGGCGTATTCGATGGCATCGATACCGGCCAGCAGCTCGTGCAGCTTGGCTTTCATCGGTTCGAAGTCTTCCACCGCAACGCGCACTTCGCCCAGCACCTGCTCCAGCTCACGGGCCAGCACGTTCAGCTCGGCGGCGTTGGCAGTGCGGTCGATCTCCAGATACATCAGCGATTCTTGCAGCACACCCTCGCCCGTCGTGCCTTTGGGCAGCAGTTCGACGAGGTTGCCCTTTTCATCACGGCGCACACTCAACACGGTGGTTTGCAGCGTGTGGATGCTGTAGCCGCGGCGGTTCAGCTCGGTGCGGACCGAGTCCACCAGAAACGGCAAATCGTGGTGCAACACCTCAACGGCCGTATGGGTGGATTGCCAGCCATGACGCTCGTAATCAGGGTTGTAGACGCGGACTTGCGGGGCGCCATGTTCGAAACGTTCGAGCAGACGCCAGGCTGACAAGGTGCAACCGGCAAGGTCGGACAGCCTGCGCTGGGTCAGTTCATCGAGGGAAATGATGCCGAAGAATTGATCGGCGAACAGCGCCACTTGTGGCAGTGCCTGTTCGCTGATGTGCTGGGCCAGTGCCGATCGCAGTTGGTGCTGGAAGTCGGGCTTGCTGGCTGCGGTGAAGAACGCCATCTGTGGTACTCCGCTTGGCTTGGCTTTTATATAGGAGAGATGCGTGTTTCGGGGTCGTGCCTGCATGTGTGAGGGGTGTCTGCCAGGTGTGCGCCTGTTCGATGATAGTCGGCAGATCGTGACAAGGCGCAGTACGTGACCACATGCGTTAGTACTAACGCTCGTCGTGTGTGCGTCGTCACATCATTCGAGCCGAATGACGAGCGAGGGGCTTGCGCCCAAACCGGCTTCGTTCATCTGCCGGAAAGCTTAACGAGAGCAAGCCCGGCGCTGCTTGCAGGCCTGCGACATATTCGGACATCGCCATGCGAACCGGCATAGCCCATGCCGAACAGGAATAATCATTTTGATGCCCTTCGGGGCTATCGCGGACATCAAAACAAGAGCCCCGAACCAACCAAGGCAGGCAAATCCCCCCAAACACTGGCAAAATTTGGCCTTGTCCCGAACCGAACCACAGGAATGCCGCCATGCACATGACCACCGACAGCTTCATCTACAACCCCTGCGACGAGGAAGAAGATGACATGGCGCTGGCCTGTTGCCATGCCATCAACGGCGACCTGTTCCTGCTGGGGCGCTTTCCGGACGAAGATGAAGTCGACATCACCTTTCGCGACGACACCATTCACGTCGATGCCAACCTGAAAGTGACCCTCACACCGGTGCAATTGATCGTCGAAATCGATGCCGTCGACGCCAAGCCCTTCGGCGGCGAGCACACCTTTGAAATCACCCACAGCACGCCCGCCGAGGAACTGACCGAGCTTGACGCCACCTTGAAGATCCTGCTCAAAGACGTGGGGACGTACACCAGCGAACTGAGCTGATCACTCGTCACGCTGCAGCAGCACGGCTTGCCGGCAGTGGCGGCATTGAAACCGCTACCGCCGGCAAGCCGTGCAGCTACGGGATGACAGTCCTCAGACGACAGGATTTCTCGCAACCTGTCAGACACTTCTCGTTTTTACCCCGCAAACATCGACAAACCCTGAAAAAACCCCTTCCTCCGTTAGTCGCCACCCCCTCGGATGGATTAAAGTAACGCCCCCAGCTTCGAAGCCGTTTTGGCGCCGCTGCCTACCCTGTCAGGAACCGTCACCGATGGAACATCGTGAAGCGTTGATCGCGCTGCGAACCTTTCTCTCCACTCAGATTCTGGGGCAGGAGAAGCTGGTCGAGCGCCTGTTGATCGCGCTGCTCGCCGACGGCCACATGCTGGTCGAAGGCGCTCCCGGTCTGGCCAAGACCAAAGCGATCAAGGAGCTGGCCGAAGGCATCGAAGCACAGTTCCACCGCATCCAGTTCACCCCCGACCTGCTGCCCGCCGACATCACCGGTACCGAGATCTATCGTCCGGAAACCGGCAGCTTCGTCTTCCAGCAGGGGCCGATCTTCCACAACCTGGTGCTGGCGGACGAAATCAACCGGGCGCCTGCCAAGGTGCAATCGGCGTTACTGGAAGCCATGGCCGAACGACAGGTCAGCGTCGGCCGCAGCACCTACGACCTGTCGCCGCTGTTTCTGGTGATGGCGACCCAGAACCCTATCGAACAGGAAGGCACCTACCCGCTGCCCGAAGCCCAGCTTGACCGTTTCCTGATGCACGTGAAGATCGGCTTCCCGGACGCCACGGTCGAACGCAAGATTCTGCAACAGGCCCGTGGTGAAGCACTGCACGGCGAAGCCAAGCCGGACCGTCGCGTCAGCCAGCAAGCCATTTTCGCCGCGCGCAAGGAAATCCTCGGGCTGTACATGGCCGATGCGGTGGAGGAATACCTCGTGCAACTGGTCATGGCCACCCGCACCCCGGCCAAGTTCGACGCCGAGCTGGCCGAGTGGATCGGCTACGGCGCCAGCCCTCGCGGCTCGATTTCCCTGGACCGCTGCGCCCGCGCCCATGCGTGGCTGGCCGGTCGTGACTTCGTCAGCCCCGAAGACATTCAGGCGATGGTCTTCGACGTGCTGCGCCACCGCATCATTCTGTCGTTCGAGGCAGAGGCGGCGGGCATCGATCAGGACCGCGTCATCCAGCGCATTCTTGACGTCGTCGCCGTCGCCTGACCCCATGCAGCCCTATCAGATTTCCCAACCGGGCATCCGCATCAGCCTCGCCGAGCTGATCGAGATGCGTCATCGCGTGCGGGAAGTCCAGTTGTTCTCATCCCCCGGTCGACGCAGTCCGCTGATCGGCCTGCACCACTCCAAACTGCGGGGTCGAGGTGTCGACTTCGATCAGGTGCGGGTGTATCAGGCGGGCGACGACGTACGCACCATCGACTGGCGCGTGACCGCCCGCACGCAAGAGCCGCACACCAAACTGTTCCATGAAGAACGCGAGCGGCCGATCTTCATCATGGTCGAGCAGAGCCGTCGGCTGTTCTTCGGCTCGGGGCTGATGTTCAAGTCAGTGCTGGCGGCGCAGGCGGCGGCGTTGATCGGCTGGGCAGCGCTGGGCCATAACGACCGAGTGGGTGGCCTGGTGTTCGGTGACAACCAGCATTACGAAATCAAGCCTCGGCGCAGCAAGCAAAG
Source organism: Pseudomonas sp. NPDC088444 (assembly GCF_044900175.1). Taxonomy (NCBI): domain Bacteria; kingdom Pseudomonadati; phylum Pseudomonadota; class Gammaproteobacteria; order Pseudomonadales; family Pseudomonadaceae; genus Pseudomonas; species Pseudomonas sp. NPDC088444. The sequence goes on from NZ_JBJDNK010000001.1 coordinate 643,909, forward strand.
CCTGTTGCAGCTGCTCAACCGGCTGGTGCGAGCCAATCAGTCTCTGCACACCGAAGCCGTGGCCGACCGCGACACCTTCGGCGTGGCGCTGCGTCGGGCGCGTGAAGTGCTACGACCGGGCAGCCTGGTGTTCATCCTGTGTGACGAGCGCACGCTGTCCGATTCCGCCGAGCAACAACTGGCGCTGCTTTCACGCCATTGCGACCTGCTGCTGTTGCCTCTGTCCGACCCACTGGATCACGCGCTGCCCGCTGCCGGGCTGCTGCGTTTCAATGATCGCGGCGCGCGGCTGGAACTCGACACCCTCAACTCGGACCTCCGTCAGACCTACCGTGCTCAAGGCGAAGCCCGTCAGGCGCGCTGGGAATTGCTGGCACAGAAACTGCGGGTGCTGATGATCCCCCTGAACACCCAGCAGGAAATGGTCGAGCAACTGCGCGATTACCTCAACGCGAACCAGCCGGTGAAACAGAAATGAGCCAGTTGGACCAGTTGCAACCGATGATCCTGCCGCCCCCCGTGAGTGCCTGGCCCCCTGCGTCCGGTTGGTGGATGTTACTGATCCTGATTCCGCTGCTCGGCTACGGCGTGTGGCGCGCGCGGGTGTGGCTGCCGAAGAAAGCCGCAAAGGAAGTGGCCGAGCAGCCACTGGACCCGCGCCGTCAGGCCGCGCTTCAGGAACTGGCGCAGATGCCCAAACCCTATGACGGCGCACCGGCAGGCGCCTGGCTGCAACAGATCAACGGCCTGCTCAAACGCCTGTGCCGCAACGATTACCCTCATGCCCAGAGTCACACCCTGAACGGCCGCAAGTGGCTGGCATTCCTTGACAACCGCTGCCCGGCGGCGGGCCTCACGCGCTGGATGGTGCTCGTCGAAGGCGCCTACAAACCCGAATGCAAACTCGACGACAAGGCCATTAACGGCCTGACCCAGTCGGTCGAAACCTGGATTCGCAAACATGTTTGAGTTCGCCTGGTCGTGGGTGTTTGCCTTGCTGCCATTGCCGTGGCTGCTGCGCTTCGTGCTGCCAGTGGCCGACAGTGGCGAAGCCGCGCTCAAGGTCAGTTTTATCGATGAACTGGAAGGTCTGGCGGGTCGCCGTGCCCGCGCTCATCTGCCCGGCTGGCGTCGGCAGTTGCCATTCGTGATCCTGTGGCTGTTGCTGCTCGTGGCCGCCGCCCGCCCGCAATGGCTGGGCGATCCGTTGCCCGTCGCGGCCAGCGGGCGCGATCTGCTGGTAGCGGTGGATGTCTCAGGCTCGATGGACTACCCGGATATGGTCTGGCAAAGCGACGAAGTCAGTCGTCTGACGCTGGTCAAGCAATTGCTGGGGGACTTCCTCGAACACCGACAAGGCGACCGCGTGGGCCTGATCCTGTTCGGCAGTCAGGCCTATCTGCAGGCGCCACTGACCTTCGACCGCAAGACCGTACGCACCTGGCTGGACGAAGCACGCATCGGCATCGCGGGCAAGAACACCGCTATCGGCGACGCCATCGGCCTGGCCCTCAAGCGCCTGCGTTTGCGTCCGGCGCAAAGTCGCGTGTTGATTCTGGTCACCGACGGTGCCAACAACGCCGGGCAAATCGACCCTGCCACCGCCGCTCGCCTGGCGGCGGGCGAAGGCGTGAAAATTTACCCGATCGGCATCGGCGCCGACCCCGACAAGGGCGCAACGAGCATTCTGGGGCTGAACGCGAGCCTGGATCTGGATGAACCTGCGCTGCGGGAAATCGCCGAAATCACCGGCGGGCAATATTTCCGCGCTCGGGACGGCGCGCAACTGGCGCAGATCGGCAAGACCCTCGACGCCCTCGAACCGGTGACTCAACAACCGACCCAAGCCCGTCCTGCCCTGGCGCTGTATCACTGGCCACTGGCGATCGCCTTGCTGCTGAGCATTGTGTTGGTCATTCACGAGCGCTGGCCGCACAACCCCGTGTACCGTTTCCTCGCCCGCCAGCCGGTGCTGCATCAAGGCCCGCAATGGCGTCAACGCTTCAAGCGGCTGCGGAGGCGTCGATGATAAGTTCGTGGTTTGCCGCCTGGCCACACTGGCTGCGCCCCGGCTGGCTGTTGATTCTGCCCTTGCTGGGTTGGTTGATCTGGCGCCTGTGGCATCGGCAAAAGCGGGTCGGTCGCTGGCAAATGATTCTACCGAGCGCCTTTCATTCAGTGCTGCTCAGTGGCGGTAACGGGCGAGAAAGCAAATTGCCGTGGATCGCGCTGGCGCTGGGCTGGTTGCTGGCGTTGCTCGCCCTGCTCGGGCCGAGCTGGCAACGGGTGGAACAAACCAGTCAACGCCCCGTGGACCCCGTGGTGGTGCTGCTGGAACTGACACCGGAAATGCTCGCCGCCGACAGCCCACCGTCACGCCTGGAGCAGGCTCGGCGCAAGTTGCTGGATCTGTTGCAAGCCCGCAGCGATTCGCAAACGGCGATCATCGTCTACGCGGGCAGCGCCCACACACTGGTGCCGCTATCAGACGATCTGGGCACCAGCAAAAACCTGCTGGACGCGATCCGTCCGTCGATCATGCCCGAAGCCGGTCAGCGTGCAGATCTGGGGGTGACCAAGGCACTGGACCTGCTCAAACAGGGCGATCTGGGGCTGGGCCGCATTCTGTGGATCGGCTCGTCGCTGAGCGAAACCGAGCGGCAAGGCATCCGCCAGGCCATGACCGGCCATGCACCTCAACTGCTGATGCTGGGGGTCGGCACAGCAGAAGGCGCGCCGGTCACTCAGGAAAAAGGCGGCTTCCTCAAGGACGCTCAGGGCGGGATCATCGTGCCGCGTCTGGACAGCGCCAGCCTCAAAGACTTCGCCGAGTCCGAAGGCGGTCGTTACACGTCGCTGCGTCTGGACGACGAAGACCTGCGCGAACTGGGCCTGCTCGACGGCCCGAAAGACCTTCGCAGTCAGGGTCAGACGCTGCAACTCGACAGTTGGGCCGATCAGGGCTACTGGCTGTTGTTGCCGTTATTGCTGCTGGCGGCCTGCGCGGGTCGTCGCGGCTGGATCCTGTGCCTGCCGCTGTTGATGTTTTTGCCCCAGCCCAGCTACGCCTTCGAGTTTCAGGATTTATGGCGACGCCCCGACCAACAAGGCCAACGCCTGCTGCAACGTCATCGCCCTGCCGAAGCAGCGCAGCGTTTCGAGGACATCCAGTGGCAAGGCATCGCGCTCTATGAAGCGGGTGACTACGCGGCTGCCGCTCAGCGTTTTGCCCAGGGCAATACCGCCGCCGACCATTACAATCGGGGCAACGCGCTGGCCAAAAGTGGTGAGCTGGACGCGGCCATCGACGCCTACGAACAGGCACTCGAACGCCAGCCGGATTTCCCGGCTGCCGCGGCGAACAAGGCCCTGATCGAAGAAATGAAGCAACAGAACGAACAGGCCGCCGCCGAGGATGCCAGCAAAGGCAAGAACGAAACCGACGAGAACGCCGACAAGCCGAACCCGGACAACGCCGAGCAAACGTCGTCCAGTCAACAGGCCCCGGTGCAAAACGACGAAGACGACAACGCCAACAGCTCGCAGGCGATGTCTGCCGCCAACGGCGCCAGCGATGCCGCAGACACATCGCCGGATGCAGACGAACCGACCCGCGCACCGACGCGCCCCGCCGACAGTCACATCAGCGGCGAACAACGTCAGGCGCTTGAACAGTGGTTGCGGCAGATCCCGGATGAGCCCGGCGAACTGTTGCGGCGCAAATTCTGGTATGAACAACAGCAACATCAGGAAAAAACCCGATGAATCGTGTGCACTCTGTGGTTTTCGCCGGGCTGTTGTGCCTGCTCGCCCTTGTGGCGCGCGCCGACACGCCTGCCGACACGCTGCAGGCCAGCGTTGATCGCACGCGGGTCAACACCGGGGAAACCGTCGAACTGACCCTGGAATCCGACGACGCGACCCTGTTCGGCAAACCTGACATGAGCGCGCTGGACGCCGACTTCGAAGTCCGCGACACCCGACAGCTCAACAGCCTTACCACGCTGGAGGGCAATGTTCACGCCACCACGCGCTGGCTGATCACCCTGATGCCGCGTCACAGCGGCTCCATCGAGATTCCCCCGCTCAAACTCGGCGAACTGGTCAGCCAACCGATCACCCTGCAAGTGGTGGAGGTCGAAGCGTCCGGGCAGGCGCAGGAACAGAAGCTGGCGCCAGTGTTCATGGAAGCGAGTCTGGATCAGGACACCGTCTACGTGCAGGCGCAGGCGGTGTTGACGGTGCGCGTCTATCACTCGGTCTCGTTGTTCGATGACAGCAACCTCAGCCCGCTGCAAGTGCCGGATGTACGCATCGAAAAACTCGGCGACACGCGCACCTATGAAAAACAGATCAACGGCATTCGCCATGGCGTGATCGAAATGCGTTACGCGCTGTACCCACAGCAAAGCGGCGATCTGACCATCCCGCCGCAAGCCTTCAGCGCCACCATGGTGCAGGACATCCCTGAAGTCAGTCAGGCGGCCGCCACCAGTCAGCCTGCCGTGGCGACCAGTCCCAAACCCGGCAAACTGATGCGCGTCACTTCCGATCCACTGACGTTGAAGGTCAAGCCGCAACCCGCGCACTACCCGGCCAACACGCCCTGGCTGCCCGCGCGCAGCATCAGCCTGAGCGAAAGCTGGAGCCCGGACCCGGCGCATACCCAGATTGGCGACTCCCTGACCCGCACGTTGGTAGTCACTGCCGAAGGGCTGTCCAGCGCGCAACTGCCGCCGCTGCCCGCCACCGACGTCAGCGCCCTGCGCCGTTACCCTGATCAGCCGCAATTGAGCAATCAGGCGAACGAACGGGGGCTGGTGGGCAGTCGCGAAGAACGCGAGGCGTTGGTGCCCAATCGTCCGGGCGCCATCGACATTCCGGCGGTGGACGTGGTCTGGTGGAACACGCTGGAAGATCATCTGGAACACAGCTCGTTGCCTGCGCGAACTCTGCAAGTCAGCACCAATCCGGCGTTGGCCGTGGACATGCCGGTCAGCGACAATGCGGGTGTCACGGTCATTGGCCCGCCCGTGTGGCCGTGGCAGTTGAGCACCGTGCTGCTGGCGTTCACTACCTTGCTGGGCTTCGGCCTCTGGTGGCGGGCGCGCTGGCAACCGGCGCTGACCCGCACCACGCAGCCCGGCCCCAGCCCGCGCACGGTGCTGGATGACCTCAAACGCGCCAGCGCGGCCAACGACCCGCAAGCCACCCGTCAGGCCCTCGACGCCTGGGCGCGTCAACAACCGGAAACCCTGGCCGACATGGCGGCGCGTTTCGTGCCGCTGTCCGATGCGCTGGACGGCTTGAACGGCGCGCTCTACAGCGAAACCGGCAAACTGTGGCTGGGCGACGAATTATGGAAAGCGGTCAAGGCACTGCCTGCCGTGGAAAAACCCGTGGATGCCAACGGCGCGGACAGTTTGCCGCCGTTGTACCCGAAGTGAATGAACAACTGGCCGCAGAGCGGCCGACACGGCATTCCCACGCGGAGCGTGGGAACGATCTGAACATCTGATCGACGCATGCTCTTTGTAAGAGCGCGCTTGCCCGCGATTGCGGTCTGTCTGTGACATCAATACGACCTGACACGGCCCTGTCGCGGGCAAGCGCGCTCCTACAACATCGCGACGACCGCTTTATACAAGGTAATTCAATGCGTCTGTTCCACACCTCCGACTGGCACTTGGGCCAGAACCTCCATGGCCAGGAGCGTGACTTCGAACACGAAAGTTTTCTGAAATGGCTGCTGGCCCGCCTGCTCGAACGCAGCCCCGATGTGCTGCTGATCGCAGGCGACATCTTCGATACCGTCAACCCACCGGTCAAAGCTCAGGAGCGGCTGTACGACTTCATCGTCAGCGCCCACGAACAGAACCCGCAACTGACCATCGTGATGATCGCGGGCAACCACGATTCCGGCTCGCGCATCGAACTGCCCGCCCCGCTGATGCGCCGCTTGCGCACCCACGCGCTGGGCCGTGTGCTGTGGCTGGACGACGGCGTGCTCGACGTTGACCGGTTGCTGCTGCCGTTGACCAACCTCAAGGGCAAAGTGCTGGGCTGGTGCCTGGCGCTGCCGTTTCTGCGCCCTGCGGAAGTCACCGGTCCGACGCTGGGTGACAACTACCTGCGAGGCATCGCGCAGGTGCATGAAAAGCTCATCGCCGCTGCCCTGGAAAAACGCAAGAAAGGCCAGCCTCTGATCGCCATCAGCCATGCCCACATGGCAGGAGGCTCGGTCTCGGAGGATTCCGAACGCAGCCTGATCATCGGCAACGCCGAAGCCCTGCCCGCCAGCCTGTTCGACAAAAGCGTCACCTACGTCGCTCTTGGCCATCTGCACAAGCCGCAGAAGGTCAACGGCGAAAACCGGATTCGCTACAGCGGTTCGCCGATTCCCTTGTCGTTTTCGGAAATCGGCTACCAGCACCAGATCCTCGAAATCGAGACCGAGGGCGACAAGCTGACCAGCGTCACTCCGATGCGGATCCCGCGTGCAGTCAACCTGCAACGCATCGGCCCGGCGCCACTGGCTGATCTGTTGCTGCAACTCAAGGCGTTGCCGGACATCGACCTGCTCGCCGACGTTGATCGTCAGCCGTGGCTTGAGGTCCGGGTGAAACTGGACGAGCCACAACCTGACCTGCGCAACCAGATCGAATCCGCACTGGAGAACAAGGCCGTACGGCTGGTGCGCATCGGCGCCGAGTACGCCGGTAAAGGCGCGCGCAACGATGAGGATGAGCGCGACCTGATCGAGCTGGATCAGCTCAGCCCGCAAGAACTGTTCAGTCGCGCCTGGCTCGACAGCTACGGCAGCGAAGTGGACGAACAGACCCTGCAGGACTTCGCTACCCTGCTGCATGAGGTGCAACTGGCAGACGGACAACCGGAGGGCGAACAGCCATGAAAATCCTCGCCATTCGCCTGAAAAATCTGGCCTCGCTGGCAGGGCCGTTCGTACTGGATTTCACCGCCGAACCACTGGCCAGTGCGGGCCTGTTCGCCATCACCGGCCCTACGGGCGCGGGCAAGAGCACCTTGCTCGACGCCTTGTGTCTTGCGCTGTTCGGCGCGATCCCGCGATTGAACAATGTCGGCCAGTCCCGGGTGCCGGAAATCGACGGCGACATCAGCACTGCGGACCCGCGTAATCTGCTGCGTCGCGGCACGGGGAGCGGTTATGCCGAAGTGGATTTCGTCGGCATCGACAAACGTCGCTATCGCGCGCGCTGGGAAACCAACCGCGCCCGCGACAACGCCACGAAAAAGCTGCAACTGAGTCGCCAGACCCTCACCGATCTGGACAGCGACCAAATCCTCAGCAGCCAGAACAAGACCGAATACAAAACCCTGCTCGAAGCCCGATTGGGCCTGAACTTCGAGCAGTTCACCCGTGCGGTGATGCTGGCACAGAGCGAATTCAGCGCCTTTCTCAAGGCCGATGACCGCGAGCGCAGCGAACTGCTTGAAAAGCTTACCGACACCGCGATCTACAGCCAGTTGGGCCGTCGCGCCTACAGCAAAAGCAAGGAAGCCGAAGAGGCGCTGAAAATGCTCAATGCGCAGGCGGGCAACCTGACACCGCTGGACGCTGAACAGCGCGCGGAACTGGAGCAGCGTTTCGCCGGTGCGCAACAGCAACTGAAGCTGGCGCAAGCGCAACTGCGTCAATTGGAGTTGAAACAGCAATGGCTGAGCGAATTGAATCGCCTGCGTGACAGCCATCAGGCCGCCAACGAGCAGCTCGTCGGCGCGCAGCAGACCTGGGATCAACAAAGCGCCGAACGGCGGCAGTTGGCCCACCTGGAACGGCTCGCGCCGCAGCGTCACCTGTTCGGTCAGCGGCAGAAACTCGACAATCAGCGCTCACCGCTGGCTGTGCAGATTCAAACGCACATTCAGGAACAATCCAGCACGCAGGCAAATCTTTCGGCATTGGAAACCAGAGTCGCTGCCGATCAAGACGCATTGCAACAGGCTCAGGAGCAGCAACAGGCCGCCAGACCGACGCTGAGCGAGGCGTTTGAGCAGCAGGTTCAGCTCAATCACCTGAACAACGAGCTGCAACAGCTCAATGAGCAGGCCCGTGTCGCCGGGCAAGCGAGTCAGGACGGTCAACTCGCGCTCGATCAACTGACCGAAAAACAGCACCAAGTCGAAGCACGCCTGCAAGCCATCGCCGAGCAACTGCAAAAGAGCAGAGAGCTTGATGAGCTGAGTAAATCCTGGAGCGCATACGCCCCTCGCCTGCAACAAATCGTGCGTGTCAGTTCCCGCCTGAACAAAGGCCGCGAAGAACTGCCTGCCCTGGAACAGGCCTCGACCCGTGCCGAACAGGCCTTGAGTGAACGCCGCACGGCCTTGCAGGCGCTGTATGACGATGCCGAAGTCAAGGCCGACGCGGTGAGCCAGGAAATCGAACGGCTCGGGCAACTGTTGCAAGACAGCCGCCAGCAGCACAGCGCCAGTGACGCGCTGGAGCGCCTGTGGCAACGGCATCAGGACATCGCCATCCGGTTGCAAGACGTGCAGACGCAGCAGCAACAGGCCACCGAGCGCCGCGCCCAAGGCATCGCCAAAGGGCTTCAACTCAAAAGCGAACATGAAGCTGCCGAACAGGCGCTCAAGGTAACGCTCGAGCTGTTGCAACGTCAGCGGCTGGCCCGCAGCGCCAGCGTCGAGCAATTGCGCGAGCAACTGGTGGATCAGCAGCCCTGCCCGGTTTGCGGCAGTGAAGAGCATCCGTATCACCAGTCCGATGCGTTGCTGCAAGCGTTGTCGGGTCACGACGACAGCGAAGAAACCGCAGCGCGCCAGAGGGTCAGCCAGCTCAGCGAACAACTCGCCGAATTGCGGGCCGAGGTGAGTGAACTGAACAATCAGCTCAAACAATCCAAACCGCAGCTCGATCAACTCGCCGAGCAGTTGCAGAAGCTGACCCCGGACCTGCAAGCCCATGCGCTGTACCCTCGCCTGCTCGAACAACCCGAGCACCAACGCAGCGACTGGCTGAGCGAGCGTCTGCATCAACTGGCGCAAGACGTGCTCACCGCCGAACAACGCCAGGCCCGACTGTTGAAAGTGCAGCGTGACGCCGAAGCCCTGCAACAGCAGGTCCAGGACGCCCGTGAAGCCAGTCAGCAAGCGATGAAACTGCTGGATGATCAACAGCGCAGCATTTCGCTGGATAACCAGACCTTCGAAACGGCGCTTCAAGAGTTTGAACCCTTGTTGCCGAGCGAGAGCCTGGCGGCATGGCGCGAGTCGGCCACCGAAAGTTTCATTCAACTGGACAACGACATTGCCCAGCGCATTCGGCAGCTCGACCAACAGAAGGACGAGCAACAGGAACATGCGGAGCGAGCGCAGACAATCGAGCGCGAGCAGTTCGCGCAGCAAGGCCGTCAGCAGCACACCCAAGACCTGCAACAACGGGTCGACAGCCGCCAACAGCAACAGCACGCGGTGCAGCAGCGCCTGCGAGAAATCCTGGGCGAACACGCCAGCGCCGAGCAGTGGCAGCAGCATCTGGAACAGGCGGTCGAACAGGCGCGTCAGGCTCAGACCGCCACTGCCGAGGCCTTGCAGCAGGCTCGTAGCGGCTTGATCAAATTGACGGCTGAACTGGAAGGCGAACAACAGCGTCTGCGCTCGCTGGAACAGGAAATCGCCGATCTTGACGGTCAGATCACAGCGTGGCGCGCTCAGCACAGCGAGCTGGATGACGCCGCGCTCGACGCCCTGTTGACCCTGAGCGATGACGACGTCACGCAGTTGCGCCAGCGTCTGCAACAGAGCGAAAAGGCACTGGAGCAAGCGAAGACACTGGTGCAGGAACGCGAAGCGCAGGTGCAACAGCATCAGGCCCAACACAGCGACTTCAGCGATGCCGAGCAACTGCTGACGGCGCTGGACGAGGCTCAGTCGCTCACAGCAACCCATGACCAATCCTGCGCCGACCTGCGCGCGCACATCAGCGAGGATGATCGTCGCCGCAACGCCAGCAGCGAGTTGCAGGAACGCATCGCCGCCGCTTCATCCGAATATCAGCGTTGGGGCCGCATCAGTGCACTGGTGGGTTCGGCCAACGGCGACACCTTCCGCAAGATCGCCCAAACCTACAACCTCGATTTGCTGGTGCATCACGCCAACGCCCAGCTCAAGCAACTGGTGCGCCGCTACCGCCTCAAGCGCGGCGGCAGCTTGCTAGGCCTGCTGGTCATGGACACCGAAATGGGCGACGAACTGCGCTCGGTCCATTCGCTGTCCGGTGGTGAAACCTTCCTGGTGTCGCTGGCATTGGCGTTGGGTCTGGCATCCATGGCGTCGAGCACCTTGCGCATCGAATCGCTGTTCATAGACGAAGGCTTCGGCAGCCTCGATCCCGAGTCGCTACAACTGGCGATGGATGCACTGGACGGCTTGCAGGCCCAAGGCCGTAAGGTCGGAGTCATTTCCCACGTTCAGGAAATGCATGAACGGATTCCGGTGCAGATTCAGGTGCGTCGTCAGGGCAATGGGTTGAGTACGCTGGAGGTGACTTGATTCTGCTCGTAGGGCGTAGGAGCGGCGCTTGCCCGCGATCTGCCGGGAATCGGCAGCAAAATCAGCTACACCGCAGCGTCAGGCAAATTGAGCCGCCGGGTTTTACGACTGCTGCGCAGCCGATCGCGGACAAGTCGCGCTCCTACGGCCTTCGGCCAGAAGCGGTCCTGGGTGAACAACTAAACCACCGACCACTGGAACATCGGCGAGAACAGTTCGCCATGCTTCGGTGGCGGGTTGCCCGCGGTCAGCCGCTGTGCGCGCAACATTTCTATGTCCTGCGCTACTTCGGTTTTGAACTCCATGCTCCGCGCCACCCCACCCACCGATCCCTCGCCATGCCCCAATAACGAGCAGCCATTGTTGATCAGGGCAAAAAACACAATCACCCAGAAATTGATGCCTTTCACGACGCCCGTCCTTTCGCCTGATCCGCTGCACGCTCCAGCGCAACGACCGACGAAGGCTCGGACACCGATGAAGGCTCGCCCAAGTGTGGATTCAGACTGACGACAGTCACCACTGCGATGAAAACGACATACAACGCGATGGCGGTATAAGCGCCTTGTTTAAGTGAATGAAGAATGGCAGTGGCCATGGTAAGTGCTCCGGGATGTTTCTTTAATGGCGGCCAGAATGCCCGGAGTGACTATTAATTAAAAACGATGTGGAGCGATTCAAAACATTAGGCGCGTTGATTATTTAGCACTTCAATTAGCCCGATAGATTGATGCCCATAGGGAACGCTGCGCATAAAAAAATCCCCGTCGCTTATTCAGCAGACGGGGATCAAAGGGAGGGAATTCAACGCTTTCGCGAGCAAGCTCGCCGACATTTGATGCATGGCCTGACACGCAGTGGTCAGTGGGTCGCATCAACCTGTAGAAGGCGAATTTGCTCGCGAAAGCGTTCTTTCAACATCGAGCAAGATGAAACATGCAGCGATTGAAACTTCCGTTCTCTTAAATCCATTCCCCAGTGCCGTGTACGTCGTGGCTGGGGAATGGATTCATCGGTTCAGAGTGATTCATTGCGAAGTCTTATGATCCAGAGCCGCGTAGAAGTTGGCACTTTGTTGCAGGTATTTCGGGGTGTAGCTCTGGGTCGATGCAACTTTCTTTTCTGCAACTTCAACGCTGGCACTGGCAGGCAATGCAACCGAAGCGGAGATGGCAGACGCGGCGATGATGGAGAAGAGATTGAAGTTCATGATGCGTACCTCGGTGTCGTGTTTCGTTTCAAGTCTTGACCGTCGTGGCCGTGGAATGAAAGTTACGCCCGAGACGCTTTCAGAAAAAATCTTTTCTGGCACTAGCCCATATCACGCCAATTAATACATGGCTGCAGCCCTTGATTTTCGGGGGCTGCAGCCTGCGTCAATGTGTCACTGGCAGTGTTCAATGGCTTAGAAAACGGAAATCCGAAGGGGAATCGACGTCGATTTTCTGCACGGTATCGCCCAGAAGACCGGTTTTAGGGTCGAAACGCACGGTGACGATCTGGTTGCTTTTCTGGTTGGCGATCAGCACGAAATGGCCGCTGGGGTCGAAAGCGAATTCCCGTGGTTCCTTGCCCTCCACAGAACGCCGCTGAATTTCCTTCAATTGGCCATTGCCGGCGTTGATGCTGAACGCCAACAGTTCGTTGACCTCTCCACGGTTGGCGACGTAGAGGAATTTGCCGTCTGGCGAGGTGTGCAGGCCACCGGCTGCGCGGTATTGCTGGCCCTCCAGTTTTGCCAGATCCACCAGTTGCGTGCGTTTGAACACGCCGTCCTTGTAATCGAACACGGCCACTTGCGCGCTCATTTCCAGGGTCAGCCAGGCGTGCTTGCCGTCTTTGCTGAACAGCAAATGGCGCGGGCCGCTGCCCGGTGGCAGGTCGACCGAAGGCACTTTCGCAGGTTTGAGGGGCTGGGTCTGTTTGGCGTCGTAGCTGAAGACAAACATCTTGTCGGCGCCCAGGTCCATGGCGATCAGGTATTTGCCGTCAGGCGTTGGGACCGCTGAGTGAACATGAGACGACGCCTGACGCTCCGGGTTGACCTTGCTGGCTTCATGAGTCGCGGTTTGCACGACGGGCGAGAGTCTGCCGTCTTTGCCTACAGGCACTACCGCCAGCGAACCGCCCGGATCGGGATGAACGGCGTAGTTGGCGACGAACAGGAAACGACCGTCAGCGCTCAGGTTGGAATGCGTCGGCTCCTCGCCTTTGCTCTCGATCTGGTTGATGAAGGAGACCGCGTGGGTTTTCGGGTCGATGGCGAAACTGCTGACCTTGCCCACCACGTCGGTCTGGCCGGGGCCGTTTTCATTGACGGCGAACAGATGGCGCTGGTCTTTGGAGAGGGTCAGCCAGGAGGGGTTTTCGCTTTTGATCACCTGACGCGGCGTGGCGTCGAGCTGGCCGGTCTGGGTATTGAAGCCATAGCGATAGATGCCTTCGCTTTTGCCAGCGGTGTAGGCGCCGACCAGCACGTCGTAATCGGTCATGGTATTGGCCTGAACGGAAAGAGCGGTAAGGCTGCTGGCGAGCACCAGCCAGGGCAGGAATTTGGGAGTCATGGGAGTGATCTCGTTGTTGGAGTTGTTGGCGCGTGGTTCACGCGGGAATCAGGGGTATGACAGCGGTTGGCGCAACGTAGTTGCCATTCAGGCACAGCGGAACTGTAGGAGCGTGCCTTGTCCCGCGGACGGCTGCGAAGCAGTCGCAAAATCATCGAACTCGATGTGCCTGAAACACCGCGTGCGTAGCTTTTACGACGACTGCGTCGCCGATCGTGGGCAAGCCACGCTCCTACAGGAATGGTGGCGGATGCTTATTCGTCTTCCTCGTCATCCCCCGCCGAGAACGCTTCGAGTACCACGATGCGGTGGTCGGCGTTGCCATCGTTGATGACCCAGCTTTGCAAGGTGCTATCGAATTCGGCGGCGTCTACCTGCGCCAGCGAGAAGCGCCAGACTTTGCGCTCGCGACCGTCCATGCTCTCGACCTGGAACATCTCGTCCAGCGTGAATTCGAAGGCGTGCAGACCGTCGATTTCCAGCATGCCGTGGGAGGTCAAGGCTGTTTGCAGGGCGGCGCGGAGGGTTTGGGAGGCGGTGGTCATGGCAGAAGTTCGCATCGGTTGAAAGCGCGAATGATAGGCCAAAAGACGCCGTCGTGTACGACCGGCGCCCGATGACCTTGACCGGTTGATCAGCCCTGCACAGCCTCCTTGGCGTAATACCGAGCCGGAATCCCCCAGACGATCAAGGCAATCGCCAGCACGCTCACGGCAAACAGGGCGAACAAAGCAGGCGTTGCCGTGCCGGTCAGGTCCTTGATCCGCCCCACCATGAACGGCGCGATGATGCCGCCGAGCTGGCCCAGCGAGTTGATCAGGGCGATGCCCGCTGCGGCGGCGATGCCCGTGAGGAAGCGTGGCGGGATGGTCCAGAAGATCGGCATCCAGGCGATGATGCCGGTCATGATCAGGGTCATACCGATCATCAACGGCAGCAGTTGCGCTGGCGCCAGCGCGCAGACCAGATAGCCGATCGCCGTGAGAGTCGCGCAGCCCGCCATGTGCCAGCGGCGCTCGCCATGACGGTCAGAACTGGCGCCAATCAGCAGGTTGCCGATCACCGCGCCCACGTAGGGGATGACCGTGAGCAGGCCGATGTTCATGGTGTCCACCACACCCGCGCTCTTGATCAGTTGCGGCATCCAGAACAACAGGCCGGTCAGGGCCATGACCAGGCACAGGTAGATCGCCGACATGACGTAGGTGGTCGGGTGTTTCCAGATATCTTTGACCTTCTGCGACGCAGCAGGCTGCGGCTCGCTGGCCATGCGCGACAGCACGACCTGTTTTTCCTGAGCGCTGAGCCAGGGTGCGTCTTCAATACGGTCTTTGACCAGCCAGAACACCACGCCGCCGAGCAGCACAGACGGAATGCCTTCCAGCAGAAACAACCAGCGCCACCCGGCCATGCCCATCACGCCATCGAAGTGACCGAGTATCAGCCCGGCAATTGGACCTCCCACAATCCCACACAGGCAAATGGAGCTTTTGAAGTAGGAATTGACCCGTGCCCGGCGCGTACTGGGGTACCACTGGGTGAAGAAATACAGCACGCCGGGAACGAAGCCCGCTTCCATCACACCGATCAGAAAACGCAGGGTGTAGAACCAGAATTCGGTCTGCACGAACATCATGCACGCCGATGCGATGCCCCAGGAGACCATGATCCGGGCGATCCAGATTCGCGCGCCGATCTTGTGCAGCAGCACGTTGCTGGGGACTTCGAAGAGGAAATAGCCGACGAAGAACAGGCTCGCGCCCAGACCGTAAACGGTTTCGCTGAAACCCAGATCGCTGGCCATTTGCAGCTTGGCGAAGCTGATGTTGACCCGGTCCAGGTAGGCGAACAGGAAGCAGCAGATGAACAGCGGCACGATACGCCAACTGACTTTGCGGTAGATGCGGTCTTCCAGGGCGTCGGAGTCGAGCTGTTCCAGCGGGATGGCGTTGGCGGTCATGGGGCGCACCTCGGTTATTGTTATGGCGGGTGTCGGTGTTTCAAGCGCTTGATGATCGTTCCCACGCTCCGCGTGGGAACGCATTGCGTCACCGGGACACGGAGCATCCTGAGCGGCATTCCCACGCGGAGCGTGGGAACGATCATGTAGCCGCGCTAGATGGCGGCGGTGGTATTCACCCCATCCACCAACCGCTGAATCCCCAGCGGGTTGGCGTTTTTCAGGGCGTCGGGCAAGGCGTTGTCGGGGTAGTTCTGGAAGCACACCGGGCGCAAATAGCGGTCGATGGCAAGCGTGCCGACCGACGTACCCCGAGCATCGGAGGTCGCCGGGTACGGGCCGCCATGAACCATCGAGTCCACCACTTCCACGCCCGTCGGGTAGCCATTGATGAGGATGCGCCCTACCTTCTGCTCCAATAGCCCAGTCAGTTCACTGAAGCGCTGCAAGTCATCGCCGTCCACCAACAAGGTCGCGGTGAGCTGGCCATGCAGACCGAGCAAGGCCTCAGTGAGCTGGGCCTGATCGGCCACTTCGACGACGATAGACGTCGGGCCGAAGACTTCCTCTTGCAACAATTCATCCCCTTCGAGCAACAGGCTGACATCCGCCTTGAACAACTGTGGATGGGCCTGATCGCCCTGCTGTTCGCTGCCTGCCAGATGCTCGATACCTGAGTGGGCATGCAGCGCTTTCAGACCCCGGCTGTAGCTGCCCAGCGTGCCTGCATTGAGCATGGTTTGCGGCGGCTGATCGTTGATCTGATCGGCAAGGCGTTTTTGGAAGTCGCTGAACGCAGGCGAGCGCAAGCCGATCACCAGGCCGGGGTTGGTGCAAAACTGCCCGCAGCCTTGCACGATGGAAGCGGCCAGTTCCGTGGCGATGTGTTCGCTGCGCAGGCCCAACGCCTGGGGCAGAACGATCACCGGATTGATGCTCGACATTTCCGCGAACACCGGGATCGGTTGCGGACGCGCGGCGGCCATGTCGCACAGCGCGCGGCCCCCCTTGAGCGAACCGGTGAAGCCAACCGCCTGAATCGCCGGGTGCTTGACCAGCCACTCGCCAACCCCACTGCCGTAAATCATGTTGAACACGCCTTTGGGCATGCCGGTCTTTTCGGCGGCGCGCAGCAAGGCGCCCGCAACGATTTCCGCTGTTGCCATGTGGCCGCTGTGGGCCTTGAACACGACTGGACATCCAGCGGCCAGCGCTGATGCGGTGTCGCCGCCTGCCGTGGAAAATGCCAGTGGAAAGTTACTGGCGCCGAACACCGCGACCGGACCGAGGCCGATGCGGTATTGACGCAAATCAGGGCGTGGGGCGGGCTTGCGGTCCGGCAGCGGCAAGTCGATGCGCGCACCGTAGAAATCGCCCCGACGCAGCACCTTGGCGAACAGGCGCATTTGCCCGGTCACCCGCCCGCGTTCACCTTGAATGCGCGCGCTGGGCAGCGCGGTTTCACGGCACACGGTGGCGATGAAATCGTCGTCCAGCGCGTCGATTTCGTCGGCGATGGCGTCGAGGAAGTGCGCACGCTTTTCTGCGCTCAGCGAGCGGTAGGCAGGATAGGCAGCAGCGGCGGCTTTGGCGGCGGCGTCCACCTCCTCCACCGTCGCTTGATAGAAGTCGTAGGGCAGGTTTTCGCCGGTGCTGGCGTCGACGCTGTAGACGATGATGGTGCCCGCAGCGCTGCGGGTGCCGTTGATGAAGTTGTGGCCAAGAATCTTAGACATAGGTCAGGTCCTGCGATGCAAGGTTGTCAGGCAAACGGCGGTCTGTGGGAGATTCCGTGTTAATTGGCCAACCGCTTTCGCCACCAAGGCGGCTCCCACAAGGATTACGCCGAATCCAAATCTCCAGTTCGACGCTGAACTTTGTGGGAGCCGGCTTGCTGGCGAAGGCGGTGTGTCAGGCACCGTCAACGCGACGGGCCGGCCGCATTCGCCAGCAAGTCGGCTCCCACAGGTCCCGCGCATACGTGTTAAAGCTGGGTAATCCCACCCGGCTCAAACACCGCTTCGGTCGCCGCAATGCCATTCATCAGCGGGGCACCGAACTCGCTCTGGCTGATTTCGAAATGATCCCCCGGCTGGGTCTTGATGCCATCCGCGAAGGACAGCGTCGCGGTGCCGAAGAAATGCACGTGCACGTCCCCCGGACGCAGGAACTGGCGGTATTTGAAGTGGTGGTATTCGAGGTTTTCCAGACTGTGGCACATGTTGGCCTCGCCGCTGAGGAACTCCTTCTCCCACAGCACTTGGCCGTCGCGCAGGATGCGACTGGTGCCCGCCAGATGTTGCGGCAGATCGCCCACGCGCAGCTCAGGGCCGAACGAACAGGCGCGCAGTTTCGAATGGGCGAGGTAGAGGTAGTTTTTGCGCTCCATGACGTGGTCGGAAAATTCGTTGCCGATGGCGAAGCCCAGTCGATACGGTTTGCCGTCGTTGCCGATCACGTAGAGGCCGCTCAGTTCGGGTTCTTCACCAGCGTCTTCTGAGAACGGCGGTTGCGGGAAGGCCTCCCCCGGGCGCACGACAATGCTGCCGTCGCCCTTGTAGAACCACTCCGGCTGCACCCCCGCTTGCCCCGCTGTCGGTTTGCCGCCTTCGATGCCCCATTTGAAGATGCGCATGGTGTCGGTCATGGCTGCTTCGTCAGTGCCGTGCTGGTGCATCTTGTCGCGTGCGGAAGCACTGCCCAGATGGGTCAAACCGGTGCCGCTGACCAGCAGGTGCGCCGGGTCCGGGTGGTCAAGCGGCGGCAGGATGCGTAGGTCAGCGCGCAGTTGCGAGTAATCGTGGCTGTCGCCAAGGCCCAGGCTGTCGACCTGTTCGGCCAGGGAAGTCTTTTTGTCGATGGCCGTCAGCGCCAGCTCGCGGGTGCTGGTCGCGCCCTGAATTTCCCGCACCAGCGCACCGTCGACCAGACCGACACGACGCTGGCCGTTACCCAATTCGAATTGAACCAAATGCATGTGAAGACTCCTCTTTATGAGCTATGCCACGCTCCTACAACGCGCGGACCACGGTTACCGCGAACGGGCGCTGGACGAAAATTCGCTTTCCGGCAATACGTGCTTGCGCTCCAACACGCGGTACACCACGCCGGTCAAAATCAACCCAAACACCATCACGCCCGCGAGGAAGTACAGACCGGTAGCCAGATTGCCGGTGATTTCCTTCAGCCAGCCGATGACGAACGGCCCAATGTAGCCGCCCAGGTTGCCCACCGAGTTGATCAGCGCGATGCCCGCAGCAGCACTGGCCCCGGCGAAGAAGCGGCCCGGCAGCGTCCAGAAAATCGCGGTGCAGGAAAACAGCGAGAATGCCACCAGGCACAGCGCCGCCAGTTGCAACACCGGGGCATTCAGGAAGGCGCTGAAGAACAGGCCCAACGCGCCGATCACATAAAGGAAAGCCAGGTGGCCGTAACGGTCATTCAGGCGGTCGGAACTGCGCGGCACGATCAACAGGCCGACGATGCCGAAGATATAAGGCACGGCGGAAACGAAGCCGGTCACCAGATCGCTGCCGCCAAACTGTTTGATCAAGGTCGGCAACCACAGGCCCAGGCCGTAAATGCTCAGGGTCACCGGAAGATAGAACAGCGCCAGCAGCAAAACCCGCGAGTCTTTCAAGGCATGCAGCGGGTTGCCATGGCGGGTCTGACCGTACTCTGCCAAGTCGCGTTGCAGCTCACCGGCCAGCCATTCCTTCTCGACGGGGTCCATCCATTTCACGTCTTTCGGGCCATCAGGCAGCCAGCGCAATACTGGCCAGGTCAGCAGGATCGCAGGCGCGCCGATGCACAGGAACAGCCACTGCCAGCCGTGCAGGCCGCCGATGCCTTCCATGCCCAACAGGCCACCGGAAATGGGACCTGTGATCATCATGGCGATGGGTTGCGAGAGGATGAACAGACCCAGGATCTTGCCGCGATGGCGCACCGGGAACCATTGGGTGATGTAGTAAAGGACGCCGGGAAAGAACCCCGCTTCGGCCGCGCCGAGCAGAAAGCGCATCACATAGAAACTGGTCGGGCCTTGAATGAAGGCCATGCCCATGGTGATCGCGCCCCACGTGATCATGATCCGCGCGAACCAGCGCCGCGCGCCGAAGCGTTCGAGCATCAGGTTGCTGGGGATTTCCAGCAGAAAGTAGCCAATGAAGAACAGCCCCGCGCCCAGACCGTAGGCCGCGTCGCCAATGCCGACATCTGCGCCCATGTGCAGTTTGGCGAAGCCCACGGCGGAGCGGTCCACGTACGCGATCAGGTACAGCAGGATCAGAAACGGGATGAGTTTCAAGGTGATGCGGCGAATAAGCCTGAGTTCCTGGCTCATGCAAGCGGTCTCCACGTTGTTTTTGTTATGGAAGGCTCGGGGATCGCCTCTGACTTCGTGTGTGCCGGTGAATAGCAATGCGCGGCTGGCAGGATCGTCCCTCGATGGTAGACGACTATATAGTATTACTATTTAACGTTTCAACACTTCACACCAAGCGTTTTTAGGCCTATTTTAGTCAGCACGATAAAAATTAAGTCTTACAATAAGAGTGCTGATTTATGTCTGATTCCCAGTCCAACAAAAAACCTGTCCTGCGTTCAGCCCAATGGTTCGGGACCGCTGACAAGAACGGCTTCATGTACCGCAGCTGGATGAAGAACCAGGGCATCGCCGACCATCAATTCCAGGGCAAGCCCATCATCGGCATTTGCAACACTTGGTCCGAGCTGACCCCGTGCAACGCCCATTTCCGCACCATCGCCGAGCACGTCAAACGTGGCGTCATCGAAGCCGGTGGTTTCCCCGTGGAATTCCCTGTTTTCTCCAATGGCGAATCGAACCTGCGTCCGACCGCCATGCTGACGCGTAACCTGGCCAGCATGGACGTGGAAGAAGCGATTCGCGGCAACCCCATCGACGGCGTGGTCCTGCTGACCGGTTGCGACAAAACCACCCCCGCCCTGCTGATGGGCGCCGCGAGCTGTGACGTACCGGCCATCGTCGTGACCGGCGGTCCGATGCTCAACGGCAAGCACAAAGGCAAGGACATCGGCGCCGGGACCATCGTCTGGCAGATGCACGAGTCCTATAAGGCAGGCCAGATCAGCCTCGACGAATTCCTCTCTGCCGAAGCGGGCATGTCGCGCTCGGCGGGCACCTGTAACACCATGGGCACCGCCTCGACCATGGCCTGCATGGCTGAAGCGCTGGGCACTTCGCTGCCGCACAACGCCGCCATTCCCGCCGTGGATTCGCGCCGTTACGTGTTGGCCCACATGTCCGGCATGCGCGCCGTGCAAATGGTCAACGAAGACCTGCGCCTGTCGAAGATCCTCACCAAACAAGCCTTCGAAAACGCCATCCGCGTGAACGCCGCCATCGGTGGTTCGACTAACGCGGTGATCCATTTGAAGGCCATTGCCGGGCGCATCGGCGTCGACCTGGAACTGGACGATTGGACCCGCATCGGGCGCGGCACGCCGACCCTCGTCGACCTGCAACCGTCGGGGCGCTTCCTGATGGAGGAGTTCTATTACTCCGGTGGCTTGCCTGCCGTACTGCGTCGCTTGGGTGAGAACAACCTGATTCCCAACCCCGAAGCCCTGACCGTAAACGGCAAAACCCTGTGGGAAAACGTGCAGAACTCGCCGATCTACGGTGACGACGAAGTCATCCGCGCCATCGACAATCCACTGGTGGCCGACGGTGGTATCTGCGTGCTGCGCGGTAACCTCGCACCGCTGGGCGCGGTGCTGAAGCCATCCGCTGCAACGCCTGCGCTGATGCAGCATCGCGGGCGTGCGGTGGTGTTCGACAACTTCGATATTTATAAAGAGCGAATCAACGACCCGGATCTGGACGTGGATGCCAACAGCATTCTGGTGATGAAGAACTGCGGGCCGAAGGGATATCCGGGCATGGCCGAAGTGGGCAACATGGGCCTGCCTGCCAAGCTGCTGGCTCAAGGCGTGACAGACATGGTGCGGATTTCGGACGCGCGCATGAGCGGCACGGCGTACGGCACCGTGGTCTTGCATGTCGCGCCGGAAGCCGCAGCGGGCGGTCCATTGGCGGTGGTGCGGGAAGGCGACTGGATCGAACTGGACTGCGCAACTGGCCGACTGCATTTGGACATTCCGCAGGAAGAGCTCGACGCTCGTCTGGCCGACTGGCAAGCGCCGCAGAACACGCTGATCGGTGGCTATCGCCAGTTGTACATCGACCATGTGATGCAGGCCGATCAGGGTTGTGATTTCGACTTCCTGGTAGGCACACGCGGATCGGAAGTGCCGCGGCATTCGCATTGATCACCGCTATCACGCAAACGCACCCTCACCGTAACTTGCTATGATGCGCCGCACTCATCGCTCAGGATTGCCTCGCGCCCCATGGATTACCGTAAGCCCTCAGACCGCAAAAGCATGCATTCGCGCATCGTTCAGGACATCGGCATGCAGATCGTCTCAGGCCGCTTCAAGCCTGACGACAAGCTCCCCGCCGAAGCACTGTTGTGTGAGGAATACGCGGTCAGTCGCCCGGTTCTTCGCGAGGCGACGCGGGTGTTGGTGGCCAAGGGGCTGGTGTATTCGCGTCCTCGCGTCGGCACCGTGGTCAAGCCGCGCCGCGAATGGCACATCCTGGACCCTGACGTGCTGCACTGGCTGATGCAAAGCTCGCCGCAAAACGAGTTCTTCGCCCTGCTCACCAGCGTGCGCAGCATCATCGAACCCGCTGCCGCTGCCCTCGCCGCTCAGCACGCCACCCCGGCTGAAGTCGCCGCCATTGGCGAGGCCTACGATCGCATGGCCGCTGCGCCGACCGTTGAAGACGTGCTGCAACCCGACCTGGATTTCCACAGCCGCATCGCCGACGCCACCCACAATGACCTGCTCGCGCACCTGTGCAACATGCTGTCGCTGGCACTGCGTGAGGCGTTGAAACACTCCAATCAGCGGCCGAACCTGCACGAACTGGCGCTGCCCCGACACAAGGCGATTCTCACCGCTATCGAAAACCGCGACGCCCTCGGCGCCCATCATGCGACGCTGGTGCAGCTGGACGATGCGCGCAATGCGTTGAATGTGGTGTTGGGGAAAGGTTTGTAGCCGCTCGACACATTACTTGTGGGCGTGAGCTTGCTCACGATGGCATAGGGTCAGTCATGTCAGTCACTGCCTCCGTGACGGCCAATCCCTAATCGTGAGCAAGCTCACGCCCACAGGGGAGAGTGCTGCCGCCCTCCCACCTCGCCAAATCTCCGCTATAACCAATAGATCCCGATCTTCAATCGACACGGACCCGTCGCCTATCCATGCCTTATTGCTCGCGACCTCAGTGCAAAAAATGAGGCTCAACATGTATCCGATCGCCAGGCTGTGCGGCATAGGCTTGCTTTTGGGGCTGTTGGCCGCGCTGCTGCTCAAAAACATGCTGATGGGCAATGACGTCGATTTTCACCGGCACAAAGCCTTGCTGATCGGCATCGACGGCGTGCAATACGAACAACTCAAACACGCCATCGAGGCCGGCAAAGCTCCGGTGATCGGCCAGTTCCATCCGGCGATGAGTTACACAGGCGGGATCGTCGGCAGTTCGACGCAACAACCCACCCTCAGCGGCCCTGGCTGGGCCACGGTGTTGACCGGCGCCTGGGCCAACCGTCATCGCATCTCCAGCAATGACAGCAGCCTGCGCAACAAAACGGACAGCCTGTTCAAGCTGATCAGCCTGTCCTCGCCGACTCGCCACAGCGCCAGCATCGTCAGCTGGAACCCCATCAACGACAACTTCGTCGACGACATCAGCGCCGGTTTCATCGAACTGGGAGTCAAGTGCGGCGGTGATGATCAGTGCGCCACTGACCGCACCGTTCAGGAACTGCGCACCGGCAATTTCGATTTCATTTTTGTGCACCTCGACCAACCCGACAGCGCCGGGCACGAGAACGGTTTCGGGCCGCATTATCAGGACGCGATCGTCCACTCGGATCAGCAAGTCGCGCAGATACTCGCCGCGCTGGGTCAGCGAGAGAAGGAAAATCCTGAAGAGGACTGGCTGGTGATCCTGACCACCGACCACGGCAGACGCCCACCGGACGGCTTCGACCACGGCGAGCAAAGCCGCAGCGAAAAGATCACCTTCATCGCCCTCAACAAGCCCGCCAACGCCGAACTGGCACAGCCCGTTCCCGACCCCATCGCGCCGGGGCTGGACGGCTTGTACGGCGTCGCCAGTGTGGCCGACATCACGCCCACCATTCTTGCCCACATGGGTATCAACAGCGACATCGATCGTTATGGCATCGATGGTGTGCCCCTGATCGGCCCGCTCGGCGTGCGGCAACTCACGGCCACGCTGAACAGCGCCAACCGCAGCGTCCTGTTGCAATGGCGGGTCAACGAAGGCAGCAAACAGCCATTGCGCATCTACCGCTCGGGTCAGTTGATCGCCAAACTCACCGACTCCTCCCATGAATACCTGGACAGCGACCTGCCGCAGCCCATTGGCCAGTTGAACTACACCGTCGTGCTCAATGACGTTCCTGTTTCGAGGCTGGTCTCTGAACCGGTGACCAAGCGCGGAGAAGCGCAATAACGGACCGGGTGCTTATATTATTTTCTGCTTAACACGAGGCCAATTAACCTTAAAACGCTTGATAGCCAGTCGCTGCAGCCGCCAATCGCTCTGCAAAAACGCTGAAAAATGAACAGGTTAGTTTTCGTTCCCTGAAGTGCCGACCACTCATCGCGTCAAAATCCCGTGTCGATTAACCGACGCCAATCTCTCAGCGCTCGCAGGTCATTGACACTAAAAGGCTTGGCGCCTAGCGTAGACCTGTGATCGTTTTCTCCTGCCTAGATCACTGCTGCTGTATTTCAACAAGACGGGACGTTGCCCAGCCTTCTCAGTCCTGCGCCTCACTCAAGAACGTCGTACATCGCCTTTGAACGGGCGAGGTTTTCGTATGCCCTGGTTTAGCTGTCGTCTAACTGACGCACTCATGACGCCTGTGCGCGTGGCTGCGAACCGATTTCTACACGCTTGGCCTTGAGGTGCTGGAGATGACCAACCTATCGGTCGAACCGATTGCGATGACGTCGGGCGTGCCCGCCAAACCGCAATTCTTCACGCTGTCGCTGCTTCCCCGTCTCGTGGGTTTCAGCGTGCTGTTTTTCATCGTCTGGCTGCTGTTTTCCACCTTGTTCATGCCGCTGATGTCGTCCACCGCTACGCGGGCGATCCTCAATGCGCCGGTGATTCTGCTGACCACCCCCATCGATGGCGTGGTCAGTTCGCTGACGATCAAGCCCGGCGAAGGCTTCGAGAAAGGCCAGACCATCGCCACCATCGAAAACCCTCGGGCCAATCAGGAAACCTTGCTGACCCTGCAAACCCGGCGCCTGACGCTGGAACAGCAACTCGCCTCGCTCAAAGGCCAGGCAGAACACGACCAACAGTTCTACGACGCGCTGGAGAAAACCAGCCAGCAATACCAGAAGGCCTATCGCACCCGGCAACAGTTCACACAGCGGGCCTTGAGGGCGGAAAGCGCGGCCGCAGATGCTCGGCTACAGGACGCCCAATCAACGGTGGCGCGCAATCTAGAGCTGTTCCGGCAAGGCGCGGTGAGCGAGGCGACAGTCGCCTCCTCCAAGGCTCAACTGGCGTCGTTGCAAGGGGCGGCGGAGTCGGTTCGCTCGCAGTTGCGCATCAACAGCGGCGATGCCTCGGCGGCCAGCGAGCAGGTGTACCTCGACCCCGATCAGTTGCGCCTTTACGACCTGCAGACTCAGATGACCACGCTGCAACTGAGCCTGGCCAATCAGGCCAAGCATCAGGCGACGCAACAGGAAGAACTGGACAACCTCAATCGCCTGATCGAGACCGAGCAGAATCGGGTCAGCCTTATGGCCGCCTACAACGTGATCGCCTACGCCCCCGGCACCGTACAGGAACTGGTCGCCCCCGAAGGCACGCTGGTACGCGCAGGCTCGACGCTGGTGAGGGCCACCCATTGCAATCAAAGCAACGTCATTGCCGTGTTTCCGGAACGCATGGCCAGCAAGATCACGCGCGACACCGTGCTGACCGTGGACGTCGCAGGCTTGAACCAGCCGCTTCGGGCCCACGTGACGCAATTACTGTCCAAACCCAGCGACACGCTATCGTCGAATTACAGCGTGCCCTTCCCCTTCGCCGAGCAGAATTCGGTGTACGTCGTCGGTGCGTTCGATGACGACCTGTCGGAAAACGAGCGAGCGCGTACCTGCAATCCCGGCAACTGGGTAACCGTCGAGGTGTCGCGATGAGACGTGCTGCTCTCGCCCGAATCGGGATGCTGTCCGGGCCACTGCTGTCGATGCTTTTCATCACCCCAGCTCACGCCGAACAGAGCCGCCCGCAACTGGAGCAGGTGACCTGCGCCGCCCTCGACCGCGCCGTGCAATCCCTCGCCGACGGCCCGGTTTTGCTGGCCAGTTACCCGGCGTTCGAAGGCCATCCTCCGGCGATCATCGCCTTGCGCGGTGTGGCGTTCACCTACGACAACGCACTGGCCAGCATCGCCCTGTTTGGCTGTGGCAAAGCGCTGTCAGCCAGCCGTATCGCCGACGCACTGGCCTACGCGACGGACAATGACCCCGACTATCACGACGGACGCCTGCGTAACGCATACGCGGCGGGACCGGTCAAACCCCATGGCCCGATTCTGCTGCCCGGCTATTGGAGTCAGGAACGCAATGCCTGGAATCAGGACGCCTATCAAGTGAGCAGCGCCACCGGCAACCAGGCCTGGGCTGCGCTGGCGTTGCTCGAAGCGTTCCGTCAGACCCAAGCCCCGCGCTACCTGCAAGCCGCCGAAAGAGTACTGCTGTGGACGCAACGCAACACCTACGACAGCCAGTCGCCAGCGGGCTTCATCGGCGGCTTTTACGGCTACCCGCCCAACCCCTTGCGCCAGGGCTGGAAATCCACCGAACACAACGTCGACCTCGCCGCTGCGTGGGCGGCGCTGGACCGCATCAACGCCAGTGCCGACAGCGCCGCGCAGGCGCAGATCGCGAGGGATTTCGTTGACAGCCAATGGGTCGCCACCGAAGGCCGCTTTCTGATCGGCACCCTGTCCGATGGCCGCACCGCCGAGCACCAGCGCTCAGGCCTCGATGCGCAGATCTGGCCGTTGATCGCGGTGAGCAACCCGTCCGCCGACTGGGCGCGGGTGTTCACCTTCATCGATCAGGCCCATCGCTTTGGCGCGGGCTATGGCTTCAGTCGCGATCCCGATGGCCTGTGGACCGAAGGCACCGCACAAGCCGCCGCCGTTGCACAGTTGACCGGCGCCACTGACAAGGCCAAACAGCTGTGGCCGGTATTGATGGCCCAGCGATCCGCCGACGGCTGGCTGTTCGCGACCCCGCAAGCGCAAATCAGCACGGGCCTTGCCATCGGTCCGGACTCCACCAGCAACGACTTTTTCTACTACCACCTGCCCCATCTGGGCGCCACGGCATGGGCAGCCATCGCGGCCAGCGGCGTCAACCCATTCACGGGCGCTCAGGAGGCGAACTGATCATGCACGCACTGGATTCGCTGCAACTGTGGCAACTGAATCTGGGCACGCTGGCCATGGTGCTGCTGTTCGCCAGCCTGACCCACCGCGACCAATGGCCCGCCCGTGCGGTGTTCGGAATCATGACCGGCCTACTGCTGATCAATTACGTGGTCTGGCGGGTGCGGGAAACGTTGCCGGACATTCACTCGGGGTTCGCCACACTATGGTCCTACACCTTCCTGTTCTTCGAATTGCTGGCGATCACCTACACGCTGGTGTCCATTGTCGTCATGTTGATGCGCAGCGATCACACGGCCACCGCCGACGCCGGAGAAAATCGGTTGCGCAGCGCAGGTCGGCACGTACCCGCTGTGGACGTGTTCATCTGCACCTACAACGAAGGCCTCGATGTGCTGGAGAAAACCATCATCGCGGCCAAGGCCATGGATTACCCCAACTTCAACGTCTGGGTGCTGGATGACACCCGCCGCGACTGGCTACGCGATTACTGCGCGCTGATGGGCGTGTACTACGCGCGACGCCCGGACAACAGCCACGCCAAGGCGGGCAACCTGAACAACGGCCTGCGCCAGTCCGAAGCCTCGACCAATGCGCCCTACATTCTGGTGCTGGACGCCGACTTCGCGCCGCAGCAGCCCATTCTGATGCGCACCTTGGGGCTGTTCGAAGACCCGAAAGTCGCACTGGTACAGACCCCGCAGTTCTACTACAACCCGGACCCGATCCAGCACAACCTCGGCTCGTCGACCTGTTGGGTGGACGAACAGCGGGTGTTCTTCGACGTTTTCCAACCGGCCAAGGATGGCTGGGATGCTGCTTTCTGCGTGGGCACATCCTTCGTGGTACGACGCGACCGGATCAACGAAATCGGCGGTTTTCCTACAGGCTCTGTCTGCGAGGACATCTACACCACCTACCGCCTGTTGCAACGCGGCTATGTCACTCGTTGGCTCAATGAGCGGCTGTCGATAGGCCTGTCCGCCGAGGGCCTGACCGAGTACATCAACCAGCGAGGACGCTGGTGCCTGGGCACGATTCAGGTGGCGTTACTGGAAGAGGGTCCATTGCGCGGGCGCGGCTACACGCTCAACGATCGCCTGCATTACATCCACGGCATGCTGCACTGGTTTTCCAAGCCGTTCATTTTGATGATGCTGATTTCGCCGATGCTCTACTGGTACTTCGGCATCGCGGGGTTCTACGCCAAACCGATGGACTTTCTGGCCTTCGGCATGCCCGCACTGATCGCCTTCTGGGGGTACGGCACCTGGGTGACCGATCGACGAACCCTGCCCATTTTCACCGAGGTCACGCAGATCGTCGCGTCGCTCGCGGTCACGGCAACCATCGTCAGCGCGATGATTCGCCCTTTCGGGCGGCCCTTCAAAGTCACGGCCAAGGGGCTGGACCGCACTAAAGCGATGGTCCACTGGAAGCTGTTCGGGTTCTTTTTCTTTCTCACGCTGTTTGCCCAGATCGGCGCGTTCACGGCGATTGCCACGGCGGATACCTTCGATGGCAACGTGCAGTTCAACCTGTGCTGGACGGTGGTGGCGCTGGTCTACAACGTGGCGACGCTGGTGGCCTGTGTCGACCGGCCACGGCTGCATGGCGAGGAGCGCTTTCCGTTCGTCAAACCGGCAGGGCTGCACCTGGCCGGGCGGATGTTCGCCGGGAAGCTGACCGACATTTCCATCAGCGGCGCTTCATTTGCCTGCGAGCATGCGGCGCGGATCCGGCCGGGGCTACGCGGCACGGTGTGGGTCAACAAGGTGGGGCGCGTACCGGTGGAGGTCAAACGCCAGACCGGGGACGGGCGCTTGGGCCTGCAATTCGTCGATCTGGATGAAAAGCTGCGCCAGCGCTTGGTTGGTCGCCTGTTCAGCGACGCCAACACTAACGTTGCGGGCAGGGCACAGCCGTCCGTGGCGTTCAGCAGCTTGTTGCGGCGCTCGTTGATTGGTGAGAAACGCCCACCTGCGTCACTGCGCGCTCGTCGCGGACGTCAGCAACGCAAACAGCGCAGGCCCATGCCCAGCTTCAAGACTGTGAACATGCGCCTGCCCGACGGGCCCGCACCCAGGATGTCGGCACCAAGGGGCGATCTTTGGTCGCTGCTGCTGGCGCCATTGCGGGCGTTGTTCGGGATGCGGTTGTAGAGATTCTGGGTCACCGTTTTTCGGATCACTGATGATCCCCTGTGGGAGCGAATTCATTCGCGATGGCGTCAGCACACCAAACAACACCTTGGCCTGACACTCCGCATCGCGAATGGATTCGCTCCCACAGGGGCTCAGTGCAATGCCGAACGCTACGCCACACGTTGAGATTGCAGGTATGTCATGCACACGAGAACACGCCGATGAACAGCCCATTGCCCCTCACCTGCCTCACCCTCCTCCTGCTCACCGGCTGCTCGCTGGAACCCACCTACGAACGCCCTGACACCCCCATCGACCAACAATGGCCAAGCAATACCCAAGGCGCTGGCGCCAGCGAATCGAAGCAGGCGTTTCAAGAAGACTGGCACACCTTCATCACCGATCCTCGTCTGCGTCAGATCATCGATCTGGCCCTTGAAAACAATCGCGGTCTGCGCCAATACGCGGCGTCGGTTGAGGAGTCCCGCGCCGGATCCGACGGTGCTCGCGCCTCGCTCTTCCCCTCCATTGGCGTCAACACCTACGCCGGGCGCAGCAAAATCCCGCCACTGGTGCGCACACAAGGCGGGGGCGTCAGCTCGGGGAGTATCGACAACACCTTTCAGGCCACTGCCGGTTTTACCTCGTACGAACTGGACCTGTTCGGGCGCCTGCGTAGCCAGCGCAATGCCGCCGATGCGCGCTTCGAAGCCAGCGAAGCGGACTACCAGACCGCACGCCTGGGCCTGATCGGTGAAGTGGCCAGCACCTGGCTGACACTGAAGGCCAACCAGACCCTGCTCAACCTGGCTCAAAGCACCTTCGAGGCCCAAAAGCACTACGGAGAGTTACTGCGCAGCAGCTATAACGCAGGCTCAACGGCGCGCATCGATGTGCATCAGGGCGATGCCATGACCAACACCGCCGCCGTGCAACTCAACACCTACCGCATGAAAGTCGCGCAGAACCTCAACGCCTTGCGCGTATTGGTGGGCCAGCCGATCCCGGATCATTTACTGCCCGTCGGTGATCTGGGCAAGACCCTGGCCACCGCTGACGTGCCTGCCGGTTTGCCATCGAGCCTGATTCAGCGACGCCCGGACATCATGGCCGCCGAAGCCTCGTTGCGCGCCGCCAATGCCGACATCGGGGCGGCCCGCAGCGCGTATTTTCCAACCTTGTCGTTGACCGGCGCCTTGGGCAGCCTCAGCGGGGACTTTTCAAAACTGCTGACCGGGCCTGCCGAGTTCTGGCAACTGGCGGCGGCAGGCTCGATGACCCTGATCGACGGCGGCCAGCGACGGGCCGTGGTGGACGCCGCCCACGCCCGCTATGACGCACGCACCGCTGCCTATGAAGGCACGATTCAGAATGCCTTTCGAGAGGCCGCCGACGCCCTGAACGCGCGACAGGAAATGCTCGGGCAGGTGGCGGCGCAGCAGCGTCTGGTTGAGGATTATCAAGAAGCCTGGCGCCAGTCGCGCCTGCGTTTCGAGGCCGGGCTGGACAGTTATTTCTCGACCATGGACGCCCAACGCTCACTGTTTGCGGCGCAGCAGGAATGGCTGAATCTGGAACTGGCGCGGGAGGTCAATCAAGTCACACTGTACAAGGCGCTTGGCG
Organism: Pseudomonas sp. NPDC088444; assembly: GCF_044900175.1. Lineage (NCBI taxonomy): Bacteria > Pseudomonadati > Pseudomonadota > Gammaproteobacteria > Pseudomonadales > Pseudomonadaceae > Pseudomonas > Pseudomonas sp. NPDC088444. The sequence goes on from NZ_JBJDNK010000001.1 coordinate 674,327, forward strand.
GCGGGTGGTTCCCACCGAAAATGAAGGTGGCGGATGCGAAGTGAAGGCTGATCGGCCACCGGAATCAGATCTGTGGGAAATTCTATGTTGGCTGATCAACTGCTTTCGTCGGAACGCCGCCCGCACCAAGCCGGCTCCCACAGCGATCGTATTACCAAGTCCCGGTACTACCGCGCCCAATCACGGCAAATAAACCTTGAACAACCCGCCGCCCAACTCTCCACCATTGGCGATTTCGATATGGCCGTGCACGCCCTTGCGCTGATGCTGCCGAGCAATGTTCGCTGCGAAATACAACCCCAGCCCGGTGCTGCCACTGCTCTGGTTGATGCCCAGCACGTAGTCGGTCTGGCGCTCGATCATGTGCTCGGGAAAGCCCGGGCCGTCGTCGTTGATGCTGATCACCAACTGCTCACCCACCTGCCCCGCCGAAATCAACACGTCCTTGCGCGCATAGCGAATGGCGTTGATCAATACGTTCGACACCACCGAGCCAATCAGCTCGCGGTCGAAGAAACCAGGCAGACCGAAGTCTTCCACCTCGTAACGCGCCACGATGCCACGGCTGGCGAGCACTTCCTCATGGAACGCCAGTTGCGCTTCGATGAAATCGTCCAATTCGTGGTAGTCCGGGCGCAGCGGCAGTTGATTCACGCCCAGTTTGTACAGCCCCAGCAACTGCACCAGCATGCCGTTCAGGTGCGCGAATTCGTAGTCGATCACGCCCTGTTCTGCCGTGCCACGCTGGGCCTCTGGCAATTGCCTGACCCATTGACCATGGGCCTGAATCAGCGAGGCCAGCGAGTTTTTCATGTCGTGGACGGTGGAGGCGATCACCATTGAGAAATCCAGCCCCTGTTCCTGATCCGTCATCCGCCGAACGCCTTGAGCCGCAATTTCTGATAACGCTCGTACCGAGGATCGGTCTCAGGCATTTTGCCCACCATTTTCAGGCTGTTCTGGCACTCTTGCAGGCTCGCCGCGTCGAGGTTCTGCACGCCCATGTGCAACAGCGATTGCGCCATGTTCAGCGCGATACTGATGTTCTTCGGTTGCAATGCCAGGCCCTGACGGAACAGGTCCTGAGCCTCGCCCAGTTTGCCTGCGCGATAACTGCGAATGCCTTGCATGTTCAGGTCGATGGCCGCCTTGCCTGCACTGAGGATTTCCGGGTCGTCGGTCTGTTTGGCGATGCTCTGCATGACCACCGGGTCGTCGCCGTAAATCTCTGCGCAGCTTTTCAGAATGCCCGCGCCCGCTGATTCCTGCCCCAACTGTTTGAGCTGCGACGCCACGGCGAGCGCGGCATCGGCGCTGAGAAACTGTTCCATGCCCTCCAGCCGGGCCATGGCCTGCTCGGTGAGTTTGGCGGCCATTTCCGGGTCGGAACTGACGACACTGGTGGCTTTCATCAGGCGTGCACGGACCTGAAGCCCCGCGTCGTCCGTATATTCCTTGGCAACCTCGCCCAAGGTCTGGTTGATCTCGACACGGGCGCGCGCATCCAGACCGCGATCGCCGCCCTTGCTGATCAACGCCTGCGCCAACCCCAGATTGGTTTCCGGGTCCTTGAAGCGAGAGAACTGACCTTGCGACACCGCCTGACGATAGGCTTTGGAGGCACTGTCGAAGTCCTGATTTTCCAGCGCCAGTTTGCCCAGCAGCCGCTGGCGACGCACCGCGTAGGGCGATAGACGCACCGCCTCTTCCAGCATTTTCTGCGCACGGCGGCTGTCGCCGCTGGCGATCAGCACATCGGCCAGGCCGTCGAACAACACGGGCATGGTGTTAAAGGCACGAATCGCGTCTTCATAAACGGTTTGCGCTTCGGCATTACGCCCACGCTTGAGCAACAGCTTGCCCAACGCCGAATAGGCCCACGGCTGTGGACGGTCGGCGAGAATCGATTTGAGAAAGGCTTCCAGCGGTTCGAACTGATTAAGATCTCGCAGTGCATCAGCCTTGTAACGCAGGCACAACGGCGCGAAACGTGGGTCCTGTTTGGTCAGGTTGACGCACGCGGCCAGCACTTCAGCAGGCTTGCCGCGATCCAGTGCCTGAAGAATCGGTTTGAGCAGGGTCTTGCGCTGCACGATCTTTTCCAGGCGCTGGGCCAGGCTCGCGCGGTTGAACGGCTTGGTCAGGTAGGCGTCAGGCTCCCATTCCAGCGCACTCATGACCATCGCCTGGCTGTTTTCGGCGGTGACCATGACGAACACGCTTTCGTGGCTGATGAGCCGGTCGGTCATCAGGTCTTCCAGAACTTGCTGACCGTTCTTCTTGCCATCCCCCAGGTTGAAGTCGTGAAGAATAAAGTCGTAACGCTTCTGCGAGCAGGCCTTGATCGCCTGCTCGCCGTTGTCTGCGGTGTCTACTTCCTTGACGCCCAACTCGCGCAGCATCGACCTGACCGAGCTACGAAAATCGGAGAAATCATCGACGATCAGAAAGGTTTTTTGGTTCCACGCCAGCATCGAGATTCCTGTCACGGGAGAAAAAATCAGCCCAGGGGCAATTACAAAACGGGTCAGCCATGCTGCCCGTTTCGGCGGGGCAGATGATAGCCAACATCAATTTGCCATCAAGCTATTTCATACCAGCTTTGGCCACTTGCGGTGCGACGAGACGCCGCTTGTCCGGGTTATCGGCGGCGATGGGGTAAAGCTTAGGTGATGGTTGCGGGAAAAAGCGACCTTCATACACAGATTTACCGATTCCTGCCGAGACCTTCTGTTGCAGGTCAAAAGCCATTACTGGGGTGATGATTGCGCAGTGATCGTGGATCCAAAATCCGCAAATAGCGCGTTAAATGATGGCGTTCATCGTAGTTATTTCAAAACGTGTAAAGTCCATCACGGCGCCGCCGATACGCAAGGAAAGCGGCCCCTGCGTCGCGACATCTCCTCCTGCCCGAGTACTGCCCATGTCCTGGCTCTCCCATCTGAAACTCAAGACCAAACTGTTGTCCGCTTTTTGTCTGTGTGCGCTGATCACGGTCGTGGTCGGTGTATTAGGCCAGGCTGGTATTTCGCGTCTGTACGACCTGTTTCAAGACACGGTTGAAAACAACATGTTTTCGATCACCAAAGTCGACTCGGTCAAAGCCAACGTGATCGCCACCAACCGCGACTTCTTCAAAGTCATCGGCCTGAGCGCCATCAAGGCCAGCCCGGAAGAAATCAACGCGGTCATTCAGTCGTTCAAGGAAAACCAGGCCCAGGCAGACACCGATTTCAAGGCCTATCGCAATACGCCGCTGGAAGCAGACGAAAAAGCGGCGGGCGATGATTTCGAACGGGATTGGGCAGCCTACGTCTCGGCTGCGCAGAACACCTTCGCCGTCATTCAGAGCGGCGATCTCGAACAGGCCAGCAAACTGGCCGCCAGCAGTGTCACCCCGACCTACCGCAAAACCATGGGCGAGCTGAAGATCATCATCGAATCCAACGCCCGTCAGGCTCGCGAATCCGCGCAAGCAGGTATCGAAACGGATCAGCAGGTCACGTGGATACTGATCGTCGGTTCGCTGATCGCGGTGATCTGCGCCATCGCACTGGGATTGATCGTGACCCGAATGATCACCCGCCCCATCTATCTCTCGGTGGACAGCGCCGCACGGGTGGCCAGCGGTGACTTGACTCAGGCCATCGCGGCGGGCGGCGAGGATGAAACCGGTCAACTGCTCAAAGCCCTGTCGAATATGCAGGGCAATCTGAAGAACACCGTGCAGCAGATTGCCAACGCCTCAGACCAATTGGCCTCCGCCGCCGAAGAGCTGACCGCCGTGACCGACGACAGCAGCCGTGGCTTGCAGCGCCAGAACGACGAAATCCAGCAGGCCGCGACCGCCGTCAACGAGATGACCGCAGCGGTCGAGGAAGTGGCGCGCAACGCCGCCAGCGCTTCGCAAGTCTCGACCCAGACCGCCAATGACGCACAGAAAGGGCAACAACAGGTGCAACAGGCTGTCGCGGCGATGAACACCATGACCGTGGAAATCAACGACTCGACCCAGCGCGTCGAAGCACTGGCGGGGCAGATTCGCGACATTACCAAAGTGCTGGACGTGATTCGCGGCATCGCCGAACAAACCAACCTGTTGGCGCTCAACGCTGCCATCGAAGCTGCCCGCGCGGGTGAGCAAGGCCGTGGTTTTGCGGTGGTGGCTGACGAAGTTCGTGCTCTGGCCGCGCGCACTCAGGCATCGACCGGTGAAATCGAATCGATGATCACCCTGGTGCGCAACGGCGCCGACGAAGCCGTGCAGGCCATGGGCAAGAGCCAGGCGATTGCCGTCAACACCCAGAGCCTGGCCACCGAGGCGGGGCTTGCGCTGGAGCGCATCAGCGAGGGCGTCAGCCAGATCAACGAACGCAACCTGGTGATCGCCAGCGCGGCCGAGGAACAGGCGCAAGTGGCCCGTGAAGTGGACCGCAACCTGGTCAACATTCAGGACCTCTCGGCGCAGACCGCTGCGGGCGCCAATCAGACCAGCGCATCGAGCCAGGAACTGTCGCGACTGGCGGTGTCGTTCAATTCGATGGTGGGCAAGTTCACCCTTTAGTTGAGGCGCTCGGCCTGGCTTCTGGCGGAAGGCCGTGGGAGCCGGCTTGCTGGCGAATGCGTTCACTCAACCCACACAGATAGATGTGAATGTTCAAACGCCTTCGCCAGCAAGCCGGCTCCCACAACGCGGTCGGCAATCCAACCCGGGCAAGCCATCTGTTTGCCACCTGTGACACATTGGCGTATTGACTAAATTGGCACATGTTTTGTCGTAAATAACATTTCAGGTACAATCGCCGCCCCTCGCAGATCACTTGGACCTGATGACCGAGTCCTGCGGGATATTTGTTGTTTACTCAAGCTGCTGAATCCAATGATCTAACAAGAAGCCAGCGCGGAGGGACACAGAACTCAAGGTCCGTTTCCATCGACCTTGAACCCTACCCTCGCCCGCCGGGCGCGACACCGGGCCTTCTCATACGTCGGAGCAGACGTGAAGCCTCGGGTATCGCCTCGACCAAGCGGCAGGCGGATAACGTTCTATCAACTGGATGCGTGCAATGATCAAAACGACGAGCAAGGCGCTGCTGGGCCTGGCAATTTCTTTGGGGATGCTTCAGGCACACGCTGCTGAAAGCAAAAAAGTGGACGTGCTGCTGATCGGCGGCGGCATCATGAGTTCGACCCTGGGTGTCTGGCTGAATGAGCTGGAGCCGGGCTGGTCGATGGAAATGATCGAGCGTCTGGACGGCGTCGCCGAAGAAAGCTCCAACGGCTGGAACAACGCCGGTACCGGCCACTCGGGCCTGGCCGAGCTGAACTACACGCCGGAAGACAAAGACGGCAAAGTCAACATCTCCAAAGCCATCGAGATCAACGAAGCGTTTCAGGTCACCCGTCAGTTCCTGGCCTGGCAGGTTCGCAGCGACGTGCTGAAGAACCCGCACTCGTTCATCAACACCACGCCGCACATGAGCTTCGTGTGGGGTGATGACAACATCAAATTCCTGAAAAAACGTTACGAAGCCCTGCAAGCGAGCCCGCTGTTCCGCCCGATGCAGTTCTCCGAGGACCACGCGCAGATCGCCAAGTGGGTCCCGCTGATGATGGAAGGCCGCGACCCTAACCAGAAGCTGGCCACCACCTGGACGCCAATCGGCACCGACGTCAACTGGGGTGAAGTCACTCGTCAATACGTGAGCGCCCTGCAGACCCGCCCGAACTTCAACCTGAAGCTCTCCACCGAGGTCGAGGACATCACCCGTAACGAAGACGGCAGCTGGCACGTCTCGTACAAGAACCTGAAAGACGGCACCACCAGCGGCACCGACGCCAAGTTCCTGTTCATCGGTGCAGGCGGCGGCGCGCTGAAACTGCTGCAGAAATCCGGCATTCCGGAAGGCCGTGACTACGCGGGCTTCCCGGTCGGTGGTTCGTTCCTGGTCACCGATAACCAGGACGTTGCCCTGCAACACATGGCCAAAGCCTACGGCATCGCGTCCACCGGCGCGCCACCCATGTCGGTTCCGCACCTGGACACCCGCGTGCTGGACGGCAAGCGCGTGATTCTGTTTGGCCCATTCGCCACCTTCTCCACCAAGTTCCTGAAAGAAGGTTCGTACCTGGACCTGTTCAGCAGCATGACCACCCACAACTTCTGGCCAATGACCAAAGTAGGCATCGAGCAGTACCCGCTGGTCGAGTACCTCGCCGGTCAGTTGATGCTGTCTGACGACGACCGCTTCAAAGCGTTGCAGGAATACTTCCCGCACGCCAAGAAAGAAGACTGGCGCCTGTGGCAAGCCGGTCAGCGTGTACAGATCATCAAACGTGATGCCGAGAAAGGCGGCGTGCTGAAACTGGGCACCGAAGTCGTTTCTTCTCAGGACGGCAGCATCGCTGCTCTGCTGGGCGCATCGCCAGGTGCTTCGACCGCTGCGCCGATCATGCTGAACGTGCTGGAAAAGGTCTTCAAGGACAAGGTCGCGACCCCTGAGTGGCAAGCCAAAATCCACCAGATCATCCCGAGCTACGGCACCAAGCTGAACGACTCGCCGGCCGCTGTTCAGCAGGAGTGGAACTACACCGCTGAAGTCCTGCAACTGGAAAAACCGCCGGTCATCGACCAGAGCGTTGGCACCAGCATCTCCAACGACACCGGTTCGACCAAGCCGCTGGAAAGCAAGCCTGCAAACGACATGGCGCTGTGATCTCGCCGCATCGATGATGCAGTGAACGCGAAGCCACGGGGCGCAAACCCCGTGGCTTTTTTTTGAGCATCGGTATCGCCTACGCCCTCCCCCTGCACGCGGTGCCGAATCGGTTGCCGAAGTCTTTCTACCGCACCGAGAGGTGAATCAGAGCGCGAGGGTGTAAAAGCGGGTATCGACCTTCATGAGAGGAAAACTGGACGGCAGGTGTTCGGGTTCGATCAACTCGAATCCGTGCTTTTCATAGAAACGATGGGCCGCGAGGAATTTGGCCGTCGTGCCCAGATAGATCGCGCGCACCCCGCGTGCCTTCGCTGCCTCGATCAGGCATTCGAGCAAACGCTTCGCCACGCCAAACTCCCGGCCACGCCACTCGGCCCCCACAAACATCTTGCGCAAGGCGACATCGCCATTGCCGATGTCTTTCATGCTGATGGTGCCGATCACTTCGCCTTGCGCACGCGCCACCCAGAAGTCGCCAGCACCCGCCTGGTAAAAAGACGGAATGTCCATGAGATCCGGCTGATCTTCCGCCGAGATCGCAATGCCGAACTCTTCGCGCTGAATGGGCACGATGAGCGCGACAATGCCCTGCTCGTCGCCTGGGGAATAACGTTCGATCGTAATGCTCGGCGAGGCCATGGAGTTTCCTTGAAGTGTTGGCACGTGTGAGTGCCCTATCATCGGCGATCAAGCCTAAAAACGATAGGGCAAAGGCATGATCTAGACACCTCGCACCAGCGTAGATCCGCCGAATCGAATGATGGGCAGCCGATTGGGCTTGACTGAACTGGTTGGACCACTTAGGGCCATCGAGCGAATCACTGAAGGGCAGAGGCCAGAGGTGTCGGCGTGAAAATGGGCGAGAGAAGTCAACAGGAGAAAGGGTGGTGTCCCAGGCGAGGTTCGAACTCACAACCTTCCCCTTAGGAGGGGGATGCTCTATCCAATTGAGCTACTGAGACACGGTGCCAACGCGCGGAATGGCGCTGGCGAGACGGCGAGCATGTTAACGGCAAGCCATTGTTTTGTCATGTCGTCATTGTCTTTTTGGGCTGTAGTCCGCCGGGCATTTGACTGGCACGAAAAGGTCATCATGCAAATTGCAATGGTGCAAAATGGCATCATTGCAAACTGCAATCCACAACACGATCATTTAAAACTTAACTTATTGATTTTTAAAATATTTTTTATTCAATTCGCTTGGCATGCGCACTGCATTATCACTCTCGTGCCCCCCCTTCATAGATCAATTCAAGCGAAGGTAATCGAGATGAACATCACGCTCTCCCTATTGAACGCCGCAGCCTTCGCCGCGTTGGTAGCCTTCCACTTTCAGGACGATGGCCGCAAAACCGAGAGCGTTGCCGTTCAGGCTCAACCGCATTTTCTGATCAAGCAGACCCCACGCTACGCCACAATCCCGAGCCTCCGTTCCGACGCCATGCTGGCCAACGATACCGACGAGGCCATTCCCGTCGAGCGTACCGAGCGCTGGGTGTTCTGATTCAACAACCTTCACTGAGTTGCCTGTTTGTCTTTTACGAGAACCGTCATGTCAAAAGCCGCTTTATCCTTTCTGATCCTGACCCTCATGGCGCTCGCCGCCGACCAATTACTCACGCCTTCAATGGAGCCATTCGGGATGATCGCCAAGACGTCTGCGGGCGTTTTTGCCTCGCTGTTCCTTTTGGCATTGGTTGCCGGGCGACGGATCAAATTTGACCCGGTGCTGCGTCAGGCAAAGCCCTAACTGGAGAAAAGTTCTACACTGTTCGCCCTGTTTCCCGCTGCCCGATCTGACCTTCTGCTCGCGTTATTGACTAGCTAACACCTCGCCGACAGACCCTTCGTCTCTTTCTTGGACGCTTTCTCGAATTTTTTCGTGGACAGTTCTACCCTGAAGACAGATAGCCATCATGGCGAAAACCCGCGTAATCTGTGGCTATCGCCCGGATAAGCGATACCTCGGAACTTTGCAAACCAGAACGCATTTCTGATAATTGGTGCTGGCTAAACGCCTTTATCTAGTTCAATATTTGTCACAGATTTGACGCCAAGGTTCCGACGGATTGATGCATGATGACGGACCTTTATGTTGGGCAGGTTGAACATTTCGCCGAAATGATAGTCAGACGATGACATCTCGCGGCCAAATGCATGAACCGCCTCCCTTTTGAACTAAATCGGTTAAATATATGAGCCCTATGAAACAGGCCAATTATTCCAGTCGCACAGCTGACAAGTTCGTTGTCCGTCTTCCGGAAGGCATGCGCGAGCGCATCGCCGAAGTCTCCAAGGACAACCATCGCAGCATGAACTCTGAAATCATTGCGCGCCTCGAACAAAGCCTGATTCAGGAAGGCGCCTTGGGTGACGAGCCTAAACTGCGTCTGGACAGTCCTGAACTGTCGCTGCATGAGCGCGAATTGCTGCAACGCTTCCGCCAGCTCGCTCATCGCCAGCAGAATGCTCTGGTGTCGCTGATTGCTCACGACACCAGCCTGGGCGACGAGGAATAAGCCCTCCCGGCCAACGACCAAAACAGCCAGCGTATCGCTGGCTTTTTTGTGCGCGTGTAAGCGCGCACCCGACTGTTGCGCCCAATAAAAAACCGCCCTGCTGGGCGGTTTGCTTTGTCTCACAACGTTAGAGCAGGAACAACGTCGCAAGCCCCAGGAAAATGAAGAAGCCGCCACTGTCAGTCATGGCTGTGATCATGACACTGGAACCCATCGCCGGATCACGCCCCAGCCGGGCCAGCGTCATCGGAATCAATACCCCCATGAAGGCGGCCAGCAACAGGTTAAGCGTCATCGCTGCCGTCATCACCACACCCAGCGACCAGCTGTGATAGAGCATGTAAGCCACAACACCAATCACGCCGCCCCAGATCAGGCCGTTGACCAATGCGACACCCAGCTCCTTGCGCATCAAGCGTGACGTATTTCCGGTGCTCACCTGGTCCAGCGCCATCGCGCGAACGATCATGGTGATGGTCTGATTGCCTGAGTTGCCACCAATCCCGGCCACGATCGGCATCAGGGCCGCGAGCGCGACCAGCTTCTCGATAGAGCCTTCAAAGAGGCCGATCACACGCGATGCGATGAACGCCGTGATCAGGTTGACCGCCAGCCAGGACCAACGGTTGCGCAAGGAGCGCCATACCGAAGCGAAGATGTCTTCTTCTTCACGCAAACCGGCCATGTTAAGGACTTCGGACTCGCTCTCTTCACGAATCAGGTCGACCATTTCGTCGATGGTCAAGCGGCCAATCAGCTTGCCGTTCTTGTCTACAACGGGCGAGGAAATCAGGTCATAACGCTCGAAAGCCTGCGCAGCTTCGTACGCATCGCCATCCGGATGAAAACTCACAGGGTCACTGGCCATGACCTCCGATACCTGTTTTTCAGGATCGTTGACCAGCAGGCGCTTGATCGGCAACACGCCCTTGAGCACCCCGTCGTAATCGACCACGAACAGCTTGTCGGTGTGACCCGGCAACTCCTTGAGGCGACGCAGGTAGCGCAAAACCACTTCGAGGCTGACGTCTTCGCGGATGGTGACCATCTCGAAGTCCATCAAGGCGCCGACTTGCTCTTCATCATAGGAAAGCGCTGAACGCACACGCTCACGCTGCTGGCTGTCCAGCGCTTCCATCAATTCATGTACGACGTCGCGCGGCAATTCCGGCGCGAGGTCGGCGAGTTCGTCCGCGTCCATTTCCTTGGCAGCGGCCAACAGCTCGTGATCGTCCATGTCGGCGATCAGCGTTTCACGAACGGAGTCGGACACTTCGAGGAGGATGTCACCGTCGCGCTCGGCCTTGACCAGTTGCCAGACCGTCAGACGGTCCTCAACAGGCAAGGCTTCGAGAATATAGGCGACGTCGGCGGAGTGCAGATCATCGAGCTTGCGTTGCAGCTCGACCAGGTTCTGCCGGTGAACCAGATTTTCAACACGGTCCTGGTGCTGGCCTTCCTGGCGATGGGTCAGGTCCTCGACAACACGCTGGCGCTGCAGCAGATCAACGACTTGAGCGAGGCGATCCTGAAGGCTTTCCTGCGTTTTCTTTACTTCTACTTCGGTCATAGGCGAACTCCACTCCCAGCAGTGGAGCACGCCGGAAGATCAATCAGTCGATTCTTGATTGGTACAGCTTGGTTCTAAGTTGCTACTGGGTAAGTCCATGGAGGTATTCCACAAGCCCCGGCGGGGCTGACGGGCGCAATGATACACCGCTTGCCGGGTCTGCATGTTAAAAATTCAACGCGGAACAATCGCTTGCAACACAATGTTAAGCATTGTCCGAGTCGTTATTGCTACGACGTCACATCCCGAGAAGAAAACACGCTCGCCGAAAAAAATACATCTGGCTAGCCTCCTCTGACATCCCGTCAAGGAGGACTGCATCATGCGCTTCGACACCCGCAAAGCCATTTTTGCTGCGCTGTTTTTTCTGCCTGCGTGTACGTGGGCAACAACGGTCAACCGCTGCGAAGACGAACGCGGCCACGTCACCTTCACGACCTTGAGCTGCCCCTTCGGTCAATCCGCCAGCTCGCAAAACGCGAATAGCCCACCTCCCGGAACACGCCTTCCCTCGCCGCCTCACAGCAAGCCATCAGCAAAAGTGCCGAACAATGAGCTAGTGATTGTCGGGCAACGCGACGATGGCTGTGGAAACGTGCTCAGCCCGGAGCTGCGACGCAAGGCGATCATCAATCAGCAAACGCCAACGGGCATGACGAAACGGGACGTGGAAAGCCTGCTGGGAAAACCGGACAAGATCATTGGCCGCAACGGCGAGGTGCGTTACGTCTACGCCGAAAAGAAGGGACGAAGCCGGCAGGTCACGTTTGACGAACACGGCTGCGTAAAAAGCGGCCGCTCAAAAAGCAAACCGTAGAAAAGCAAAAAGCCCGCATTTGCATGCGGGCTTTTCGTTTTATGGTGCACTCGACAGGATTCGAACCTGTGACCGCTCGGTTCGTAGCCGAGTACTCTATCCAGCTGAGCTACGAGTGCAATTGGCGCTTGTTAAACCAGCTCACCTCTGGTCAATGCATTTTACTTCTGGAAGTGAGTGGTGCTTCCGAAGACCTGTTGAAGCCAGGCTCTTTCTTAAAGCTACTACCTGTATCACTACAAGTAACGCTTAAATGGTGCACTCGACAGGATTCGAACCTGTGACCGCTCGGTTCGTAGCCGAGTACTCTATCCAGCTGAGCTACGAGTGCATTTGTTGCCGCGCATTATAGGCCGTTAAATCTCTTGGTCAAGCACTTTTTCTAGTAATTTCAACAACTTACAGAAGAAGCCAGATTACAACGTACTACGCAAATAATGGCGGAGAACGGGGGATTCGAACCCCCGACACCCTTGTGAGGTGTACTCCCTTAGCAGGGGAGCGCCTTCGGCCACTCGGCCAGCTCTCCGCAACACGGGGCGTATAATAACCACCCTTTTCCCCGTTTGCAAACCAAAAATTCAAATAAAATTAATGGCTTGGTTCCTCGTCCTTCTCTTTCTTGATGCGCAGGTAGATCTCCTCACGGTGAACAGCCACTTCCTTGGGCGCATTGACCCCAATTCGTACCTGATTACCTTTAACGCCGAGCACGGTCACGGTGATCTCACCGTCACCAATAATCAGGCTCTCCGCGCACCGACGGGTCAAAATCAGCATACCTATCTCCTCAACCTCAATTCAGGGACTGCAGTCTGCACAACCGAAAGGCATCGGCCCGCGCCGCAAGCGGCAACAGGCCAGCACCCTGAGTATTGACTAGCGCCGGGAAAAAATCAGTTTTCTCGTGCACGTCAGAAACACAAAAGGCGCGGTCTCGACCGCGCCTTTTGCTTCAGCTCTTACTCGCCCTGGCGGGGAGCGTCGAGTTCGAACGCCGTGTGCAGCGCGCGCACGGCCAGTTCCAGATACTTCTCTTCGATCACGACCGAAACCTTGATTTCAGAAGTGGAGATCATCTGAATGTTGATGCTTTCCTTGGCCAATGCCTCGAACATGCGGCTGGCAACGCCCGCGTGAGAACGCATGCCGACGCCAACGATGGAGACCTTGGCAATCTTGGTGTCACCGATCACTTCGCGTGCGCCGATTTCCTTCGCGGTATTTTCCAGCACGCTCAGAGCCTTCTCGTACTCGTTGCGGTGCACGGTGAAGGTGAAATCGGTGGTGTTATCGTGCGCAACATTCTGCACGATCATGTCCACCTCGATGTTCGCGGCGCTGATCGGGCCCAGAATCTTGAAAGCAACGCCTGGAGTGTCAGGGACGCCACGAATGGTCAGCTTGGCCTCGTCACGGTTGAAGGCGATGCCCGAAATGATCGGCTGTTCCATGGATTCCTCTTCATCGATGGTAATGAGGGTACCCGGACCCTCCTTGAAGCTGTGCAGCACGCGCAGCGGGACGTTGTACTTGCCGGCGAATTCCACCGAGCGGATCTGCAACACCTTGGAACCGAGGCTGGCCATTTCCAGCATCTCTTCGAAGGTGATCTTTTCCAGACGCTGAGCCTGAGGCACCACACGCGGGTCAGTGGTGTAGACACCATCGACGTCGGTGTAGATCTGGCATTCATCTGCCTTCAGCGCCGCAGCCAGGGCCACACCAGTGGTGTCGGAGCCGCCACGGCCCAGGGTCGTGATATTGCCGTTTTCGTCGACCCCCTGGAAACCTGCAACCACGACCACTCGACCGGCTTTCAGGTCAGCGCGAATTTTCTGATCGTCGATCTGCAGGATACGCGCCTTGTTGTGCGCGTTGTCGGTCAGGATGCGCACCTGATTACCGGTGTAGGACACCGCAGGCACACCGCGCTTGATCAGGGCCATGGCCAGCAGGGCAATGGTGACCTGCTCGCCGGTGGAAACGATCACGTCCAGCTCACGAGGATCCGGATTGCCGTTGATCTGCTTGGCCAGATCGATCAGGCGATTGGTCTCGCCGCTCATGGCGGACAGCACCACTACCAGGTCATCGCCCGACTCGCGGAATTTTTTGACTTTGTCGGCCACCTGCTCGATGCGCTCGATCGAGCCCACGGAGGTGCCGCCAAATTTCTGTACGATTAAAGCCATCTCAAAGCCGCCTCGGCCCGTAAGGGCGCCCGTTAAACATTCAAACCGCGTAGCGCCGCAGCCTCCCTTTGAAGAAGGCTGCGATGGGTCGACTTAAATTCCCTGTTCGGCGAACGGAACCGCGAGCGCAAGCGCTGCGTCCAGGCCTGCGGCATCAACGCCACCGCCTTGTGCCATATCAGGACGACCGCCACCTTTACCGCCCACGGCGGCAGCCGCTTGCTTCATCAAATCACCGGCTTTGAGTTGGCCAGTCAGGTCTTTGGTGACACCCGCCACCAGCACGACCTTTTCCTCATGCACACCGCCGAGCAGGATCACTGCGCGGCCGAGTTTGTTCTTCAACTGGTCCACCAGCGCCAGCAGCGCCTTGCCATCCTGACCGTCGAGACGGGCAGCGAGGACCTTGGCACCCTTGACGTCCACCGCAGCGTTCGACAGATCGTCGCCCGCCGCGCTGGCCGCCTTGGCCTGCAGTTGTTCCAGTTGTTTTTCCAACAGGCGATTGCGTTCCAGGACAGCGGTCAGCTTGTCCAGCAGGTTGTCGCGATTACCTTTGATCAGGCTCGCGGCTTCCTTCAGTTGTTCTTCAGCGGTATTCAGATACGCCAGCGCAACGGCACCGGTCACCGCTTCGATACGACGCACGCCAGAGGCCACGCCGCCTTCGCTGATGATCTTGAACAGCGCGATGTCGCCGGTACGATCCGCGTGGATACCGCCACACAGTTCCACCGAGAAGTCGCCACCCATGCTCAGCACGCGAACGGTGTCGCCGTACTTCTCGCCGAACAGCGCCATGGCGCCCTTCTTCTTGGCGGTGTCGATGTCGGTTTCTTCGGTTTCGACGGCGGTGTTCTTGCGCACTTCAGCGTTGACGATGTCTTCCAGCGCTTTGATCTGCTCAGGCTTGATCGCTTCGAAGTGACTGAAGTCGAAGCGCAGGCGCTGGCTGTCGACCAACGAGCCTTTCTGCTGAACGTGATCACCCAGCACCTGACGCAATGCAGCGTGCAGCAAGTGAGTGGCGGAGTGGTTCAGCGAAGTGGCCTTGCGTACGTCAGCAGCGACTTCGGTCTGCAGGGCAGTACCGACCGACAGGCTGCCCGAGGCTTGTACGCCGTGGTGCAGGAATGCGCCGCCGGTCTTGGTGGTGTCACGCACGTCAAAGCGCGCAGCACCGGCAGAGAGATAGCCGCAGTCACCGATCTGACCACCCGATTCCGCGTAGAACGGGGTCCGATCGAGGATCACCACGCCCTCTTCGCCTTCGTTCAACTGCTGAACCGACTGGCCTTCCTTATAGATAGCCACAACTTTCGCGTCGCCGCGCGTCGCGTGGTAACCCGTGAACTCGGTGGCGACGTCCACTTTGACCAGGCTGTTGTAGTCCATGCCAAAGGCGCTGGCCGAACGCGCGCGCTCACGCTGGGCGTCCATTTCACGCTCGAAGCCAACTTCGTCGAGGGTCAGGTTGCGCTCACGGGCGATGTCGCCGGTGAGGTCCATCGGGAAACCGTAGGTGTCGTACAACTTGAACACCACATCGCCCGGCACCACGGTGCCTTTCAGTTCAGCCAGATCCTGTTCGAGAATCTTCAGGCCCTGTTCCAGGGTCTTGGCGAATTGCTCTTCTTCAGCTTTCAACACGCGCTCGATGTGCGCCTGTTGGGATTTCAACTCAGGGAACGCTTCGCCCATTTCGGCCACCAGCGCCGCGACGATCTGGTAGAAGAAGCTGCCCTTGGCACCCAGTTTGTTGCCATGACGGCAAGCGCGGCGAATGATGCGACGCAGCACGTAGCCACGGCCTTCGTTTGATGGCAGCACGCCATCGGCAATCAGGAAGCCACAGGAACGAATGTGGTCAGCCACGACTTTCAGTGACGGCTGATTGTCATTGGTGCAACCGATGGCCTTGGCGGCAGCGGCCAGCAGGCTCTGGAACAGATCGATCTCGTAGTTCGAATGCACGTGCTGCAATACGGCGCTGATCCGCTCCAGGCCCATGCCGGTGTCCACCGATGGCGCTGGCAGCGGATGCAGCACGCCGTCGGCAGTGCGGTTGAACTGCATGAAAACGTTGTTCCAGATCTCGATGTAGCGGTCGCCGTCTTCTTCTGGCGAACCGGGCGGGCCGCCCCAGATGTCAGCGCCGTGATCGTAGAAAATCTCGGTGCACGGACCGCACGGGCCGGTATCGCCCATGGTCCAGAAGTTATCGGACGCGTACGGCGCCCCCTTGTTGTCGCCGATGCGAACCATGCGCTCGGCCGGCACGCCGACTTCCTTGGTCCAGATGTCGTAGGCTTCGTCGTCCGTGGCGTAGACCGTGACCCAGAGCTTTTCCTTGGGCAGATTCAGCCATTTCTCGGAGGTCAGGAACGTCCAGGCGAAGGTGATCGCATCGCGCTTGAAATAGTCACCGAAGCTGAAGTTACCCAGCATTTCGAAGAAGGTGTGGTGACGGGCGGTGTAACCGACGTTTTCCAGGTCATTGTGCTTGCCACCGGCACGCACGCATTTCTGGCTGCTGACAGCACGGGTATAAGCCCGCTTCTCCTGACCCAGAAAGCAGTCCTTGAACTGGTTCATGCCTGCGTTGGTGAACAGCAGGGTGGGGTCATTGCCCGGAATCAAGGAGCTGGAGGCTACACGGGTGTGGCCTTGCTCTTCGAAGAAGCGAAGGAAGGCTTCACGGATTTCTGCGCTTTTCATAGGTTCTTCCACGGGAACTGCGGCCGGAGCCAGGTGCATAACGTCATTCGACGAAACGACGGCAAAGGGCCGCATTATATAGGCGTTGCAGCTACGGTACAGTCACTTTGTACGATAGAAGCTGCCAATTGGTTTATAGGGCGACTATCGGCTGCCAAATTCGGCAAATGCCGCGACCACCTGTTCCATTTGCGCAGCCGAGGCATCCAGGTGCGTCACCATGCGCAGACGCGGCGCCGCGCTCAGGACGATACCCCGCTCAGCGCAAAAGGCCTTGAGTTTCTCGGCTCGCTCACCGACCTGAACATAGACCATGTTGGTTTGTACCGGCTCGACGTCAAAACCCAGCTCGCCCAACGCCTTGCCCAGAAACGCAGCGTTGGCGTGGTCTTCAGCCAGACGCTCCACCTGGTGCTCCAGCGCATATAACCCTGCGGCGGCCAGCAAGCCGGCCTGACGCATACCGCCACCGACCATCTTGCGCAGACGCCGCGCCTTGGCGATGAACTCACTCGATCCGCACAACACTGACCCGACAGGCGCGCCCAGTCCTTTGGACAGGCAGACCGACACCGAATCGAAGTGGCGAGTGATTTCACGAGCATCGACGCCCAGTTTGACCGCCGCGTTATAGAGACGGGCGCCATCCAGGTGCAGGCCCAGCCCCTTCTCGCTCGTCAGCGTGCGCGCGGCTCTCAGGTACTCCAATGACAGCACTTTGCCCTGCATGGTGTTTTCCAACGCCAGCAAACGGGTGCGAGCGAAATGGAAATCGTCGGCCTTGATGGCGGCCTGCACATCATTCAAGTCGAGCGAACCGTCGGGCTGATTGTCCAGCGGTTGTGGCTGGATCGACCCCAATACCGCCGCACCGCCGCCTTCGTATTTGTAGGTGTGCGCCTGCTGGCCGACGATGTATTCGTCACCGCGCTCACAATGCGCCATCAGGCCCAACAGATTGCTCATGGTGCCGGTGGGTACGAACAGTGCCGCCGCAAACCCAAGACGCTGCGCCAACCACGACTCCAGCTTATTGACTGTCGGGTCTTCGCCATACACGTCGTCACCCAGTGGCGCGCGAGCCATGGCCTCGCGCATGCCTGCGGTGGGTTGGGTCACTGTGTCGCTGCGCAGATCGATAACCGTCACGATGAAGCTCCCTGATAGCTGGTTGAACCTCAGTCTTGAGGTCTGAGCCGAAGATAATCAAGGCTGCGCCAGGGATTGCCAAGCCACGCTTATAAGAAAAGCTGATGAAACCCATCCAAAAGGCTCCATGCACATTCTGAAAATCTGTGTTACAAACTGCACGCCGACGAGAAATCGTCGGTAACGTTCTCAGGGCGGGGTGCGATTCCCCACCGGCGGTAATGGCGTGCAAAGCGTCTAGCCCGCGAGCGCTCTTGCAGGGTTGTGCCTGTGCAGGAGGTCAGCAGATCTGGTGTGATTCCAGAGCCGACGGTCATAGTCCGGATGAAGAGAGAACGGGATAGGTACACAGGATCGTCTCGCAGCCTCATCACGGGTGCGTTTTACCCGGATGGCTGACGACCGTACCCTGGCATCCCCTTCGATCCAAACGCCCTGTTTTTTCATTAAACAGGAGTCAGAACAGATGCAACCCACCGCTATTCACGCTCATGAGCGCATTGCCTTCATTCAAGCTTGCTGGCACAAAGATATCGTCGATCAGGCACGCAAGGGCTTTGTCGCCGAGATGGCCAACCACGGCTATGCCGAGAGCGATATCGACTTTTTCGAAGTCGGCGGCGCTTTTGAAATCCCCCTGCATGCCAAATTGCTGGCCAAGACCGGTCGCTACGGCGGCGTCGTCGCGGCAGGTCTGGTGGTCGATGGCGGTATATATCGTCACGAGTTCGTTGCGCAATCGGTGATCAGCGCCTTGATGCAGGTTCAACTGGAAACCGAGGTGCCGGTGTTCTCGGTGGTTTTGACCCCGCACCATTTCCACGCGGGTGAAGAGCACCACAACTACTTCTTCAACCACTTCGTGCACAAGGGTCAGGAAGCGGCGAAGACCTGCGCCGATACGCTGACCAAATTGCGTGCAGTGCGCCGTTTGGCAGAGCCGCAGAAAGCAGCAGGTTGATGGAATGGCGGCGCTCTCAGGAGTGCTGCCATTTTTTGTGAAAGATTCTATGTTGCCCCGTCAACTGCCTTCGCCACCAAGGCGGCTCCCACAATGATCGAGACAATCGTCGTAGCTCTGTCAGCCCAACTGCTCATCCGTCGTCGGCACGATCAGAATCCCTGCGCGCAGCCCGTTCTTGACCTTCGGGTTCGGGAAGATGATGCGGGCGCCCTCTTCTTCCACCACCCAGCGTGAATCGGCCAGGTCTTCGGCCAGCACAAAGCCTTTATCCAGCTTGGTAAAGTTTTCGATGTCCGCGGGCAAATGCAGACGGAATGCATCGCTGTGCTTGATGATTTCCCGGGCAACACTGAACAGTTTCAACCCGTCTATTTCATCGCCCACCAACGGTTCGGTGCCTTGAATCAGGTTTATCAGCGTCGTTCGCAAGCGCGACAGGTCGACCTGCTGGTTCTGTCCGAATGGCCGCGCCTTGCCCAGTTCAAGGGTGAAGGCCTCTGCCCCCAGCTTGTCGTAGGTGTAGGCGCTGAACACCACCGAAGGCTTGTTCTGCAGCAGCACCGCTTCCATTCCCGCACCGTGCAGACGCACGAGTTCACGGCGCGAGTGTTGGCGCCCTTCTTTCCAGGGATACAGCGCGAATTGCTCGATCTTCGAGCCACGAATGGCCGTGTGCAGGTCGTAATGCAGGCGATAGCGATCGGGAATGTTGAAAAAACTCGCCGCCAGACGCTCCAGCTCACAGGCGCGAATGGCTTCGTTGCCGCTGCTCAGCTCGTGGCGGCCGTTGAACAGCCGGTTGACGTCCTGTTCGATGTAACGCTCGCCGCGACGCATCGCTTCGGGGTTGCCGAACAGAAACAGAATCCGCGTCCGAGGTTTGAGTTCGCTGCGGGCGATGGCATGGATCAGGTCATCGAGCAGCTCGATGGGGGCGGTTTCATTACCATGGATGCCTGCGGACAACAGCAGGTCAGTGCCGTTGTCTTTCGCTTCGGGGGGCCGGACTTCCAGCGCCCCCTCGGCCAGCCAGCGCATGCGCACGCCTTCGACGGTCAGTTGAGTCTTTTCGGCGGGTTCACGACCTGCCAGGGTCAGTTCAAGCAGTTTGCCGAGGGCGAGCATGGGGCGGATTCCTGCTAAAGCTTAGTGGTTGCAGTCCGGACCGTGTACGTGGCCGTCTTCTTCGTCATCTGCGTCAGCCGCTTCCATCTCCAGTTGCAGGCTGACCAGGTTGGTGGCCATCGGACGCAACAGCAGGTTGGCGTACTCGGTGTCGCCCTCTTCGACGTCCACGCCGATCAGCAACTGGCCACGACCGTCCTGTTGAATCCAGACTTCCTTGCCCTGCCAGATCACGGCAAAGCGAGTGCAGGAGGTTTCCAGCTGGGTGCCGTCGGTGTCTTCAAGGATCAAACGCAGGGCGTCGCTCATGACAAAAATTCTCTCTCTAAAACGCGAAGACATTGCCTGCCTGACACCAATCAGGCGAGACGCAATGTCGCAAAGGGCTCAATTGATCTGGAAAGGATAGACCGCACCCAGTTTCAGGTGCTGTGTCAGTTCATCCAGCGCCGTACGGCACTCGATCAGCAGTTGGGGATCTGCGAGATCACTTTCGCTCAGACGATCGCGATAGTGCTTGTCCACCCACTGGGTCAGCGTGTCGTACAGCGGCGCGGTCATGATAACCCCTGGATTGACCGCCGCCAGTTCCGTTTCATTCAACGCCACTCGCAAACGCAGGCACGCCGGCCCGCCGCCGTTCTGCATGCTTTGCTTGAGATCGAAGACCTTCACTTCGCGAATCGGGCTGTCGTCGGCCATCAGACGTTGCAGGTAATGCCAGACGCGTTCGTTGCTGCGGCATTCTTCCGGCACGATCAGCAGCATCGAGCCGTCCGGGCGCGACAGCAACTGGCTGTTGAACAGGTAAGAACGCACGGCGTCCTCGACGCCCACTTCAGTGCGCGGCACGCAAATGGCCTGGAAACGCCCGCCGCGACGACTCAGTTTGTCGTGCAACTCGCTGAGCATATGCTCGGTATTGAGAAAAGCATCTTCGTGATAGAACAGCACTTCACCGTTGCCGACCGCGATCACATCGTTATGGAACACGCCCTGGTCGATCACCGCCGGGTTCTGTTGCGCATAGACCACGCCCTCGTCACTCAGGCCGTGCAGACGCGCCACGGCTTGCGAGGCTTCCAGGGTCTGGCGCGCCGGGTATTTCTGGGGCGTCGGGAAGCGGGTGTCGAACGCTGCACGCCCGAAGACGAAAAACTCCACCCCGGCCTCGCCATAGCTGCGGCAGAAGCGCGTGTGGTTGGCCGCACCTTCATCGCCAAACTGGGCGACGGCAGGCAAGGCGGCGTGATGCGCGAAATGCGCCTGATTGGCGAACATCGCGCCCAACACGCGACTGGTGGTCGGATGCTCGATGCTGCGGTGGTATTTGCAGTTGAGGTTGGCGGCGGTGAAATGCACACGACCGTCAGCGGTGTCGGCACTCGGGCTGACGGTGGCCGCGTTGGCAACCCACATGCTGGATGCCGAGCAACTGGCGACCAGCAACGGCATGGACTCTTTGGCTGCACGCTGGATGACCTGCGCATCGGTGCCACTGAAACCCAGCTTGCGAAGACCCGCGACGTCCGGACGCTCCTGTGGCGCCAGCACGCCTTGGGTGAAGCCCATGTCCATCAGCGCTTTCATCTTCGCCAGCCCCTGCAACGCGGCCTCGCGCGGGTTGGACGATTGCTGGCAATTGCTCTGGGACGCGACGTTGCCGTAGGACAACCCACCGTAGTTGTGGGTTGGCCCCACTAGACCGTCAAAGTTGACTTCACAGGATTTCATCGGTGAGGCTCCGTGGATCTGTTTTTATAAACATCAATGTTCGTTTGGCACTGCTGCTGCACAAAACCTGTGGGAGCCGGCTTGCTGGCGAAGGCGGCGTGTCAGTCGACATTGATATATCTGGACCGAAGCATTCGCCAGCAAGCCGGCTCCCACAGATCAAGCGTCAACCCTCAAGTCAATGTGATGCCCGGCGTCAGGCTTGCTGGCAACGCCAACGCCCCCGCCTCCAGCGACGCCACCGGGTACGCGCAATAATCCGCTGCGTAATACGCACTGGCGCGATGGTTACCCGATGACCCCACACCACCGAACGGCGCGGTGCTCGCGGCACCCGTCAATTGCTTGTTCCAATTGACGATGCCCGCCCGGCTTTGCAGCCAGAACTGCTGGTAACGCGCTTGCGAATCCGAGAGCAACCCCGCCGCCAGGCCATATTGCGTGTTGTTGGCTTCAGCGATGGCTGCATCGAAATCTACGTACCGAATCACCTGCAACAAGGGGCCGAACAGCTCTTCATCTGGCCGATCGTTCACGTCGCTGACGTCAATAATGCCCGGCGTCAGCAACGCGGCGTTAACATCTGGCTGGGTCATTTCCAACAACGCTATCGCGCCATTGGCCAGCAACTGCTCTTGCGCATCGATCAGTGCCTGCGCAGCACGCAGGGAAATGACCGAGCCCATGAACGGTGCGGGCTGCTCATCGAACGCGCCCACTTGAATGGTTTTGCTGACCTCTACCAAACGCGTCACGAACGCATCTCCCCACGAACCTTGCGGCACCAGAAGACGACGAGCGCACGTGCAGCGCTGACCTGCCGAAATGAACGCCGACTGAATCACGGTGTACACCGCCGCATCGACATCGGCCACCTGATCCACCACCAGCGGGTTATTGCCGCCCATTTCCAGCGCAAGGATCTTGTCCGGGCGACCGGCAAATTGCTGATGCAGCGAATTGCCGGTGCGGCTGGAGCCGGTGAAGAACAGGCCGTCGATTCCCGCGTTGGCGGCCAGCGCGATACCGGTGTCCCGAGCACCTTGCACCAGGTTCAGCACCCCCGCTGGCAAGCCTGCTTCAATCCAGCACTTCACGGTCAGTTCGGCGACCTTCGGCGTCAGCTCGCTGGGCTTGAACACCACCGCATTGCCCGCCAACAGCGCCGGGACGATGTGCCCGTTCGGCAAATGGCCGGGGAAGTTGTAAGGGCCGAACACTGCGACCACACCATGGGGCTTGTGCCGCAGCACTGCCGTGGCATCGCCCAGCGGACCACTTTTCTCGCCCGTGCGCTCGCGGTAGCTCTGGATCGAAATCGCGACTTTGTTGACCATGCTGGTCACTTCCGTCGCAGACTCCCACAGGGGCTTGCCGGTTTCCTCGCCGATGCAGTGAGCGATCTCATCGGCACGTGTTTTCAGCGCGGCAGCGAAGGCTTCGAGCACGACAATGCGCTCTTCCAGTGTGCGGGTCGCCCACGCGGGAAACGCCTGACGCGCCGCTATCACCGCAGCGTCCACCTGTTCAGTCGTCGCGCTTTGCCCAGTCCAGATCACCTCTTGGGTCACCGGATTCAGCGACTCGAACGCCTCGCCCTGCCCGGCCTGCCAGGTGCCGGCGATATACAAAGTCGACATCACACACCCTCCCGAGCTGGAGACAAAGGCACGGCTCGCACCTGATCGCCTGCGGTAAGACGCAAGCGTTTGGCGGTCATCGGATCGACCACCAGCGTGCCCGCCGCAAAACGCGCAGGCGCTGCGGTGATACGGCAGTCTTCGCGCTTGCGGTTGTGAATGAGGAAAGGCGTCGCATCGTCGCCCGGCGTGCCTACGGCCAACACCAGCGCCTGACTGTCACGCACTGCTCGGATCTTGCCGGTTTCGCATTCAATAGCCGGGCCTGCGTCGAAAATGTCGACGTAGCCTTGATAGCTGAAGCCCTCTGCCTTGAGCATGGTCAGCGCAGGCTCGGTGCTGGTGTGCACCCGCCCGATGACGTTGCGCGCCGCTTCCGACAGGAAGCAGCTGTACAGCGGAAATTTCGGCATCAACTCGGCGATGAACGCGCGATTGCCAACGCCCGTCAGGTAGTCGGCCTGGCTGAATTCCATCTTGAAGAAGTGACGACCCAGGCTTTCCCAGAATGGCGAGTGGCCTTGCTCGTCGGACATGCCGCGCATCTCAGCGATGATCTTGGCGCCAAACAGCTCGGGAAATTCAGCGATGAACATCATCCGCGCCTTGGACAGCAGACGACCGTTAAGACCATTGCGCGCATCGGCGTGGAGGAACAGCGAGCACAGTTCCGAGTTGCCGGTCAGGTCGTTGGCCAGGAACAGCGTCGGGATTTCGCGATAGATGTTCAGTTCTTGCGACGCGCTGACCGTCAGGCCCACGCGGTAGTTGTACCAGGGCTCACGCAGGCCCACTGCACCGGCAATGGCCGAGATGCCGACCACACGCCCGTCGTCGTCCTCCAGCACGAACAGGTAATCGGTGTCGCCCCGCTCGGCTTCGCCACGGAAGCTTTTTTCGGCCCAACCGACCCGGTGCGCCAGGCGCTCCTCATTGGCGGGCAGCGTGGTCAGGCCTGCGCCTGTGCTGCGCGCCAGGTCGATCAGCGCCGGAAGGTCACTGCTGCGTACGGGACGAACGATCATGCTTTCTCCTCATGCCGATCCCTCGCTGGGAAACCGGCCAACTCGCTAATCTGCGACACGGCGACGCTTTTTTTGCAGTACTTCGCAGTACGTTGCGGCCACCGATGACTCAACCGATAAACAAAACCGTCAGACCGCGACGATGCGCACGCTGGCGCCCTCGCCGACACCCAGGGCTTCGGCGGCTGCCACGCTCAGGGTCACCGGCTTGCCGGGCACCCAGTCGAGTTCCAGCATCACCGCGCGGTAATCCTGCAACTGGCTGTTGGCGACCAGATACGGACGCCCGCCCTTGACGGCGTCGCCGCTGTCCACCGGGTCGACTTTCACTGGCACCACGCGGCTCTGGGCAATCGAGCGAATGCCGGACACCCGCGCATGCAGGGTCGGACCACCGTCGAAGATGTCGATGTAATGGTCGGTTTCAAAGCCTTCGCGCATCAGGATGTCGAAGGTGATCTGCGCACGCGGATGCACCTGGCCCATGGCCTCTTGGGCCTCGTCCGGCAGCAACGGCACGTAGATCGGGTAATGCGGCATCAGTTCTGCGAGGAACGTCCGGCTTTTCAGGCCACACAGACGCTCGGCTTCGGCGTAGTTGAGGTCGAAAAAGTTACGGCCGATGGCGTCCCAGAACGGTGAGTCGCCGTTTTCGTCGCTATAACCGACGATTTCGGTCACCACCGAATCGGCGAAGCGCTCGGGGTGCGCGGCGACGAACAGCAGTCGGGCGCGTGAGTTGAGTTCAGACCATAACGTACCGACCAGTTCGGGCAGCACGTAGAAACTGGTCAACAGGCTGTTGCCGGTCAGGTCGTGGCACTGGGACAGAACGTGAATCTTGTTGTGAATCTTCAGTTCGCGGGAGGCGTGAACGAAAGTCTCGTTGCGAAAGCTGTAGAACGGCTCTGAATACCCCGCCGAGGCGACGATCCCCGAACAGCCCACCAGCCGACCGGACTCGGTGTCTTCCAGCACGAAAAAATAGGTTTCCTCGCCGTTGAAGCTGACCTCGGCGGCAAACGACGCCTCGGACGCGGCGATCTTGTCACCCAGACGGCCAGCGTCATCCGGCAGAGACGTGACACCAATCGGGCTGTCCGCAGCGAGTCGCTGGACCTCGCTCAGATCCGCCATTTGCGCAGGGCGCATTACCAGCATGGTGTCACTCCTTGGAAAAAATCAGGCCGGTTACCCGGCGAGAGAAAACAAAATGTGAGACTTGCGCGATCCGTGGGAGCCGGCTTGCTGGCGAAGGCGTCAACCCAGACACATTGATGTCTACTGACACACCGCTTTCGCCAGCAAGCCGGCTCCCACATGGAATGCAGACGCTGTTAGGCCGCAGCCAGCTTGGCGACAGCACGCTCGAAACGGTCCAGACCTTCGTTGATATCGGCATCTTCGATCACCAGACTCGGCGCGAAACGCACCACGTCAGGACCGGCTTGCAGAATCATCACGCCTTCATGCTCGGCCGCGTTGAAGAAGTCCTTGGCTTTGCCTTTCCAGGCGTCAGTCAGCACACAACCGATCAACAGGCCCATACCGCGCACTTCGCTGAACACGCCGTATTGCTGGCCGATCTTCTCAAGCCGCGTCTTGAACAGGTCATGCTTGGCCTTGACGCCCTTGAGCACTTCAGGGGTGTTGATCACGTCGATCACCGCCTCGCCCACCGCGCAGGCCAGCGGATTGCCGCCGTACGTGGTGCCGTGCACGCCGACCGACAGGTGCTTGGCCAGCTTGTCAGTAGTCAGCATGGCCGCCATCGGGAAACCGCCGCCGATGCTCTTCGCGCTGGAAAGGATGTCCGGGGTCACGCCGTAATGTTGATAGGCGAACAGATGGCCACTGCGCCCCATGCCGCTCTGCACTTCGTCGAAAATCAGCAGCGCATTGTGTTCGTCGCACAGTTTGCGCGCGCCTTGCAGGTATTCCAGTTCGGCAGGCAACACGCCGCCTTCGCCTTGAATCGGCTCCAGTACAACGGCGCAGGTCTTGTCGCTGACGGCCGCTTTCAGTGCAGCCAGGTCGTTGTACGGGACGTGGGTGATGCCGGTGATTTTCGGGCCGAAACCGTCGGAGTATTTCGGCTGGCCACCGACGCTCACGGTGAACAGGGTGCGACCGTGGAAGCTGTTCAGTGCAGCAATGATTTCGTACTTCTCGGTGCCGTACAGGTCATGGGCCACACGACGGGCCAGTTTGAAGGCCGCTTCGTTGGCTTCGGCGCCGGAGTTACAGAAGAACACGCGATCAGCGAACGTGGCGTCGACCAGTTTCCTGGCCAGGCGCAGTGCCGGTTCGTTGGTGAAGACGTTGGAGACATGCCACAGCTTGTTGGCCTGTTCGGTCAGTGCACCGACCAACGCCGGATGGGCGTGGCCCAGTACGTTGACCGCGATGCCACCGGAGAAATCCACCAGCTCACGGCCCGACTGATCCCAGACGCGGGAACCCTGGCCGCGCACGGGAATGAACGCTGCGGGGGCGTAGTTGGGGACCATCACCTGGTCGAAATCGGCACGTTGCACCGGTACTTGCTCAACGGACATCGGAGTCTCCTGAAGAGGAACGCCTGCCTGGGACTGGCGAGCGATGGAAGGATTGTAAGGACTGATTTCAGCCCGGCCTTGCCGCCAAGCGACAACTTCTTATAGCGCAAAACCGGCTTTTTCCGAGGCTTTCGGCAATGCGACAAATAGCGTCGGAAAGGCGCAGTTTAAACGTTGGCGCGCCGTTGTAGCAGCGGTCTGTCGATTTGATTTGATCGCAACGCACGCGCAATAACCTGTGGGAGGCGGCTTGCACGGCCTTCGGCCAGAAGCAGCGACCGTTGCCACCGGCAGCAATCAATTCGGCAAATCGCCGTCGGTGTCAACCGCGCTCGGCGGGAACCGACGACAACTCGAACGGACTGCTGCTGCGTCGCTGGTTGCGGTCTTCGCGGGGGGTGGCACCAAAGAAATTGCGATAGGCACTGGAGAAATGCGGGCCAGAGGAGAAGCCACAGGACAGGCCGATCTGAATGATCGACTTGCTGGTTTGCATCAGCATCTGCCGCGCCTTGTTCAGACGCAGCTCCAGGTAATACTGGCTCGGTACACGATTGAGATACTGCTTGAAGATGCGCTCCAGTTGACGACGGGACACGCACACATGCTGGGCGATTTCGTCGGTCGTCAATGGCTCTTCAATGTTGGCTTCCATCAACAGCACAGCCTGGGTCAGTTTCGGATGGCTCGACCCCAGACGGTTCTGCAATGGAATGCGCTGACGCTCGCCCCCTTCACGGATGCGCTCAACCACCAGCTCCTCGGAAACCGCTCCGGCTAATTCAGCGCCATGATCCCGAGCCAGTACGGCCAGCAACAGGTCCAGCACCGACATGCCGCCGCAGGCCGTCAGACGATCCCGGTCCCAGTCGAACAAATGGCTGGTGGCGATCACTTTCGGAAAGCGCTCGGCGAAATCATCTTGCCAGCGCCAGTGCACAGCTGCGCGGTAACCGTCCAACAGCCCCAGTTGCGCCAGCGGGTAAACCCCCGCTGACAAGCCACCAATCACACAACCCGCGCGCACCAGTTGTTTCAGCGCGCCAGCGAGTGCCGACGCCATGGGCGCAGGAGGCTCGTCGGCCAACAGGAACACTTTCTGACACCCTTCCAGACGCCCCACCCACGACTCGCCCGGCAATTGCCAGCCGCCATTCGATTCCGCCGGCTCGGCGTGCATGAAGGTCAGCTCATACGCGACTTCGGGATGAACGCGCTGAGCGACACGCAAGGCTTCCTCCGCCAGCGCCAGAGTCAGGGCTTTGGTGCCGGGCCAGATGAGAAATCCGATTCGATGGGCAGTCATGGCGTGCAATCCGAAACGTGTCGCTGTTAGGGGTCACACGCCCGCGCGTGTGAAGTGAACCCGTTGCTATCAGTTCATGCCAGCGGTCAAGGTGACGCGCAGCATGAACTGTTCTGACGCAAAACGCACCGTCCGGGACGGCGCGTTTCGCTACTTCAAGCTGCCGGAGAGGAACTGCTGCAAACGTTCCGACTTCGGATTGAGCAACACTTCGCGGGGATCGCCGCTTTCTTCGACCAAGCCTTTGTGCAGGAAAATCAACTGATTGGAGACTTCGCGAGCAAAGCCCATCTCGTGGGTCACCACCACCATGGTGCGACCTTCCTGAGCCAGTGCCTGCATGACCTTGAGTACATCGCCAACCAATTCAGGGTCCAGCGCCGAGGTCGGCTCGTCGAACAGCATGACTTCCGGCTCCATCGCCAGCGCGCGAGCGATCGCCACACGCTGCTGTTCACCCCCGGACATATGACCCGGGTAGGCGTCCTTGCGATGAGCCACGCCCACCTTGTTCAGGTAGTGTTCGGCCTTTTCCAGCGCTTCCTTTTTGGGCACGCCGAGGACGTGAACGGGCGCCTCGATAATGTTTTCCAGCGCCGTCATGTGTGACCACAGGTTGAAATGCTGAAACACCATCGACAGGCGCGAACGCATGCGCTGCAGTTGTTTCGGATCGGCAGCCTTCAAGCCGCCGTCCTTGCTCGCCACCAGCTTCAACTCTTCGTTGTTGAGCAGGATGCGACCGGATTTGGGCTGCTCCAGCAGATTGATGCAGCGCAGAAAGGTACTTTTTCCCGAGCCGCTGGAGCCGATGATGCTGATCACGTCACCTGCTTTGGCGGTCAGCGAAACGCCTTTGAGCACTTCGTGACTGCCGTAGCATTTATGCAGGTCCTGGATTTCCAGTTTGTTCATGTTCTCGGTTCTCACAGGTAATCAGTCGCTGAGCAGGCGGCCGCTGCGCAGCGGGGTACGTCCCGCCACCTTGGCCATCCAGAAACCCGGTTGGGCGTAACGCAGTTTTTCGATGGCGAACAATACGCCAGCCGTTGCGGTGCAGACCGTGGTGACGCGGTCGGTCAGCGGATCAATCACTTCGAACAGCGGCTCGCCCGGCTCGACCCAGGCACCCGCCGGGCGCAGGAAGGTCAGCACGCCGGGGTGCGGCGCGTAGATCATTTCGGTGCCTTCGAAGGGCATGCCTTCGCACGCGTCATGAGTCGCTTGCGGCCACTCGCCGCCAATCAACCCCTGCTCGGCGAGGAACGCCAGAATGCCTTCGGCATACGCCTCGGCTTCGGCCTTGCCGGTGTTGGACTGTCCGCCGAGTTCGAGCGTGGTCGACATGCACGCCAATGGAATTTGCGCTTCGGGGAACTGCTTGCTCAGGCGCAACCAGGGCAACGAACAGGCTTCGTCGAACGAGCTGCCGCCCGAATCTTCGGCCAGCAACCCGACGCTGACGCCCAGATGCGCCGACAGTGAACGCCATTGCGGCCAGTGCTGCGGCAAGGCATACATGTGCAGCGAGGCATCGGTGTCGCAATGCAGGTCGAGCACAATGTCGGCGTTGCAGGCATGGCGCAACAGCACCCGCTGCATACCCGCCAGCTCGCTGCCCGCAGGCGGCAATTGGTCGAGCACATCAGCCATGGCCTGGCGGATCAGCTTCACATTGGCGTGAGGATCATCGCCCAGTTTGCCCATCAATCGCTCGGCCACAGGCTCGCTCAACTCGGTGAAATCGCGGTTGAAGTTCTTGCCGCTGCCGTATTCGAAACGCCCCTGATGATTGCCTTGCAGCAATTGCCCCAGGCCAATCGGGTTAGCGACGGGCACCAGTTCGATAACGCCCTTGAGCAAGCCTTGGGTTTCGAGTTGCGTCAGCCGCTTTTTCAATTCCCAGGCCGTACGCATGCCCGGCAGTTCATCGGCGTGCAGGCTGGCCTGAATGTAAGCCTTGCGCTCGCCCTGACCGAAGCAGAACACGCTCAGCGTGCGCTGCGTGCCAAGATTGCCCCATGGCAAGTCGTGATCGATGCGTTGCATATCAGTGCTTCCTCGGTGCGAGGTAACCGAGCCAGCGGCGCTCGGCCAGCTTGAACAGTTTCACCAGAATGAAGGTCAGGCACAGGTAGAACACGCCCGCCGTGATGTACGCCTCGAACGGCAGATACAACCGGGCGTTGACATCACGCGCCGCACCGGTGATGTCCATCAAGGTGACGATGGACGCCAGACTGGTGGTCTGCAGCATCATGATCACTTCGTTGCTGTACTGCGGCAGTGCACGGCGCAACGCGGACGGCAGCAGAATGCGACGGTACATCTTGGCCTTGGACATGCCCATCGCCCGCGCCGCTTCGATCTCGCCCGGTGGCGTGGATTTGAGGCTGCCCGCGATGATTTCCGCGGTGTAGGCGCTGGTGTTGATGGCGAAGGCCAGGCAGGCGCAGAAGGTCGCGCTGGACAGCCACGGCCAGAAAATGCTCTCGCGCACCGCTTCGAACTGGGCCAGGCCGTAGTAGATCAGGAACAACTGCACCAGCATCGGCGTGCCGCGAATCACGTAGGTGTAGCTCCAGGCCAGCAGGTTGACCCAGGCGACTTTCGAGACGCGCATCAGGGCCAGCGGCAAGGCCGTCAACAGTCCGAAGAACAGCGACAGCGCGAGCAGCTTGAGGGTAATCAGTACGCCGCTGAAGTACAGCGGCAGGTTGTCCCAGACGACGTGGTAATCGAAGATCATAGGTCTGCCGCCCTTACGCCTGCCGAGTAGCGTTTTTCGATATGCCGCAGCACCAGCAGCGAGACACTGGTGATCACCAGATACATGGCCGCGACGGCGAGGAAGAAGGTGAAAGGCTCACGGGTCGCATCAGCGGCCTGCTTGGCCTTGAACATCATGTCTTGCAGACCGACCACGGAAATCAACGCAGTGGCCTTGGTCAGCACCAGCCAGTTGTTGGTGAAGCCGGGAATCGCCAGACGGATCATCTGCGGCACCATGATGCGGAAAAACACACGCATTCTGCTCATGCCATACGCCATGCCCGCTTCGGCCTGGCCTTTGGGAATGGCCATGAAGGCGCCACGAAACGTCTCGGAAAGATAGGCCCCGAAAATGAATCCCAGCGTGCCGATACCGGCCATCAGGGGGTTCAGGTCGATATAGTCGTCGTGCCCGAGCAGCGGCGCAACGCGGTTGAGCAGGTCCTGACCACCGTAGAAAATCAGCAGGATCAGCACCAGATCAGGAATGCCACGAATGACCGTGGAGTACACATCGCCCAGCCAGGCCAGCCAGCGCACCGGGGACAGACGCAGCGACACGCCGATCAGCCCGAGCACGATGGCCAGTGCCATGGAGCACAGGGCGAGCTGCAGGGTCAGCCATGCACCGTCGAGGATGACGGCTCCGTAGCCTTTCAACATGTAGTGTGGCCCTCGAGCGCGGGATAGAAAAATGGCGCAATCAGAAGGATCGAAGATCCGCTGACTGCGCCATTGCGTTCGGAATTCGACTTACTTGCCGTAGATGTCGAAGTTGAAGTACTTGTCTTGAATCGCTTTGTATTTGCCGTTTTCGCGGATGGCCGCAATGGCTGCGTTGAGCTTGTCCAGGTCAGCCTTGTCGCCTTTGCGTACCGCGATGCCAACGCCGTCGCCAAAATAGTTGACGTCGGTGAACGCCGGACCAACGAACGCGTAGCCTTTGCCAGCGTCAGTGTTCAGGAAGCCGTCTTGCAACAAAGTGGCGTCGGCCACGGTGCCATCCAGACGACCGGCGCCGATGTCCAGATAGATTTCGTTCTGCGAGCTGTAAGGCTTGATTTCAGCGCCCAACGGAGCCAGGACTTCCTTGGCGAAACGCTCGTGGATCGAGCCACGTTGCACGCCGATGTTCTTGCCTTTCAGTTCGCTCAGGCCTTCGCTGACGACCGTGCCCTGCTTCATGACCAGACGGGCCGGGGTGTTGTAATACTTGTTGGTGAAGTCGACGGATTTCTTGCGGTCTTCAGTGATGGACATCGAGGACAGGATCGCGTCGATCTTGCGCACTTTCAGCGCCGGGATCAGGCCGTCGAATTCCTGCTCGACCCATACGCACTTGACCTTCATCTCTTCGCACAAGGCGTTGCCAATGTCGTAGTCGAAGCCGACGATGCTGCCATCCGGCGCTTTCGAAGCGAATGGAGGGTACGCCGCTTCGATACCGATTTTGAGAGGCCTTTCATCAGCGAACACAGGCTGTGCCAATACGGACAGCGCCAGTGCGCCCAGCAGCATGAGCTTTTTCATTCTTGGAACTCCATCGGTCTAACGCAACAAGTGGCAGTGAGCGAAACGCTCAATGGGCAGAAGGATGCTTTGAAATTGCGACGCGAGGCGCCATCGAGTCTCAAGGCTCGGCGGGCCTTCGGCGAGTGATCGGCATTTTAGCGGCAGGCTGTAAGTCGATATTTCTTCAATGCGACAACTAGTTACAGAAGCGCCGAGAAAGTCGATCAGACTGATTGACAGCCCAAGCATTTCATGCACGGGCAATTAGCAGCAAACCCATCAACGAAGCAAATAACGCGCCCATTATTGGCAAAGCCTTCTAATCCGGCAAGCCCAGCATGTCGGGAGGTAGATTCAGGCGATCGAATGCGACGGTTACGGGGTGTTTCGCCCCATACCGGCGCAACCGGTTACAGGGCGCACTCGCTAGGTAACAAATCGATATATATCTTTCAAACTTCAGCCCGTGGGGGATTCTGTGTTGGCTGGTAAATGGCCTTCGCCACCAGAGGCGGCTCCCACAATGATCGCGCAGGGTCCAAGCCCTACGTTCGACACCGAACCTGTGGGAGCCGGCTTGCTGGCGAATACGTTGGGGCAGCCCCAACCTGAATGCAACACCGCCTAATAGGCCCAACCAACCATAAAAAACGCCCCGCCTGGCTTTCACCGGACGGGGCGTTGTTTATCACAGGGTGGCTATCAGGCCGCCGTCATGGTCTTGTGGGTCTCGACCAGATGCGCCACGACACTCGGGTCGGCCAGCGTCGAG
This sequence comes from Pseudomonas sp. NPDC088444, assembly GCF_044900175.1. Lineage (NCBI taxonomy): Bacteria > Pseudomonadati > Pseudomonadota > Gammaproteobacteria > Pseudomonadales > Pseudomonadaceae > Pseudomonas > Pseudomonas sp. NPDC088444. The sequence continues at coordinate 707,422 of NZ_JBJDNK010000001.1, forward strand.
ATGTCGCCCAGTGCGTCATACTCGCCGGTAGCGATCTTGCGCAGGATGCGGCGCATGATCTTGCCGGAGCGGGTTTTCGGCAGGCCAGGCGCCCATTGGATGACGTCCGGCGAAGCGATCGGACCGATCTCCTTGCGCACCCAATTGCGCAGTTCGATACGCAACGCTTCGTCCGGCACCTCGCCACCGTTCAGGGTGACGTAGACATAAATGCCCTGTCCTTTCAGGTCGTGCGGCACACCGACAACCGCAGCTTCAGCGACTTTCGGGTGAGCCACCATCGCACTTTCGATCTCGGCGGTGCCCATGCGGTGGCCGGACACGTTGAGCACGTCATCTACGCGGCCAGTGATCCAGTAGTAGCCGTCTTCATCACGACGCGCACCATCACCCGTGAAGTACATGCCACGGAAGGTCTTGAAGTAGGTATCGACGAAGCGATCGTGATCGCCGTACAGGCTGCGGGACTGGCCCGGCCACGAATCGAGGATCACCAGATTGCCTTCCGCCGCACCTTCGATCAGGTTGCCAAGGTTGTCCACCAGCGCCGGAATCACACCGAAGAATGGACGGGTTGCTGAACCCGGCTTCAGAGCCGTTGCACCCGGCAGCGGGCTGATCAGAATGCCGCCGGTTTCGGTCTGCCACCAGGTATCGACAATCGGGCAATTCTGTTTGCCAACGGTGTTGTAGTACCAGTTCCAGGCTTCCGGATTGATCGGCTCGCCCACCGAACCCAGCAGGCGCAGGCTCGAACCGTCGGCGCCTTCGACTGCTTTGGTGCCTTCGGCCATCATCGCGCGGATCGCGGTCGGCGCGGTGTAGAGGATGTTGACCTTGTGCTTGTCGATGATCTTCGACATGCGGGTGATGTCCGGGTAGTTCGGAATACCTTCGAACAGCAACGTAGTCGCGCCATTGGCCAGCGGGCCGTAGACGATATAGCTATGACCAGTGACCCAACCCACGTCAGCGGTGCACCAGTAGATTTCACCCGGTTTGTAGTCGAACACGCGCTCATGGGTCAGAGCGGCATATAGCAGGTAGCCTGCGGTGGTGTGCAGCACGCCTTTCGGTTTGCCGGTGGAGCCGGAGGTATAAAGGATGAACAGCGACTCTTCGGCACCCATTTCTTTCGGGGCACAGGTGCTCGATGCCACTTCCAGCAGCGCGTGATACCAGATGTCGCGATGGCGGTTCCACTCAATGTCGCCACCCGTGCGTTTGCACACGATGACCTTCTGCACACTGTTGGTTTCGGGGTTGGTCAGGGCACGGTCGACGTTGGCTTTCAGGGCTGTTTTCTTGCCACCCCGCAGGCCTTCGTCAGCGGTGATCACCACTTTCGATTTGCAGTCGATGATGCGACCGGCCAGCGCCTCCGGCGAGAAGCCGCCGAACACCACGGAGTGAATCGCGCCGATACGGGCACAAGCCAGCATCGCCACCACAGCTTCCGGAATCATCGGCATGTAAATGGTCACCACATCACCCCGGTGCACGTCCTGACCGCGCAGCGCGTTGGCGAACTTGCAGACTTCTTCGTGCAGTTCGCGGTAGGTGATGTTGCGGCTTTCGGAAGGATCGTCGCCTTCCCAGATGATTGCGACCTGATCGCCACGTTCAGCCAGATGGCGGTCCAGGCAGTTGTAGGAAACGTTCAAGGTGCCGTCGGCGAACCACTTGATGTCGACGCGATGATCGTCGAAGGAGGTCTGTTTGACGTGGGTGAAAGGCTTGATCCAGTCCAGGCGCTTGGCCTGCTCGCGCCAGAAACCATCGGGGTTGACCACCGACTGCTGGTACATGGCCTTGTAAGTCGCCTCGTCAGTCAGCGTGTTTGCTGCCACTTCAGGGCGAACGGGGTACAGGGAAGCCGCACTCATCTTTCTTACCTCGGTGGAAATGTTGTTTTTGTATGGACCACTTGTATCCGCCGATGGCTCAGAAAGCCATTCGACGATGGTCTTACCGGCCTTCAGCATAACGCCGAAACGCTCCGACAGGCCCATTTTCTGGCGAATCTTCATGTGCGGACTACGACCAAAGAACGAGACCGCCGAGCGCTCAAACGCCCAATTCGACGATTGTTACCGAAACGCTCAACAGTCTTTATCAAAATAGTTTCTATATAACCTTAGTGCAGAGGCATAGAATTCATTCCGCCAACACGGCAAATGATTGACAACTTAAAGCCCCCACACACTGGCTTGTCGATCGAGTAACTTAACCCAGTAATGACTGGCTTCACACAAAGCCCCACAAGGGTTTTGCGCACCCTGCCGAACGGAATACCTGTTCGACCGAGTTGACGAAGCAACTTAGAGGAAACATGTAATGAAAGCTGCAGTGGTTGTAATGGCTCTTTGTGGTTTCAGCGCCATGGCAATGGCAGAAGAATCGGGTGCGAAAGTAGCGGCCCAACAGCAACGCATCGAGCACTACACTTACACGACCAAACTGGACATCGCCAAGGTCATCTCGGTGGACGAAACGCCTAATGTCTGCGCCGTCGTGCCGCAACACATGACCTACGAAGACTCCCAAGGCCAGCGCCATGTCATGGAATACATGGTGATGGGCAACGGCTGCAGCAACGGCTGATTGATAGGCAACGCTCCGCCCTGTAGGAGTGAGCGTGCTCGCGATAGCGGTCCATCAGAACACTTTTATTGATTGACCGATCGCTATCGCGAGCACGCTCACTCCTACAATTTGATCTACGTCATTTCAACTATCGTGACCGACGCCGTAACTTTTTAACTTATTGGCAATCGTCGTATGCGAAACACCTAAACGTTTTCCCAATAAGCGACTGCTCGGATATTCCCGATACAGGTGTTCCAATACCGATTTCTCAAAACGCCCGACTATTTCTTCCAGCCCTCCGTCCAGAGCAAACTCACCCAAGGGTTGACGCACGCCATAATCGGGCAAACGAATATGCTCGGCATTGACCTGCCCGCCCTCACACAGCGATACCGCTTGAAACAATACGTTTTCCAATTGCCGGATATTACCCGGCCAATGGTATTGATTCAGCCGCACCATGGCAGCGGGGGCGATTCGGGGAAGTGGGCAGCCAATCTGCCGACTCGCCTGGTCGAGAAAGTGCTGAACCAGCGTTTCAAGGCCGTCGAGGCAGTCACGCAGCGGCGGAATGTGCAGCGACAGCACGTTCAGTCGATGATAGAGATCCCGGCGAAACTCACCGCGTGCACACAGTTCGGACAGGTCAACCTGCGTCGCGCAGATCACTCGCACGTCCAGGTACACCTCTTCATCACTCCCGACGCGCCGGAAGCAACCGTCTTGCAAATAACGCAACAGTTTCGCCTGCAACCGTGGGCTGATTTCCGCTACACCATCCAGAAACAGCGTACCGCCCGCCGTCAACTCCAACAGCCCGAGCTTGCCTTCGGCACGAGCGCCTTCGAACGCCCCCGGCCCGTAACCGAACAACTCAGTCTCGGCCATGGACTCGGACAATCCCGCGCAATTGAGCGCCATCATCGGCGACTGGCCGCGAGGGCTCGCCAAGTGGCAGGCCCGCGCCAGCAACTCTTTGCCGGTCCCGGTCTCGCCTTCTATTAATAGCGGCGCATCCAGAGGGGCCATGCGCCGCGCTTCTCGCACCACCGCTGCCATGACTTTCGAACTTTGGAAAATGCTGTCGAAGCCGCGCAACTCCTGTTTGCGCACATTGTAAATGTGCTCGCCGACGCGATCCGCCCGATGCAGCGTCAACACCGCGCCGGCCATGGCTTCACTGTCTTCGTGCTCGGACTGCAAGGGCGCGATGTCCGCGAGAAAAATATCGCCTTTCACTGTCACCCGCAGCCCGTTGATGCGAGAGCGGTTGGCGCGCACCAGTTGCGGCAGGTCGAAGTCCTCGGTGTAACGGGACAGCGGAATGCCCGGCACTTCATCGACCCGCACGCCGAGCAACTGCGCCGCCGCTCGGTTGGCCGCGACGATCGAGCCGCCCATGTCGATGGACAGGACTGGAAACTCCAGCGCTCCCAGCAACGCATTCAGTTCCAGATGCCGACGTTCGCTGGGAATCAGTCCTACGCGCTTGACACCGAAGACGCCGGGAATCGTTTCGAACTTCGGCACCAGTGCCTGAAATTGCAGGTTGATCAGGTTTGGGCAACGCAGGTAAATCGCATCGCCCCGCTCGCCTCCCACCTCCCCTCCCGAGACGTTGACGCCATAAGAGACGAGCAGATCGAGGATGTCGCGCAGGATCCCGACGCGGTTTTGACAGTGCACTTTGATGCGCATGGCAGGTCGACTCTTCTGAACAGGCTGAGTTTTTGTAGGACCGTGAAGTTTATCGTCAAGAATACGTTACAGCGCAACGGCACATATCCCGCTCAAACGGCATATTTGTGAGGGCGTCGTAAAAATCGTCAGGAATTCTTTACAGCATCACGCGCAAATCCTAGAACCGGATCGATTTCACCTCACTGCAAGCGGCTGCAAAACCGTTATCTATACCCACAGGCGGGCCATGAACCCGTTTCGCTCCAGATAACAAAAAGCCATTCAGGAGAGCAGCATGAGCACGCAGTATGTCGCCCGCGAACCGGACGTCAGCGGCTTTATCGACTACCCCGACGCCGAGCATCGGGTCTGGAACACTCTGATCACTCGACAGATGAAAGTGGTCGAGGGACGCGCCTGTCAAGAATACCTCGACGGCATCGAACACCTGAAACTGCCCCATGACCGAATCCCGCAATTGGGCGAAATCAACCGCGTGCTTGACGCCACCACGGGTTGGCAAGTTGCACGGGTCCCCGCTCTCATTCCCTTCCAGACCTTTTTCGAACTGTTGGCCAGCAAACGATTTCCCGTGGCTACGTTCATCCGTACCGAAGAAGAACTGGATTATTTGCAAGAGCCCGACATCTTCCATGAAGTTTTCGGACACTGCCCGCTGCTGACCAACCCCTGGTTTGCTGAATTTACCCACACCTACGGCAAGCTCGGTCTGGCAGCCAGCAAAGAGCAGCGGGTGTATCTTGCCCGTCTGTACTGGATGACCATCGAGTTTGGTCTGGTGGACACCCCTCAAGGTCGCAAGATTTATGGCGGAGGCATTCTGTCCTCGCCCAAGGAAACGGTGTACAGCCTGTCCACGGAACCGACGCACCAGGCATTCGACCCCATTGAAGCCATGCGCACGCCCTATCGAATCGACATCCTGCAACCGCTTTACTTTGTGCTGCCGAACCTCAAGCGCCTGTTCGACCTCGCCCACGAGGACATCATGGGCATGGTCCAGACGGCCATGCAGGCAGGCCTGCATGCGCCACGCTTCGCGCCGAAGAACCCGACACCCAAAACAACTGCCGCCTGAACAAGGACCCTCTTCATGACATCCCTGAGCCAAAACCACTGCGAAGCCTGCCGCGCCGATGCCCCGCAGGTCAGCGAAGCCGAATTGCCTGAACTGTTGCGCCAGATTCCGGACTGGAACATCGAAGTCCGTGATGGCGTGATGCAACTGGAAAAGGTCTGGCTGTTCAAGAATTTCAAATTTGCGCTGGCGTTTACCAACGCGGTCGGCGAAATTGCCGAGTCCGAAGGTCATCACCCCGGTCTGCTGACCGAATGGGGAAAAGTGACCGTGACCTGGTGGAGCCATTCCATCAAAGGGCTGCACCGCAACGATTTCATCATGGCTGCCCGCACCGACGAGGTGGCCAAGAGCGCCGAGGGCCGTAAGTAAATGCATTTTTCACAGATTCAGCGTGTGCCGGATGATCCGATCCTGGGCTTGATCCAGGCCTACGCCAAAGACCCGAACCCGAACAAGTTCGACCTGGGCGTGGGTGTCTACAAGGACGCCCAAGGCCTGACCACCATTCCCCGTGCGGTCAAACTGGCCGAACAGCGTCTGGTGGACTCGCAACCGACCAAGACCTACATCGGCGGTCATGGCGAGCCGCGTTTCGGTACGCTGATCTGTGAACTGGTCATGGGCGCCGATTCGTCTCTGATCCAGCAAAAGCGCGTCGGCGCCACGCAAACGCCCGGTGGCACAGGCGCACTGCGACTGTCCGCCGACTTCATCGCCAACTGCCTGCCCGGCAAAGGCATCTGGCTGAGCGACCCGACCTGGCCGATCCACGAAACCATCTATGCCGCAGCGGGCCTGAAGGTCAGCCACTACCCCTACGTGGGCCGTAATAACAAACTGAACGTTCCGGCCATGCTGGAAACCCTGAACACCGTGCCGGAAGGCGACGTGGTGCTGCTGCACGCCTGCTGCCACAACCCGACCGGCTTCGACCTCAGCCACGACGACTGGCATGAGGTGCTGAAAATCGTCAAACGTCGCAACCTGCTGCCGCTGATCGACTTCGCGTATCAAGGCTTTGGTGACGGTCTGGAAGAAGACGCGTGGGCTGTTCGCCTGTTTGCCGCCGAACTCCCTGAGCTGCTGATCACCAGCTCCTGCTCCAAGAACTTCGGCCTGTACCGCGAGCGCACAGGCGCGCTGCTGGTGTGTGCCGACAACAGCGAGAAACTGGCCGACGTGCGCAGCCAGCTTTCGGCCACTGCCCGCAATCTGTGGTCCAACCCGCCGGATCATGGCGCGGCGGTCGTGGCAGAGATTCTGGGAGATCCCGAACTCAAAGCACTCTGGGCCGACGAAGTGGAAGAAATGCGCAGCCGTATCGCGCAACTGCGTCTGGGCCTGGTCGAAGCGCTGACGCCTTTAGGCTTGGGTGAGCGCTTCGCTCACATCGGCGTGCAACGCGGCATGTTCTCGTACACCGGCATGAGCGACGATCAGGTGGCTCGTTTGCGCAACGAGCACAGCGTGTACATGGTCGCAGCCGGCCGCGCCAACGTCGCAGGCATTGACGCCACACGGCTGGATGCGCTGGCAGCGGCCTTTGCAGCCGTCTGCCAAGACTGATCGCCCTGGGCCCGCTTACATCGCAACGATCGTAAGCGGGCCTCTCCTGATATTAAACATGAGTTTTAATTAAAGACGCATTACGTCAGAAGCAACGTGCGCATCAAGTCAACACTTTCCCACGCACTTTTCCGTTGCCAGAAAAACTCAACTTACTCAAACTAAGGCCCTCTACTTCCCCCCCAACCAACTAGAGAGGCCTTATGAAAACTCTGGCAATCGTCGCACACCCCCACATTGAACACTCACGCGTTAACGCCCGCTGGATGAAAGCACTTCAACAGGCCCCTGACATTCAAGTAAAGGACTTGATCACACTGTACCCTGACTATCAGTTTGATCTGGATCAAGAACAGGCTGATCTTATTCAGGCAGACCGCATCATCTTGCAGTTCCCGTTGTTCTGGTACTCCTGCCCTGCGCTGCTTAAAAAGTGGATAGACGATGTCTTCACGCCGGGTTTCGCCTACGCCCGAAACGGTGACAAGTTAAAAGGAAAAGAGTTGATGTTGTGCATTTCCGTTGGTGCCCCGGAAGACGGTTATCGCGCCACCGGGTTCAATCATTTCACCCTCGACGAGTTGCTGCGTCCCTTCCAGCAAACCGCGAACTACATAAAGGCACGCATGGTGCCGCCGTTCATTTTCTACGAATCAGTGTTTGCCAGCGACGAGCAGATCGAGGCTTCCGCGCAAGCCATGCTGGCCCACGTTACAGGCGTTTGCGAGCCCGCCAGTGTTGTCTACGAGAAGCTGCTGCTGACCGCCGAGGTCATGAACGTTGCCCTCGTTTCATGATGCGTTCAGCCACCTCCGCGGGCCGTCGGGTGCGTCCACCTGCGTCCTGTTCACTGACGGAACACTTTGACGCCGCTTATTATTCGGATTGTTTTACACGCCACTTTTATTATTCATCGGATGATCCGGCGATTGCGATCTACCGGAAAATGACCCATCGAACACCGGCCTGGATCCATAGACTGCTGCGGTGGCGCGACACGCTTGTAAAACCGCTGAACATGGGGGCAACACGGGGTTTCAATCAGAAAAAAGAATCCTTTTCAACGCAACTAAGCCCCGGCGATCCGCTGGACTTTTTTGAGGTCGTACGCTGTGAGCAAGACGAACTGTTACTCGTTCACAACGACCCTCATTTTCATGTCTCGCTTTCCATCAACATGGAACGCCGCGCGCGCACACATGTTATTTATTTGAGCACGCTCGTGACCCCTCGCAGCGCAACAGGAAAGTTCTACACCCGTGCTATTTCGCCCGTTCATCGGCGCATCGTCAACAGCATGCTCAACACCCTGATCTGACTCTGCACTTCCCGCAATACGCTTTAAACAAGGACGAACATGATCGACACCCTACGGAAACTCGACAAACACATCGTGCATAAATCACACGACGACGATGTGCTCATTTATGACCCTCGCCATTTGCTCGCCGCCTGGCTGCCCCTTGACGTCTTGCAACAGGCGGAAAGCGATCCTGAAGTCTTGAATGCCTTGCACGAGGCTTATCGTGTCGACGGTGAACGGCTCATTCTGCGCTCGCTGCCGGGTGTCATTCACAGGACACAACTCGATCAAAACGGCCTGGACTCGCTGGGCGAGTATTACGAACCCTCCGAGGAAGGACGGGTACTGAGCAGCCAGTGGTTACCCGAACATCTTGAGGCACTGTTGAGCGCTCAGTGCTCGAATACCCGGTCACCACTGGACATCCCCGCTCGACAGCGCCTGCACGAATGCTTCAAACGCCTGCCCGGCTACCCCGCCAACAGCCCGGTTTGCTACACGATGTACAACGACACCTCGAATTACTTCTTCTACCGCAAGCACCACGAACATGTGCCGGGGTTGATGCTGATCGAGGTGGCGCGTCAGGCGATGTACGCCGAGTTCTACGCACACAGCGACTTCAAGCGCGGCGAAGTGTCGATTTCAATCCTCGATCTGGATTCGCGGTCCCCTCGCTACACCGAATCGTCCTACCCGGTCAGCGTCATGGTGTCGGATTACGACGCCCCCATGGAAAAAAAACCGCGCAAGATGGACAAGCGCGGGGAGTTTTTCCAGAACGGGCACAAAGTCGCCGAGATCCACTTGCTGGGCGAAGTGATCAAGATGCCGGTGTTCAAACGCATGCGAAACATCAGCATCGATCCAACGCACTGGTTCCGCCCTCTCAAGGGTATCCGCAGGGAAGCCATGATTCGCCTGACCTGCGGTCGGCACCTGACCGGAGAGATTGCACTGTTGTCGATGAACGGCCTGCAAGTACGCTACACGCCACAAACCGGCGATGCGTGGCAGGAGGACGCGGGACATGTCTATCTGTATCTGGAAAACGACGGCTTGATCACCCTGCCTGTCGCGTCCATTCAGGACCGCGAGGACGCCCACGGATCGACCCTGCACTTGCAATTGGCCTCGCTCGACAGCAGGCAGCGTTTCAACTGGCGCGAAGTGCTCAAGCAGTTCAGCTATTTCGCCCACAGCGACGCCCCTCCCGCCGAAACATGGGTGGAGGCGCAAGCGTGAACCGGCGTTATCCACTGTCCACTCGGCCACTGCGATTGAGCGATGACCTGGTGCTGAAAAACCGCCTGGCTTTCACCTCGATGGGGGTCGATCTGGCGGACGAAAATGGCTGCGCCACTCCCCAGATGACCGCTTTTTATAAAGGTGTCATCGAGGGAGGCTGCGCGATGGCCTTTCTTGGCAACGCCACCGTCAGTGCAGGATCACGCCTGCACAGCCGAGGCCTGGCACTGTTCAATGACGCGCAGCGGCAGTCGATGCGCGCCGTACAACGCATGGCCTCAGCAGCCGGTGTGCCAGTTGCCGTGCAGTTGCAACACTATGGCGGCCAAGGCGCACCGCTGCCTTCAGGTGCACCGTTGCTGACACCCAGCGGCATCGGTTGTTCAAGGGCGGCACGGCAGTCGCCCGGTTATCGCGTACAGGCCATGACACCGGAGCACATCGCGCAGGTGATCGACGAATTCGCGTCGGCTGCCTGGCGAGCATGGCAAAGCGGTGCCAGGGTCGTGCAATTGCAGGCGGCGAACGGTTATCTGCTGAGCAGCTTTCTCTCGCCCCGCTTCAATCAGCGAACCGATGCCTATGGTGGCAGCGAAGAGAACCGTGCACGCCTGTTATTGGAGGTTATCCGGGCCATCCGCGCACGTACCGACAATGGGTTGATCGTGACGGTCCGATTGGGCATCGATGACCTGCTCGGTGATGAGGGCTTGCAGTTCACGGAACTGGAAGAGACCGTGCAAGCGCTCAATCAAAGCGGCATTTGTGCGCTGGAATGCTCAATGTCTGTGGGGGCGAGCTTCCATCGGCTGTTCACCCCTTCCCGGGAAATGGACAACTACCTGCATACCGGCGTGAAGGTCATCAAAGGCAGCGCCAACGTACCCGTGGGTTTTGCCGGATTTATCGACGGCCTCGACAAGGCAGAACGCCTGCTGGGCGACGAGGTCTGCGACTGGGTGGGCATGTCGCGGGCATTGTTCGCCGATAACCAGTTGATCAACAAGACACTGCAAGGGCGCGCCCGGGATGTCGACCGCTGCCTGTGGGACGGCCGGTGTTTCAGTGACAAAAGCGATCCACGCATGAGCCGGGTGTTCTGCTGCGTGAACCCGAACTACCCACGCCCCACCTTCAATTAAGGGATTTCTCGATGTATGACTTCACAGGAAAAGTGTGCCTGATCACAGGCGGCACCCACGGCATCGGGCTGCGCGTCAGCGAACGGTTGATCGAAGCCGGGGCTGAATTGATCGTGCTTGGACGCGGCGAGTCCAGAGGCCGGGAAGTGGCTGAGCGGCTGGGCGACAAGTGTCGTTCGCTGACGTGCGACGTGGCTGACACCGATCAGGTCGAGCGAGCCTTTCAGACGATACGCAGCGACTATGACCGACTGGACTGTGCGTTCAACAACGCCGGGATCACTGCGCAATACGCCCCTGTCGTCGACTCCTGCAGCACGGACTGGAACAGCGTGATCGGAATCAACATCACCGGCACCTACGAATGCATGAAACACGAACTGCGTATTATGCAAGCTCAAGGCAGATACGGCGCCATCGTCAACACCTCCTCCTGCGCGGGCGTCTTGCCCCTGGCCGGGCAAATGGCCTACAGCGTCAGCAAACAGGCTATCAACACGATGACGCAGGTGGCGTCCATCGAAAACGCACAGTTCGAGGACGGCGGTTGCATTCGGGTCAACGCCATTGCGCCCGGCCCGATTCTGGGGGGCATGAACACGCCGCAACGGCTGGAGGCTGCGCCTGAAAACACTCGACGCAAGATCGGCGTCACGTCCATGAAACGCTTCGGCACTCAGGACGAGGTCGCCAACGCGGTCCTGTGGCTGCTCAGCGATCAGGCGTCTTACGTCACGGGAACGATCCTGTCAGTGGACGGTGGTTATGCCAGCGGAAAATTCTGAAATGCAGACGGCATTCGTGACCGGGGTCAGTCAGGGTTTTGGCAAGGCCATGGCGCAAAAACTGCTGGATGAAGGCCTGACAGTGTTCGGCTGCTCGCGCACACCGCCTGATTCACTCTTGCCACATGAGCGGTTCCATTGGGCGCCGCTGGACCTGAGCGACCTTGTTTCTCTTGAAGCCCGAGCGAGCCGCATGCTGGCCGGTTGGGGGATCGTGCATTTCGATCTGGTGTTCCTCAATGCTGGACGCTTCGGACCTTCACCACGTCCGGCGACTGACGTTTCGCTAAGCGATTTCGTTGACGTGTTGAACCTGAATCTGGTGGCCAACAAGGCGCTGCTCGATGTGCTGTTGAGGGCGTACGCCATCGGGCACTGCGTGCTGTCGGCGTCCATAGCAGGCGTGCGTCTGCGCGCCGGAGCCTTGAGTTATGCCGTTTCCAAGGCCGCCCTCAATGCGCTGGCCGGGGTCTATGCGCTGGAACATCCCGACACGTTTTTTGCCGTTGTCGGTCTGTGCAATCTGCACACCCGGCTGTTGCGCGATGCCTTGGCGGGCGAGCATGTCGACGGCCTTGCGGATTTTGCCGCATTGCGTGAACGCGCGCGTAATGCAGCGTACGTCACATCCCCCGCAGTGCGCGCCGAGCAGCTCTGGACGTTGTATCGACAGGGCTTCGAGCACCATCTGACGTCAGGTATTTTTCAGGATATTCGCGAGGTTGCGAGATTCGATGGCCACTACATGACCAACGGCCATCATTAATCGTCGGACCGTCATGTGATGTGGGGTATGCTCCCTTTGCGTTTTATGGACGCGCTGCCTGATCGGCAGCTCAGGGAGGTCCGCAAACCGGTGTACAACGCCTAACTGCGGATTGAACGAAGCCACTTGTGAGGAGCGACAGACGATGCACGAAATCCCAAACTTCCCCTTCCCAAGCCAAACCCAGCAAAGCGCAGCAGCCCGTCAGGAACTCGGTCAGCCGATCGAGATGAAAGCCGGTGCGAAAGAAGATGACAGTAAGAAAGCCCAAAGCCACGGCTGAGGGATGAATGTTCAGCCCCTATGCAAGAGCGTCTTTGAGGCGTACTTCCATAAGGGCTGAATACTCCGAGACTACAACCCATGACCGACTTCACAGAAACCCAGGCACAGGCACTGATCGGCACCGCCGAGAAGATGATCGAAATCTGGGCACGCTTGACCCCGGAAAAGCAGCAAGCGTTGCTGACCCGTTTCGGCACTCAGGAAAATGCCCTGGCTGCGCTGATCACCACACAACTCGTGTCCCCTGCCACCGAATGACCGCCAGCGTCTGACGCCAGATAATCCGCTTTCCATTCAACACAGATTCAACCTTCGACTGCCATGAACGGGAAAGCCCCGTTATCATGTGGCATCGCTTGACGTTCAAGCGTCTACGCTTCATTCAGTTTCCAGCCCCGCTTCTCCTCTCCAGCCGCAATCGTGGATTGATACCCATGCCAGACGCTTCAAGCGCCGCACCACAACGCCGTGTCGCCGTGACACTGCAGGTCGTTTCCATCGTTCTTTTTACCTTCATCGGTTATCTGAACATCGGCATTCCGTTGGCCGTCCTGCCCGGCTACGTACACACCGACCTTGGTTTTGGCGCCGTAACGGCGGGCCTGGTGATCAGCGTGCAGTACCTGGCCACACTGCTCAGCCGCCCTCAAGCCGGTAAAATCATCGACAACAAAGGCCCCAAAAAAGCGGTGATTATCGGCCTGTTCGGCTGTGGCCTGAGCGGCGTGTTCATGTTGCTGGCAGGCTGGCTCGACGCCTGGCCGATGGTCAGTCTGGTGTGCCTGTTCATCGGGCGGTTGGTGCTGGGCAGCGCGGAAAGCCTCGTCGGTTCCGGCTCCATTGGCTGGGGGATCGGCCGGGTGGGTGCGGCGAACACCGCGAAAGTCATTTCCTGGAATGGCATCGCCAGCTACGGCGCACTGGCGATTGGCGCGCCGCTGGGGGTACTGCTGGTCAAGGCATTGGGCCTGTGGTCGATGGGCATGAGCATCATCCTGTTGGCAGCGTTGGGCATTGCACTGGCCTGGAAGAAAACCCCGGCGCCCATCGTGCATGGAGAACGGATGCCGTTTCTTCACGTGCTGGGTCGCGTGTTGCCCCACGGCACTGGACTGGCGCTGGGTTCGATCGGTTTTGGCACCATCGCCACCTTCATCACCCTGTATTACGCCAGCCACACCTGGCCGAATGCCGTGCTGTGCCTGAGCTTGTTCGGCGCCTGTTTCATCGGCGCGCGATTGTTGTTCGGCAACATGATCAACCGCATTGGCGGTTTTCGCGTGGCCATCGCCTGCCTGTCGGTGGAGGCGCTGGGCCTGTTGCTGCTGTGGCTGGCGCCGAATCCCAATCTGGCGCTGGCGGGTGCGGCACTGACCGGTTTCGGTTTCTCGCTGGTGTTCCCGGCGTTGGGCGTCGAAGCTGTGAATCTGGTGCCCGCCTCCAGCCGTGGCGCGGCAGTCGGCGCGTATTCGCTGTTCATTGACCTGTCGCTGGGCATCACCGGCCCTGTTGCAGGCGCAGTGGCGTCGGGCTTCGGCTTCGCCTCGATTTTCCTGTTCGCGGCGTTGGCGTCGTTGGGTGGGTTGGGGTTGAGCGTCTACCTGTACAAGCAGGCGAAGGTGATGCGGGAGAAAGTGACCACACCCTGAGGAATACATTTAACCCTGTGGGAGCCGGCTTGCTGGCGAAAGCGGTACTTCAAAAATCCACCTTCCCCCGCCCCGCCTTGATCGACCCGCGTTTGGATTTGGCTTCCAGTCTGCGGGTCTTGGACCCCAGCGTCGGCTTGGTCGGGCGGCGCTTTTTATCGACCTTCGCCGCACTGACAATCAATTCGCTCAAGCGCTCCAGCGCATCGGCTCGGTTCTGCTCCTGCGTGCGGTATTGCTGTGCTTTGATGATGATCACACCGTCGCTGGTGATCCGGCTGTCGCGCAGCACCAGCAGCCGCTCTTTGTAGAACGGCGGCAGTGACGAAGAATTGATATCAAAACGCAGATGCACCGCGCTGGACACCTTGTTAACGTTCTGCCCACCCGCGCCCTGAGCGCGAATCGCGGTCAGTTCGACTTCGTGGTCGGGCAAGTGAACGTTGTTGGAAATGATCAGCACAGTACTCGCCTTTACTTGATGATCGAATTGCGCTGCGCCATAGACTCGCCGTCAGCGTGGCGCTTGTTCTTCATTACGTAGAACACCCACATCGCTACCAGCCAGACCGGGATCGCATAGACCGAAATTCGGATCCCCGGAATCATCAGCATGATCCCCAGAATCAGCACCACGAACGCCAGGCACAGGAAGTTGCCGAACGGATACCACAGCGCTTTGAACGACGGCTGCTGATCCTTGCGCATCAGATACTGACGGAATTTGAGGTGCGAGTAGCTGATCATCGCCCAGTTGATCACCAGGGTCGCGACCACCAGCGACATCAGCAGCTCCAGCGCGTTTTTCGGGATCAGGTAGTTGACCAGCACTGCGATCAGGGTCACTGCCGCCGACACCAGAATCGCCCGCACCGGCACGCCACGGCCATCGACCCGCGCCAGCGACCGCGGCGCATCGCCCTGCTCGGCCATGCCGAACAGCATCCGCGCGTTGCAGTACGTGCCGCTGTTGTACACCGACAATGCCGCGGTCAGGACCACGAAGTTGAGAATGTGTGCGGCCGTGGTGCTGCCCAGCATCGAAAACACATGCACGAACGGGCTGCCGCTGTAGGCATCGCCCGAGGCATTCAGATCACCCAACAATGCGTCCCATGGGGTCAACGACAACAGCACCACCAACGAACCGATGTAGAAAATCAGGATGCGGTAGATCACCTGATTGATGGCCTTGGGAATCACGGTTTTCGGCTGATCGGCCTCGGCTGCGGTAAAGCCCAGCATTTCCAGCCCGCCGAAGGAAAACATAATGAATGCGAGCGCCATGACCAACCCGCTTACCCCGTTAGGGAAGAAGCCGCCGTGGTCCCACAGGTTGCTGATCGACGCCTGCGGGCCGCCGCTGCCGCTGACCAGCAGGTAGCTGCCCAGGGCGATCATGCCCAGAATCGCCACGACCTTGATGATCGCGAACCAGAACTCGGCCTCGCCAAAGACTTTGACGTTGGCCAGGTTGATGACGTTGATCATCACGAAGAACACCGCAGCCGATGCCCAGGTCGGGATTTCCGGCCACCAGTACTGAACGTATTTACCGACGGCAGTCAACTCGGACATACCGACGAGGATGTACAACACCCAGCAGTTCCAGCCGGACAGAAAGCCTGCGAAACCGCCCCAATATTTGTGTGCAAAATGGCTGAAAGACCCGGCGACTGGCTCTTCGACGATCATTTCGCCCAGTTGGCGCATGATCATGAAGGCGATGAAACCGCACAGGGCATAGCCGAGAATCATCGACGGACCCGCCGATTTGAGCACCCCTGCCGAGCCCAGGAAGAGCCCGGTGCCGATCGCGCCACCGAGGGCAATCAGCTGGATATGGCGGTTTTTCAGACCGCGCTTCAAGTCACCTGAATGGGACATGTGTTCACTCATTGCATAGTCACCTTGTTGTTCTTGTCTGTGACGGAATCGAACCCGACGCGCTCATGACGCGGCGGAATGAAAACGGGGTGGGTAAACCCCGAGTAGGATGGCGTTCATACGCCGATGAATCACAGAAAAAACGCGCGGCATTGTACACCTCAAATACCGAGGTGACAGGCACAGCAGGGCGCAATCCGCTCGCTATCGCAAGACCGACGCTTCTGTGGGGGCCGGCTTGCTGGCGAAAGCGATGTGTCATCCCACATCGATGTGCCTGATACGCCGCTTTCGCCAGCAAGCCGGCTCCCACAATGGGAAATGCGCGTCCCGCCAAAAAAAACGCCAGTCACGGGGACTGGCGTTCTTTCATTTCAAGCCTTTATCACTCAGGCTTGCGGCGACCGGCTGGCGCACCACGACGCTTGCCCGCAGGCGCCTTGTCATCACTCAGTTTGATGCCGGGACGCGTGGCTTTCGGCTTGGCCGGACGTTTGTTCATTTCGCTCGGACGCTCTGCCACCGGGGTCGCACGGCCATTGCCGCCACGCCCTTCTGCCGCAGGACGCGGGGTACGAACCGGGCGCCCCGTTTCAGCAGGTTTGCGTGCCGGGCGCTCACCTTCAACCGCCACAGCGTCTTTGGCCGGGCGCAACTGACGCACGCGCTCGTTCTTGCTCAACGGACGCGAATGCTGACGCTGCAAGCGCTCCAGTCGGTCCTTGGTCTTGGCGTTCATCTGCGGCATGGCCACAGGCTTCAAGCCTACTTCAGCGCTGAGGATGTCGACTTCCTGCTGGCTCATTTCGCGCCAGCGGCCCATTGGCAGATCGGAGTTGAGGAACACCGGACCAAAACGCACGCGTTTCAGACGACTGACCACCAGACCCTGGGATTCCCACAGACGACGCACTTCACGGTTACGGCCTTCCATCACCACGCAGTGGTACCAGTGGTTGAAGCCTTCGCCGCCCGGCGCTTGCTGGATGTCGGTGAAACGGGCCGGGCCGTCTTCCAGAATCACACCGTTCTTCAGGCGCAGCAGCATGTCATCGTCGACTTCACCGCGCACACGCACGGCGTACTCGCGGTCCATTTCGAACGATGGGTGCATCAAGCGGTTGGCCAGCTCACCGTCGGTTGTGAACATCAGCAGACCGGTGGTGTTGATGTCCAGACGACCGATATTGATCCAGCGGCCCTCTTTCGGGCGCGGCAGGCGGTCGAACACGGTCGGACGGCCTTCCGGATCGTCACGGGTGCAGATTTCACCGTCTGGTTTGTTGTACATGATGACGCGGCGGACCGTTTCGGCCGCCTCTTCGCGCTTGATCACGCGACCGTCGACGGTAATGGCGTCGTGCAGGTCGACGCGTTGGCCGAGAGTGGCTTCTACGCCGTTGACCTTGATCCGACCTTCACCGATCCAGGCTTCCACGTCACGGCGCGAACCCACGCCAATGCGCGCCAGCACTTTTTGCAACTTTTCGCCGGCTGGACGGATCTCGGTGTCTTGCTTGTCTTGTTCACTCATCTGGGCACCTCCCGGTGTGTCGAATCAGGGCGTGCGCGAGTGGGCACGCCCTGTTGCCCTGCTCTGAGGGTCAGAGCGTCGGGCTGAAACTGGAATCTCTGGCGAGTGTGGATCGCCAAAAGGTCGCGAATCATACGCTCATGACGCGCGTTGCGCATCAGAGACTAGATGAAAACCGATGGCTCATTTCTTTTTCCGCCGACCGGAACCTTTCATCTGCTTCAAGCGGGCCGCCGATTCGGCCAGGACCGAACGCTTCTCGTCCTTGTCCATCTTCTTCCAGGACTTGATCTCACGCTTGCTGCGCCCGCAGCCGAGGCAGATATCGTCGTCGAATTTGCAGAGGCTGATGCAGGGGTCTTTGGTGCTCATTGATGTCCCTGAATTGCACGAACGTGAGGGGATTCTATGGTGTTCGGTCAATCGCATTCGCCACCATAGGCGGCTCCCACAATAACCTCGCCGAATCCAAACCTCCTGTTCAACGCCGAACATGAGGGAGCCGGCTTGCTGGCGAAGGCGGTGTATCAATCACAGCCAGATCGCCTGATATGCCGCTTTCGCCAGCAAGCCGGCTCCCACAACGGATGGCGGTGAACTTGAAGGTCCTTCAGCGCGGATCTTCGTCTTCTTCCGGCGCATCTTCCAATTCAGACGCTGTATCGGGCTCATCGAGCAATAAATCGTCGAAGTCGATCTTCAACCCCTGCTCCATGGTGTCCAGCTCGGCCAGCAGGCTGCGGAAGCTGGTTTCGTCTCTCGGCGCTTCCGGCTCGGCCTCTCCCTCCTCCCCCAAGGCGGCGTCGGCCAGGGCCTGAAGGTGCGCGGGCACGGGCGCGTCGTCGAACTCCAATACCGGCTCCGCTTCCATTTCGCGCAGGTCAGCCAGCGGCGGCAATTCTTCCAGACTTTTCAAGTTGAAATGGTCGAGAAACGCCTTGGTCGTGGCGAACATCGCCGGTTTGCCTGGCACGTCGCGATAACCGACGATCCTGATCCATTCGCGCTCCATCAGCGTCTTGACGATGTTGCTGTTCACCGCCACGCCTCGGACGTCCTCGATCTCGCCCCGAGTGATCGGCTGCCGATAGGCAATCAGCGCCATGGTTTCCAGCAAGGCCCGGGAATAGCGCTGCGGACGCTCTTCCCACAGACGCCCCACCCACGGCGCAAATTTTTCGCGAATCTGCAGGCGATACCCAGTGGCCACTTCCTTTAACTCAAATGCGCGGTTGTCGCAGGATTTGCTCAGCAGCGTCAGGGCCTTCTTGAACACGGCCGGTTCCGGGCGCTCGCCCTCTTCGAACAACTCGTACAGCCGTTCGAGGGATTGCGGCTTACCGGAGGCCAGCAGAAAGGCTTCGAGCAGCGGCGCAAGCTCGCGGGGTTCATTCAGATTCATCGTTCAGTTCTTTACTCGGCTCGCGCCCTTACATGAATGACAGCGAACGGCTCGTTCTGCACCAGCTCGACCAGTTGCTCCTTGACCAGCTCCAGCACCGCCATGAACGTCACCACTACGCCTAACCGGCCCTCTTCGGCGGTGAAAAGCTCGGCGAACGGCACAAACCCGGCGCCCTTCAAGCGCTCAAGCACATCACTCATGCGCTCGCGGGTGGACAACGCCTCGCGGCTGACCTGGTGACTTTCGAACATGTCACCCCGGCGCAGCACTTCGGCCATGGACGTCAGCAGTTCTTCCAGCGCCACGTCCGGCAACAGCTTGCGCGCGCGGGCTTGCGGGGCATCGAGTTTCGGCACGATGACTTCACGCCCCACACGAGGCAATTCGTCGATCCCTTCGGCGGCGGCCTTGAAACGCTCGTACTCTTGCAAGCGGCGAATCAGTTCGGCGCGAGGGTCGTCCTCTTCCTCTTCGGCGGTTTCCGAGCGCGGCAGCAGCATGCGCGACTTGATCTCGGCCAGCATCGCGGCCATGACCAGATACTCCGCCGCCAGCTCCAGACGCACGGTTTTCATCAATTCGACGTAACCCATGTACTGGCGAGTGATTTCCGCCACCGGGATGTCGAGAATGTCGATATTCTGTTTGCGAATCAGGTACAGCAGCAGGTCGAGCGGGCCTTCGAAGGCTTCGAGAAACACCTCCAGCGCGTCCGGCGGAATGTACAGGTCGACCGGCATCTGGGTGACGGCCTGCCCATAGACCAGCGCAAACGGCAGTTCCTGCTGAGCGTCCGCCTGCGGGTCGACTGCTTCGACTTCGGTCACTCGACCTCAACCCCGAACGGCGTCGGATCGCCACAACCGACGCGCACCACCTGCGGCTCGCCTTCGGACAGGTTGACCACGGTGGACGCCGACACACCGCCGTGTCCAGCGTCGATGATCAGATCCACCTGATGTTCAAGCATCTCACGCATTTCCTGCGGATCACTCATGGGCAGGGTTTCGCCCGGCAGGATCAGGCTCACGCTCATCAGTGGCTCGCCCAGTTCCTGCAACAACGCCTGCGCCACGGGATGACGTGGCACGCGCAGGCCGATCGTGCGACGTTTCGGGTGCAGCACCAGACGCGGTACTTCCCGGGTGGCGTTGAGAATGAAGGTGTATGGCCCCGGCGTGTGAGCCTTCAGCTCCCGGAACGCGGCGGTGTCGACCTTGGCAAACAACCCCAGTTGCGACAGGTCGCAGCACATCAGGGTGAAATTATGTTTGTCGTCCAGTTGACGCAGGCGGCGGATGCGCTCGACGGCACCTTTATCGCCCATCTGACACCCCAGCGCGTAGGAGGAGTCGGTGGGGTACACCACCAGACCGCCGCGCTTGATGATGTCCACCGCCTGTTTTATCAGGCGCGCCTGCGGGTTTTCCGGGTGGACCTGGAAAAATTGACTCACGGTATCTTCCTGTTCAGACGGCAGTAGGCTGGTCATGTTTGAATCGGCGCCACAACGGCGGCAGATCCTCCGGTAAGGGGCGGTAGACACCAATCTCGGACCAGGCGCCAGGGGCATGGAAATCGCTGCCCGCCGTTGCCAGCAGACCGAACTCCCGGGCCAGAATGGCCAGGCTGCCCACCTGATCGGCGGGCTGCAGACCGTTGACCACTTCGATCGCCTGGCCTCCCGCCTGAAGGAAATCGGCGACCAGCTTGCGACGTTTACTGCGAGTGAAATCATAATGCCACGGGTGAGCCAGGCTGACCCAGGCATTGGCAGCGCGCAAGGTCGCCACCGTTTCCTCAAGGGTCGGCCAGTGTTGCTTGACGTCGCCCAGCTTGCCCGCGCCCAGCCATTTGCGAAATGCCTCGGCACGATCTTTCACGAAACCCTCATTGACCAGGAAGTCGGCGAAATGCGGTCTGGCCGGTGCGTTTCCGCTGTCTCCGAGGGACTGCTGGATCGCCCGGGCGCCTTCCAGCGCGCCAGGCATACCTTTCATCGCCAATTTGCGGGCAATTTCTTCGGCGCGCAGCCAGCGACCGCTGTGCAATTGCTCAATGGCATCGAGCAACGGCCGGGCATCGACATCAAAACCGTAGCCCAGAATATGGATGGTGGCACCACCCCAGGTGCAGGACAGTTCGATGCCGTTGATCAGTTGCATGTCCAGCGCACGGGCCGCCACGCGGGCTTCTTCGAGGCCTTCGATGGTGTCATGGTCGGTCAGCGCGAGCACCCGGACGCCGTTCTCATGGGCACGGGCGACCAATGCCGTGGGCGCAAGCGCGCCGTCGGAGGCGGTACTGTGACAGTGCAGATCGACATTCATAGGGGCGCTTTCGCAGTCATCGATGTTTGTTATTATGCCGTCACATCCAGCTTCTGGCTCTTACTGTGAAACAATTCATCGATTTCATCCCGCTCATCCTGTTTTTCATCGTCTACAAAATCAGCCCTCAAGCCGTCGATATCCTGGGCCACAGTGTCACGGTCGGCGGAATTTTCAGCGCCACCGCCATGCTGATCGCCAGTTCCATCGTGGTGTACGGCATCCTTTATGTGCGTCAGGGCAAGCTGGAAAAAAGCCAGTGGTTGACCCTGATCGCGTGTCTGGTCTTCGGCAGCCTGACCCTGGCCTTCCACAGCGAAACCTTCCTCAAGTGGAAAGCTCCGGTGGTCAACTGGCTGTTCGCACTGATCTTCGCCGGTAGCCACTTCATCGGTGATCGCCTGCTGATTCAACGCATCATGGGCCACGCGCTGACGCTGCCTCAGGCCATCTGGGTGAAACTGAACATCGCCTGGATCGTTTTCTTTCTGTTTTGCGGTGCGGCCAATCTCTACGTGGCCTTCACTTACCAAGACTTCTGGGTCGACTTCAAAGTCTTCGGCAGCCTGGGCATGACCCTGATTTTCCTGATCGGCCAAGGGATTTTCCTGGCCCGTCACATGCACGATGCCGACGCATCGGCCGAGCCTTCCACCAAAAAAACCGAGGACTGACATGCTTTACGCAATCGTAGCAACGGACGTCGCCAACTCGCTGGAAAAACGCCTTGAGGCGCGCCCTGCCCACCTGGAGCGCCTGACCGCCCTGAAAAACGAAGGCCGCATCGTGCTCGCAGGCCCGCTACCCGCCATCGACAGCAATGATCCAGGCCCTGCTGGCTTTACCGGCAGCCTGATCGTCGCCGAGTTCGAATCTCTGAACGCGGCCCAAGCCTGGGCTGACGCCGATCCATACATCAAGGCGGGTGTCTACGATCACGTGGTGGTCAAGCCGTTCAAGCAAGTGTTGCCGTAATCCCCTGTCAATCCCGTAGACCACAGGTGCTGATCAAGCACCGATTGTGGGGGCCGGCTTGCTGGCGAATGAGGCTCGTCAGTCAACTCATCGGTAACTGACCCACCGCCTTCGCCAGCAAGCCGGCTCCCACTATAGCGATGTTCAACCTAGCCACTGTTACGCCCTCCCTTCCTGACTGCTCATTATTCGCATCGGCTTGCCGATAGCCTGCTAATGCCAAGAAAAGTCAGGAGTTCAGATGCGTCCACGTCCGTGGTGTGTGCTGGCGGCCGCACTGGCCGTTTCGATGATCAGTTTCGGTGTGCAGGCCGAAGAAACCGGCGATGCCATCAGCCATGCATTGCCCCTGCCTAGCGCAGCGAGCCAGTTGAGCGATCTGCGACAAAAGCTGGCCGACAGCGAAAAGCAGCGTGAAGAATTGACCCGGCAACTGCAGAATGCCGACACTGAACGCGAAAGTATTCAGGTGGGACGCCTGCGCCAAGAGAACCAAAGGCTTAAACTGCAGCTCAAAGAGGCGCAGTCGGTATTGCCTGCGCGCATGCTGACCGAGCAACAACAATGGTTCGTCACAGGGGGCGGCGTTGCAATGGTGGCCCTGCTGTGCGGTATCTTTGCCAGCGGCTGGCGTAGACGGCGTCGGCAATGGCTAAATTGAGTGAGTCATGAGCGAGCTGTTACTTATTGATGATGACCAGGAGCTGTGTGAGCTCCTGAGCAGTTGGTTGAGTCAGGAAGGCTTTGTGGTCCAGGCGTGCCATGACGGCCAAAGTGCCCGAAAGGCCCTCGCCGAAACCGCCCCGGCGGCGGTGGTGCTGGACGTGATGCTGCCCGATGGCAGCGGCCTGGAGCTGCTCAAACAATTGCGCACCGACCACCCTGATCTGCCGGTGCTGATGCTTTCAGCCCGTGGCGAGCCACTGGACCGTATTCTCGGTCTGGAATTGGGCGCTGACGATTACCTGGCCAAGCCCTGCGATCCCCGCGAGCTGACTGCTCGTCTGCGCGCGGTGCTGCGCCGCAGCCACCCGACGGCAGTGTCTACCCAGATCGAGCTGGGTGACCTGTGTTTCAGCCCGGCACGTGGCGTGGTCACCATCGACGATCAGGAGTTCACCCTCACCGTCTCCGAGGCCCGTTTGCTCGAAGCCTTGCTCAGCCAGCCCGGTGAACCGCTTGAGAAGCAGGAACTGGCGCAACTGGCGCTGGGCCGCAAGCTGACCCTCTACGACCGCAGCCTGGACATGCACGTCAGCAACCTGCGCAAGAAGATCGGTCCACATGCCGATGGCAGGCCGCGGATCGTGGCGTTGCGTAGCCGGGGCTATTACTACGCGGTTTGATATCCCGAGCAATGACCTGTATCAGTCCGGCTTGCCGGCGGTGGCGGCTTTGAAATCGCTGCCGCCGGCAAGCCGGGCGGCTACAAAGATCATCGAAACGCTCCGCGTCTGTAAGCCCCCTTACAAATCCTCTTTACCCAAGCTTTACCCACGCCTGACCTCGCTTGACCTTGATCTCCCTAAACTGGCCACAACCGGCACAGAGCCGGATCCGAGACAAGGAGATTCACCATGCGTAATACTCTGATGGCTTTGATGTTCGCTGCAGCCCTGCCCACCGTTGCGATGGCACAGCCCGCTGAAGGCGGTCACATGGGTGGCCCAGGTTTTGATGGCCCGGGCATGCAGCATCACCGCAAAGGTCCGTTCGACAAACTGAACCTGACCCCGGAGCAACGCCAACAGATCGGCAAGCTGATGGGCGATCAGTGGCACAGCCGCTCCGAGATCACTCAGAAGTACTTGGCCAAACTGTCGCCAGCCGACCAGAAGGCGATGAAGGATGAGTTTGCGGCCAAGCAAGCCAAAACCCAGGCTGACATCCGTGCGATGCTGACCCCGGAACAGCAGAAGACGTTTGACCAGATGCAGAAAGACCGCGAGCAACGTCGCGCTGATCGTGCCGAGTTCGAAGCCTGGAAAGCGCAAAAAGCGCAAAAAACCCAGTAACCGCCTGCTGGCGGGGCATTACACTCCCCAACCCGACACGCTCTCCCCGGCGTGTCGGGCTTTGTAGTTCATGGGCAGGAGAGAATTTCACGTGCGTTCATTGTTCTGGCGAATCCTGGCGAGCTTCTGGCTCGCAATCGCGTTGGTGGCAGGCCTGTCGATCCTGTTGGGGCACATGCTCAATCAGGACGCCTGGATCCTCAGCCGCCATCCCGGCCTGCACAACCTGCCGCAGAAGTGGACGCAGCTTTACGAAGATCAGGGTGAAGGCCCGGCGCAGGATTTCCTGCAAAACCTCAAGCGCAAGTACCACATCGATGTGCAGGTGCTGAACGACAGCGGCGAGGCGGTGATTCCCGGCACCTTTCCACTTCGTGCCGCAGCCTTCGAAGCGCGCCAGCAGAAAGACGATGAACGCCCATTGCCTTGGCGCCGTCTGACCACCGAATACACCAGCCTCAAGACCAACGAAACCTACCTGCTGATCTACCGCATTCCGCACCCGGAACTGGATGCCTGGCACCGTCAGAGCCTGATGTGGCCGCTCAGTGCGCTGGGAATTGCCCTCGTCGTACTGACATTGTTCAGCTTGCTGGTGACCCTGTCGATCACCCGCCCGCTCAGCCGCCTGCGCGGCGCCGTGCACGATCTGGGGCAAACCACGTATCAACAGAACAGCCTGGCGCAACTGGCGAACCGTCGTGACGAATTCGGCGTATTGGCCAACGACTTCAACCGCATGGGTGCACGCCTGCAAAGCCTGATCGTGAGCCAGCGTCAACTGCTGCGCGACGTTTCCCACGAACTGCGCTCGCCGTTGGCGCGTCTGCGTATCGCCCTGGCACTGGCCGAGCGCGCGGAACCCGCCGAACGCGAAAAGCTCTGGCCGCGATTGACCCGTGAATGCGATCGCCTCGAAGAACTGATCGGGGAAATTCTCGCGCTGGCCCGGCTGGACGCCGACATGGGCAATGCCGCCCCTATCGACCTGCCGGGCATGCTTCATCACCTCAAAGCCGAAACCGAGATGAGCAGCACCGAGCAAAGCATCGTGGTCGACGCGCAGCCTGATGCGCATCTTCAAGGCTGGCCAAACGTGCTGGAGCGGGCTGTGGATAACTTGTTGCGCAATGCCCTGCGCTTTAATCCGACTGGGCACCCCATCGAACTGAGCGCCCGTAACGTCGACGAAGGGCTGCGCATCAGCGTGCGTGACCACGGACCGGGCGTCAGCGCAGAACACCTCGCACAGCTGGGTGAGCCGTTTTATCGCGCGCCAAACCAGACCGCGCCGGGATATGGCCTGGGACTGGCCATTGCCAAACGCGCCGCCGAGAAACACGGCGGGCACCTGGTGTTCGAAAATCACCCGCAGGGCGGATTCGTGGCCAGTATCGTTGTGCCCCGGGAAGTCTTGCCGTAGGCGCTGTTCCCTTGTGGGGGATTCTATGTTGGCGGGTCAACACCATCCGCCACCAAGGCAGCTCCCACAAATATCAGGACGAATCCAAATCCAGTATTCAACGCTGGAATTGTGGGAGCCGGCTCCCACAAATTTGTGCAAGACGTCTCCTACTGCCACGCGCTCACAAATTCCGACACATCCGGCTTGGCCGCCTCACGCGGCGGGTTCAGAGGTGTGCCCAGATAAAGAAACGCCACGACCTCTTCATCCGCCGCCAGTCCCAGCCCCTTCGCGACATGGGGCGAATACGACAACTCCCCCGTACGCCACACCGCGCCCACGCCCATCGCGTAAGCCGCCAGCAACACACCATGGGCCGCACAGCCCGCAGTAATGACCTGTTCCTTCTTCGGCACCTTGTAGTGATCGGTCAGTTTGGCGATGACCACCACCACCAACGGCGCACGCAACGGCCCGAAACGGGCCTTTTCCAGCGCCTTCTCATCCGCTGCGCCGCCACTCTCGACCAGCGCCTGGGCCAGTAAGTCCCCCATGCGATTGCGCGCATCGCCCTCTACAGTGAGAAAGCGATAAGGCCGCAGACCGCCATGGTCAGGGGCTCGTAACGCTGCGCCGAAGAGGATTTCACGCTGTGCCGCATCCGGGGCCGGCTCGATCAGCCGCGGGACGGACACGCGATTGAGCAGTACATCAAGCGCTTCCATTGAATCGTCTCCTGAAATTTGATGGGGCATTGTAGTGCCGCCAACGCCTTCTTGAACTTCAATAACGTATGACAGTAGCAATTACTTACATGACTCTCGGAAAGGGCCTCGGTTTACACCATTCGACCCACGGGTAGAATGTGCGGCTTTCCATCACCTGATCAGAGCGATTGCATGGCGTTGCCGACCCTCCGCATCATCGGTTTCATCATCGGCATCTTCCTCATTACCCTGGCCATCGCCATGGTCGTGCCCATGGCCACTCTGGTGATCTTCGATCGTACGAGCGACATGCCGTCGTTTCTCTGGTCGAGCATGATCACCTTCATCGCAGGTCTTGCGCTGGTCGGCCAGGGGCGCCCGGAACATGTGCACCTGCGCCCTCGCGACATGTACCTGCTGACCGTCAGCAGTTGGGTGGTGGTGTGCATTTTCTCGGCCCTGCCCTTTCTGCTGACTCAGCACATCAGCTACACCGACTCGTTCTTCGAAAGCATGTCCGGGATCACCGCCACCGGCTCCACGGTGCTCAGCGGGCTGGACACCATGTCGCCGGGCATTCTGATCTGGCGCTCGTTGTTGCACTGGCTCGGCGGCATCGGCTTCATCGGCATGGCGGTCGCGATTCTGCCGCTGTTGCGCATCGGCGGCATGCGCCTGTTCCAGACCGAATCTTCCGATCGCTCCGAAAAAGTCATGCCGCGTTCGCACATGGTCGCCAAGTACATCGTGCTGGTGTACGTCGGCATCACCATCCTTGGCAGCCTGGCGTTCTGGTGGGCAGGCATGAGCCTGTTCGATGCGATCAACCATGCGATGTCGGCCATTTCCACAGGCGGCTTTTCGACGTCCGATCAATCCCTCGCCAAATGGCCACAACCGGCGGTGCACTGGGTCGCCATCGTCATCATGATTCTCGGCAGCCTGCCGTTCACGCTGTATGTCGCGACCTTGCGCGGGCATCGCAAGGCGCTGATCAAGGACGAGCAGGTGCAGGGTTTCATCGGGCTATTGCTGGTGACATGGCTGGTGATGACGGTGTGGTATTGGGCGACCACCGACCTGCCGTGGTGGGACGCGCTGCGACACGTAGCGTTGAACGTCACCTCAGTGGTCACCACCACCGGCTTTGCATTGGGCGACTACAGCCTGTGGGGCAACTTCGCGTTGATGTTTTTCTTTTACATCGGCTTCATCGGCGGTTGTTCAGGCTCGACCGCAGGCGGCGTGAAAGTGTTCCGTTTTCAGGTGGCCTACATTCTGCTCAAGGCCAACCTCAACCAGTTGATCCATCCCCGCGCAGTGATCAAACAGAGATACAACGGCCATCGGCTGGACGACGAGATCGTGCGGTCGATCCTGACGTTTTCGTTCTTCTTCACCATCACCATCTGCCTGATCGCGCTACTGCTGTCGCTGCTGGGGCTGGACTGGATGACCGCCCTGACGGGTGCGGCAAGTACGGTATCGGGCGTTGGGCCAGGATTAGGCGAAACCATCGGCCCGGCGGGCAACTTCTCGACCTTGCCGGACGCGGCGAAGTGGATTCTGTCGGTGGGCATGCTGTTAGGGCGGCTGGAAATCATCACCATCCTGGTGCTGTGCATCCCAGCATTCTGGCGGCATTGATCAGGGAACGCACCAGATCAGTTGTGGGAGCCGGCTTGCTGGCGAAAGCGTCAAATCGACCACGTCTTTGCTGATTGATACGCCCCTTTCGCCAGCAAGTCGGCTCCCACGGATTTCAGCGCTACGTCATGCCCTTGCGCAAGCGATACTCTCCCGGCGTCTCATCGAACCAGCGACGAAATGCCCGGAAGAAGTTACTCGGGTCGGCAAAGCCCAGCAGATAGGCAATTTCCAACAAGGTCATCTGCGGCTGGGCCAGGTACTGTTCGGCCAGCTCACGGCGGGTGTCGTCCAGCAGGGTCTGGAAGCTGGTGCCTTCCTCCTGCAACCGACGCTGCAACGTGCGCTGTGACAGGTGCAAACTCTGCGCGACGGCTTCACGCTTGGGTTCACCCTGTGGCAGCAAACGGCACAACACCTGCCGCGCCTGATGGGTCACGCGATTGCTGGCAAAACGCGCCAGAAACTCCCCCGCAAAACGATCATGCAGTTTGGCCATGGCCTCATCGGCGGTCGGGAGCGGCGCTTCCATGTCGACACGCTCAAACACCAGGGCGTCATAAGGAGCGTTGAACGTCAACGGGGCGTGAAAGAACTTCTTGTAAGGTTCGACGTTTTTCGGCATATCGCCCTGAATCAGCACCTGGCGCGGGTGCAGCGGTCGGCCCGTCAGCCAGCCGCAAAAGGCTAGAGCAAACGCGAGGGAGGCTTCGGCGCTTTGCCGAGTCGGGGGAAGCAGGTCGCCATGCACCGTCAGAATCAGTGCATAACCTTCCGGTAACAGACGAAAGCTCAAATCCGCACTGTCGGCGATGATGCGCTGATAACGTACCAGCCGCTCGAAACCTTCTTTGAGGGTGCGACTGGACATCAAGGCATAGCCCGCAACGCTGAACGACGCCGGGCGAACCACTCGCGCCATGTTCAGCCCCACCGCCGGGTTGCCGGAAAGCTCCACCGCACGTTGCCAGAGCCGGGTCATGGCGTCCTGCGGAAAACGGGCGTCAGGGTTCTCCAGATCGGCGTAAACCAGGCCCAACTCCTTGAACAGTGCGCGACAGTCCAGGCCATCCATTTCAAGGGACTTGACGATCCCCATCGCCCAGCTCGAAGAAGTCGTTTTTTCCATGGCGCGTCTTCAGGTTGCAGATCAGGCGCCCCCTGCGACTGATAGCCGAAGGATACTACGTTGGCACCCATTGTCACTGGCCGCGACAAGCACTTCGCTAAACTGAAGACCTGACCAACAATAAGAGAGGCACGCAGTGGAAAACCTCAAAACCTTCGAGCGCTTCGCAGATTTCTACCCGTATTACCTGCAAGAACACCGAGACAGCACCTGCCGTCGCCTGCATTTCATCGGCACCACGCTGGTGATCCTGATCGCGGCGAGCGCTCTGTTCAGCGGTCATTGGTTGTTGCTGTGGGTCTTGCCTCTGGCCGGATACAGCTTTGCCTGGGTAGGCCATTTCTTTTTCGAGAAGAACCGTCCCGCCACCTTCAAGCATCCGTTCTACAGTCTGCTGGGGGATTTTGTGATGTACAAAGACATGCTGACGGGTCGGGTCGCGTTCTGATACCCCACCATCAGCATGGCTTATGCTTCCCCCTGTAGCAGTCGTGACCCCATCGGTCAAACGGTCTCCGCCGCCTGCATTTGCACGCTCTTGGCCTTCACGTGCGCATCGGCCAGGCGGAACAGCTCGATGGTGCCGTCCCAATGCTCGATCAACGCGGTGCAGGATTCGACCCAGTCACCGCAGTTGAGGTACTCCACCTCACCCACCTGGCGGATCTCCGCGTGGTGAATGTGCCCGCACACCACGCCGTCCAGTCCGCGCTTCACGCATTCATGGGCAATGGCCTCTTCGAAATCACTGATGAAGTTCACAGCGGTTTTGACCTTGTGCTTCAAGTACGCCGATAGCGACCAGTAACCCTTGCCGTACTTGGCTCGCCAGTGGTTGAGCCAGCGGTTGAGAGTCAGGGTGAATTCGTAGGCCGAGTCGCCGAGAAAGGCCAGCCAGCGGTGATAACGGGTGATGACGTCGAACTGATCGCCGTGGATCACCAACAGGCGACGGCCATCGGCGGTGACGTGTTCGGCTTCGTCCACCAACTGGATATTGCCCAGGATCAGCTTCGAATAGCGACGCAGGAATTCGTCGTGGTTGCCCGTGACGTAGATGACTTCGGTGCCGCGCTTGCTCATGGTCAGCAAACGGCGAATGACGTTGGTGTGCGCCTGTGGCCAGTACATGCCGCCGCGCAGTTTCCAGCCATCGATGATATCGCCGACCAGATAAATCCTGTCGGCATGATACTGCTTGAGGAAGGTCGACAGATGCTCGGCCTGACAGTCCCGGGTCCCCAGGTGAACATCAGAAATCCACAAGGTCCGGACACGTTGTTTACGACTGGGCTTCACGTTCTCGGCAATGCTCATGGACAGCCTCCGCTCGGGTTTCCACAAGGGTGGACCGGGCCGGTGAAGTGCACATGACGGGGTTGTTGAAGTTTGATGACAAGCGCAAATGCGGCAGAAATCACGCCGAACCCTGAGAGAACTTACGTCAACACAAACTCCACCGGCTCCAACTGCGGCGGCAATGGCCTTACGCCCAGCGCATCGAGAACATCACGCTCGATCACCCGCACCAGCGCATCGAGCGGCAAATCGTTTTCGTCGTAACCAAACGGGTCTTCCAGTTCGTTGCCGATCACATCCAGGCCGAAAAACGTGTAGCTGACGATGGCCATGAACAGCGGTGTCATCCAGCCCAGCGGTTCGGCCATGGCGAACGGCAGCAAAATGCAGAACAGGTAAATCGTGCGGTGCAAGAGCAAGGTGTAGGGGAACGGCAAGGGCGTGCTCTTGATCCGCTCACACGCCGCCAGCACCCGACTCAGCGACGTCAGATGGTTAGCCAGCAGTGTGTAACGCCATTCATTGATCTGACCGCTGTCACTGGCCCTGGAACACTGAAGGCCAATGTCACGCAGGATGCCGTCGCAGAGGTTCGCACAGTCGTCAGGCGGCATCCGGCTCACCCAGGGTTGGGCGGCCTGGTGCACATCAAGACCGCGCAAGCGGGCATTGAGGGCGTGGGCAAAACCACACAAGTCACGCAGAATCATGCTGCGTCCAGCGTCATCCTTGATGACCTGGGTTTCGCGAATGATCGATCGGGTCGCGGTGATCACCTCGCCCCAGGCTTTGCGCGCTTCGTACCAGCGGTCGTAGCAGGCATTGTTGCGAAAGCTCATGAAGATCGACAACGACAACCCCAGCAACGTGAACGGCGTGGCACTGACTTTGGCAAAGTAATCGGGGTGCAGGCTTTCAATCAGTACGATGGCCGCAGCCAGTACGGTGATCATCAGACTGCGCAGGGCGATGCGACGGGCGATGGAGCCTTTGAGGGCCAACAGAACGTTGAGCAGGTTGGGATGGGGTCGTACGATCATGGGTCAGGGCTCGGTAAAGCGTCGGAAAGCCAGACCAGCATAGTGGGGTTGTGCGAACAGCGTCCAATCACTGTTCGCGACTGGCCCATCGACCGTTTCTATCAGGGCCTGTTCAGCTATCGATGCCTTTGTTCCGGTCGTTATGGCCAAGATCCCGATCCGGGTCGATCTGGTCGCGAACCCGCTGTTTAAGCACCT
Source organism: Pseudomonas sp. NPDC088444 (assembly GCF_044900175.1). Lineage (NCBI taxonomy): Bacteria > Pseudomonadati > Pseudomonadota > Gammaproteobacteria > Pseudomonadales > Pseudomonadaceae > Pseudomonas > Pseudomonas sp. NPDC088444. Next base: position 739,108 of record NZ_JBJDNK010000001.1, read on the forward strand.
TGGCTTCCGGAAAACCACCGTCCGCCTTGCGCTCCCAGATCTGCACGTCGTTGCAGGTGATGATGAACACGCCACCCGTGCCAGGCACCAGTGACACCTTGCCCAGATCGTCGCCAAAGGTGCTGAGCAGTTCTTGCGCCAGCCATGCCGCACGCAACAACCATTGGCATTGCGTGCAGTAAGTGATGGTGATCTCAGCCTTTTCCGTCATCGAAGTCAGCCCAGTCCGGCCAACAGATCGCGCGCGGTTTGTTGCGGGCCGTCATCAGCTTCGTCGATCACTTCCTGTAACAGCCTGCGGGCCTCCTCTATGTTGCCGTCGTCGATCAGCACCTGGGCTTCGTTGATCTTGCTCAATGGCTCGTCGTCCAGGTCCATCAGGTCGAATTCGGTGTCGTCGGTCATGAAGCTGTCGAGGAATTCGTCGTCCAGCAGGTCGCTGTCGCTCTGAGCCACGGAGTCCGATCGAGGTTCAGGCTCGCGATCGAACTCGGGCTCGAACGCCACCTCGAACGTCGGCTCGGCCTCCTCCTCGGCGAAATCGCTGAGGAATTGCTCGTCCGGCATTTCGAAAACTTCAGGTAACTGAGTGAGGTCCGAAGCGAACGACGGATCGACTTCCGGCTCAGGCGTCGCTTCGGCTTTGCGCGAAGGCGTGCTGTCGAATGGGTCCACCAGATCCCAGTCGGCGTCCAGGGACAGGTCGTCAAGATTGAGCTGAAAATCGTCCACCGGTTCCGAGTTCGGCGACGCCGCCTTTTCGTCCTGCTGCGCGGGTTGATCGTCGCTCGCCGCCGCACTGGCGACCACTGCCGCGGCGGCGCCAGCGAAGACCGCCGGTGTCACCAATGGCGCAGCCTGAGCGGGCGGTGCCGGCACCGGATCGACCTTGAGTTTCGGATAACGCGCGCGAATCTCTGCCAGTTTCTCCGGCTCGATGCCATGGGCCAGCAGTATTTTCTCTTCTTCGTCGAACCCCGCGACATCGCCCTGCTCGCCCAACAGCTCCAGCACACGCATGCGTACGTCGGTGCGCTGCGGTTGGGTCTTCAGCGCGTCACGCAAAATGGCCAACGCCTCGGCAAAACGGCCGTAGGCGATGTAGATGCTTGCGCCATCCAGTGCGTCGGTAGCGGCTCCCGCCAGCCGCTGCCCTGCGGGGGCGGCGGGTGTCGCGGGCGCAGTCGGCGCCGGGCGCGGGGTCACTGCCGGGACTTCAAACAAAGGCGTGACCGTCCCTTGCGCCGGTTTGATGATCGGCTCGACTGGCTCGGGCTCCGGCACCAACGTGTTCTTCATGCGGTTACGCCGCACCGACCAGGCGAGCGCCAGCAACAGCACGATCAGCAACAGCCCTGCGACAATCATCGTCCACGGCAGGTCATCGTCCGCCACCGGCGCTGCGGGAACAGGGGCTGGTGCGGGTGTCGGGGCTGGCGCGGACGCAGCAGGCTCGGTCTTCTGGACGGGCGCGTTGACCGGTACAGGCGCTGGCGCAGGGGCTGGACGGGAGGCCAGCGCCTTCATCTCGGCCAATTGCGTCTGCAACTCGATGATCTGCTTGTCCTTGCCCGCTTCGTCTTCCGAAATCTGCTGAACCTTCCCTTTAAGGTCATCGACCGTTTTGCTCAACGCCTGGTTTTCCATGGCGGTGGCCGTCAGTTGCTCGGCAGCGTTCGATGGCGCTGGAGCGGGCGCCGGTGCAGGGGTGCCCGCAGCAGGCACAGCGGCGGCTGACGCAGAGGTCTTGGGTTCTACAGCACCGTCCGGCAACAACAGGCTCTGCCCGACTTTCAACTGGCTGCGTTCACCGTTGGGAAACGCTTGCGGGTTGAGCGCCTGAATGCCACTGATCAGTTCCGCCGACGACACTTTACTGCCCGGTGCCTGAATCTGCCGTGCAATGCCCGCCAGGGTATCGCCGGACACAACGGTGTAGTGCTTGCCCTGTACGGCCTTGGGCGGCGCGACAGGGAAACGGGATTCATCTTTTTTGCTGGCAACCGCAGGCGACTGTGTACGGCTGCGCGTAGCGGCCAGACCTGCAGGAGAATTAGGCGGGTCCAGCAAAACGGTGTACTCACGCAACTGATCGCCGTTCGGGCGCGAGAGGCGCACCAGGAAATCCATGTATGGTTCGGTCACCGGTTTTTGCGACTCAACATGCACCACCGCGCGGTTGCCGCGAATGATGGGGGTGAAGCGCAGATCGTTGAAAAAGAACAGCCGCTCCACGCCAGCCTTGCTGAACGCCTCTGCCGACGCCAGGGTGACCACGATCTCTTCAGGGGTCAGGCCGCCCGCCTCGATCAGCTCGATGTCCGCATTGAACGGCTGCCCCAACGCCGAGTGCAAATTGATCTCGCCCAGTCCCAAGGCCGCCGCCATGGAGCTGTGCAGCATGGACGCCGAGGCGATGGCCGCTGCCAGCAACCCCGTGCGAAGACCTGACTGAACGCGGCACGATCCGTGACTCTCGCGCCGACTCCCGGCCTGAAAACTCTTCAGCATGCGAACCCTTATGAGGCAGGCTTCCCTGCAAATTTCGTGGTGTGGACAACAGCAGTATGGCTGCAAATAGAACAGGATGTTTCGGCAGGTTCAACGTATTTGTAGCTGGCGCGGGGCCATTGCGTCAGGATTTTTCCAGATTGCGCAGAATTGTCGAGTGCACACGCATGCACACACGCAGCTCTTGCTCGTCGATGCCTTCGAACAATTCATGACGCAGGGCGGTGGCGATGGTTTCGATTTTTTCGATGAGGGGCCTGGCGGTGTCGCACAGCAGAATCTTCTTGGCGCGACGATCCTCGACCACGGCCTGACGCCGAACCAGGCCCTGACTTTCCAGACTGTCGAGCAAACGGGCCAGGGTTGGGCCTTCTACGCCGACGCTTTGCGCCAGCTCGCGTTGGGTGGGGGCTTCCTTGAAGCGTGACAGGTGCAACAGCACCAGCCAGCGGGCCTGGGACAAACCCAGATCGGCCAAACGGCGATCAAGCTCGGCACGCCAGCCTCGGGACAGGTTGGCCAACTGCATGCCAAAGCGGTGTTCTTCAGTCAACGGCATAGGTAACTCAATGGTTAAAGATGATTCCTAATCAATAGGCAGCTAACCATGGGGGGCATTACGAGGCAAGGGGTCAAGCGTGGTGTTTCGTCGCACAGGGCGCTGGCAGAACGGATTGCGGCGGGTTTGGCGCGGTGTCGCTGCGGACGCATACCTGTAGGAGTGAGCTTGCTCGCGATAGCGGTGTGTCAGTCGCTAACGCAGGGCCAGACCAGACGCATCGCGAGCAAGCTCACTCCTACAGTTGGCGTTTGCAACTCAGGAGAATGGTTAAACCTCAAACTCAGACTGCAACGCCGCACGCACGCAATACAGCACACCCTCCGACACTCGCCCGGCGAACATGCCTGCGATGGCGGAAACAGGGGGCAGTTCGCCTTCCCCATCCAAAAACGCGTCCTGAATCTCGCCGAGCAGGTCTTCTGGCAGGTCCAGCGCTTGTTCCAGCGACAATTGCTGGTTGCCAATGGCCTCGGCCAGCATCGTATAGACGTTCTTTTCCGAACATTGCAACTGACCGGCGATCTGCGTCGGGGTCATGCCCGCGCGGGCCAGGCTGATCAGTTCATGACGGACATCGGCGACCGCGCGAGGCGCCGCTGCTCTGCCGCCAAGCACTTCGAGGAAGGCTTCACCATAACGCTCCAGCTTGCGCGCTCCGACACCACCGACGCGGGCCATTTCGACCATGGTGCCCGGCTGGCTGCGCAGCATTTCCAGCAGCGTCGAATCCGGGAAAATGACGTACGGCGGCACGCCATGCTCCTCGGCCAGCTTGCGACGCAGGGTACGCAAGGCTTCCCATTGCTCGCGCTCTTCACCACGGACCAACTGGCTCGCCGGGCTGCCCGACGCTTTCGGCGTGGTCTGAGGCTTGAGGTCCCGGCGCAATTGCAAGGTGACTTCGCCGCGCAGCAGCGGACGGCAGGAATCGCTCAAACGCAGGCCGCCGTAGCCTTCAAGGTCAGTGTCCGCCAGACCACGGGCCACCAATTGACGGAACAGCGAGCGCCATTCGTTCTCACTGCGGCCCTTGCCCACCCCAAACACGGCGAGCTTCTGATGACCGAAGCTCTGCACCTTGTCGTTTTCCTTGCCCAGCAACACGTCCACCAGGTGCCCGACGCCGTAACGCTGCCCGGTGCGATAAATTGCCGAGAGGGCCTGACGGGCGGGTTCGGTGGCGTCCCAGGTCTGTACGTCATCGACGCAGTTGTCGCAGTGGCCGCACGGATTGGGCATGTCTTCGTCGAAGTAGGCCAACAGGGCCTGACGCCGACAGCGGGTTTCTTCGCACAGCGACAACATGGCATCGAGCTTGTGTTGTTCGACGCGTTTGTGGCGCTCGTCACCTTCGGAGTTCTGCAGCATCTGCTTGAGCATGACCACGTCTTGCAGACCGTAGGCCATCCATGCATCGGCGGGCAGACCGTCGCGCCCTGCCCGGCCGGTTTCCTGGTAATAGGCTTCCAGCGACTTGGGCAGGTCCATGTGCGCGACGAACCGCACGTTGGGTTTGTCGATGCCCATGCCGAAGGCAATGGTGGCAACCATGATCAGCCCTTCCTCATTCAGGAAGCGGCGCTGGTTTTCGGCACGCACGTCGATGGGCAAGCCCGCGTGGTACGGCAATGCCGGATAGCCGTTGTCACTGAGGAAGGCGGCGGTTTCTTCGACTTTCTTGCGTGACAGGCAGTAAACGATCCCGGCGTCGCTGCGCCGCTCGGACAAAAACGCCAGCAACTGCTTGCGCGGCTGTTCCTTGGGCACGATGCGGTAAAAGATATTGGGCCGGTCGAAGCTCGACAGGAAGCGTTCGGCGTTCTGCAAGTGCAGGCGCGTGACGATTTCTTCGCGGGTGCGTTTGTCAGCGGTGGCGGTCAGCGCAATGCGCGGGACGTCGGGAAACAGCTCGGCGAGTTGCCCCAATTGCAGATATTCCGGACGGAAATCATGACCCCATTGCGAAACGCAGTGAGCCTCGTCAATGGCGAACAGAGCGATCTTGAGGTTTTGCAAAAACGCCAGCATGCGTGGCTGCACCAGCCGCTCCGGCGCCAGATAGAGCATTTTCACTTCGCCCCGGCGAATCCGGTTGGCCAGATCACGCTGCTGATCGGGCGTGAGGGTCGAGTTCAAGGCCGCCGCCGCGACGCCCAGTTCATCGAGGGTTGCGACCTGATCGTCCATCAATGCAATCAGGGGCGACACAACCACCGCCAGACCGTCGCGCAACAGGCTGGGCACCTGAAAACACAGGGATTTACCGCCGCCAGTGGGCATCAGCACCAGGGCATCACCACCGCTGGCCACGCGCTCGATAATGGCACCCTGGCGACCACGGAAGCTGTCGTAGCCGAAGATGTCTTTAAGTACGCGTTGAGCCTGGTCGAGCATAGATACCCCGGATGGTGCCACTACAGCGGATAAACAACCGCTGTTGAAATCGCAAAGCGCGGCAGTATACCGGAGCGCTCGGACGGATAGGGCAACACCGACACCAGCGGTCGAAATTTGCAGGAATCCTGATTACATAAGCCTCTACGCTGGCATCTACGGCCCCCAGCGCCTAGAATTCAGCATCGTTTATTTCCAAGGTAGTCCTTCAATGTCCTTCGCTGAGCAATTACACCGCCTGCAAGCCTTCCTCGACGCCGATGAGCTGCATGACGAAGCGCTGGACTATGTAGCCGCCCATGGCTACCTGACCGCGCTGTCGATCTGTGCCGAAACCGTGCCGGATCGTGAGTGGATCGACGCGCTGTTCGCCGAGCCGCCGCACTACACCGACAAGGCTCAGCACGAAGAAATCGAATCGACGCTGGTCCAGCTCAAGGCCCACATTGCCCGTCAACTGGCCTCGGACGAAGAGTTCGAACTGCCGTGCGATCTGGATCTGGGCGACGAGCCGGACGATTCCGAACTGCGCGGCTGGTGCATCGGCTTCATGGAAGGCGTGTTCCTGCGTGAAGCGGCCTGGTTCGAGAACGACGAGGAAGAAGTCAGCGAAATGCTGTTGCCGATCATGGTCGGCTCCGGTCTGTTCGACGAGCAGCCTGAATTCGCCGACATCGCGGCGGATGCCAACCTGATGGACGACATGATCGTGCAGATCCCGGAAGCGCTGTCTGCGCTGTTCCTGCTGCTGCACGCACCGGATGAAAAACCGGCGATCCTCAAGCCTCGTCACCACTGAGTCGGCGCCTATGGCGCGCGGTGGGTCTGGTGATTCAACACCCCGTACGAGTCGATCCCGGCTCGTACGGGTTCTTCTGCAAGGCATTGGCTGGCTGAGCATCGCGCTTGGCGTGATCGGGATTTTCCTGCCGGTGCTGCCTACCACCCCTTTCCTTCTCCTCGCGGCCGCCTGTTTCGCTCGCAGCTCGCCGCGCTTCTATCACTGGCTGGTCAACCACCCTCGTCTGGGGCCGTGGATTCGGGATTATCTGGACGGCAGCGGGATACCGCTCAAGGGCAAGGTCTACGCCATCGGTCTGATGTGGGTCAGCATCGGTGTGTCCTGCTGGCTGGTGCCGTTGATCTGGGCGCGAGTATTCATGCTGGCCTCGGCCATTGGGGTGACGGTTTACATTCTGCGGCAGAAGACGTTGCGCACCTGAAGACTCTGATTTAACTGGCACCGCCAAATCCTGTAGAAGCGAATGTATTCGCGATGCAATCGTTTATCCGGCAGAGATGTGTCGGATGTACCGCCCTCTCGCGAATACATTCGCTCCCACAGGGGGCCGTGTTTGCTGCACAACCGCGCCACAGCTACAAAATGGTGCGGTGTTCAAGGCACACCGCAAGCCTTTCGGTTACACCGTATCCGTTTTCAGCGAGTGATCAGCCAGCATGCCGTTGATGATCGTCGCGGTGTCATGCCCGCTCGCAACCATGCCGCCCGCCCCCGTCGCGACGCCGTATTGCTGAGCCAGGTTCACACCCGCCAGATCGATGGTTTGCGTGGTCGCGCCCCCCGCCACACTGCTCACGTCGATGGTCGACACCAACGACGAACCACTGCCACTGACGCTGAAGTGCAGGAAGTTTTCCAGTGAATTGGCGTCACCATGCTCGCCCTGTAGCAGTTGCGACAGGTCGAGCTTGTCGATGCCAAAGCTGAAGTCAGTGATGGTGTCGTGACCCGTGTTGCCCGCCTGATAAAGGAAGGTGTCGTGCCCCTCGCCGCCGGTCAGTATGTTGTTGCCCGGTCCGCCGATCAGGATGTCGTCACCGGCCCCGCCATTGAGCACGTCATTGCCCAAACCACCATTGAGTACATTGTTGCCCTGATCACCGGTCAGATGGTCGTTGTAGTTCGAGCCGATCAGGTTCTGGATATTGACCAGCGTATCGATGCCCGCACCACCGGTATGTTGAGGCCCCAGCTCCGCCGTGCTCACGGTCACTCCCGCCGTCGCCAACGAGTAGTTCGCGGTGTTGTTGCCCGCGCCACCGTCGAGCAAGTCATTGCCCGGACCGCTGAACAGCATGTCGTCGCCGTTGTCACCGAACAGTTCGTTGGTGCCAGGCCCCGCCACCAGCACGTCGTTGCCATCGCCGCCGTGCAGATGGCTGTCCGCCGCCCCCACCAGTACGTCATTTCCTGTCGTGCCCAGCACGGTGTGACCGTCCTGATGGGCGATGTTCACTGCCGCCGTGCTACTGCCGCCATGAGGGTCGGTGACGGTGTAAGTGCTGTGGACATCCGGCGTGGTGTTGACCGCTGCGTAGTCGATGGTGAGGTTCAGGTTGTAGTGCTCTTTGACGCCGGGATCAGCCTGGTTGACCACGATCAGCCGGTACACGCCGTCTTCGGTCGCGGTGAACGTGCCGCCGTCGGCAATGCCGTGATAGGCACCGTCTTCGAACTTCCACGCCATGCCCAGCACGTCGTTGGTCAGGTTGTGATCGACGGTGACGGTTTCACCGGCCTTCAAATGCACGCTGTAAAGGTCCTGTGCATTGGTCGGTGAGCCGTTGACCGCACCGAGATAGCCACTGATCACTAGCATCGCCGTGGTGGCGGTGTTGTTGAAGAAGTCGCTGCGGTCCAGGTTTTTCAGTTGATTGACGGCTTTGTCCTGCGTTCCGGCGAACTGGAGGGTTTTGGCCGAGCCCGCCGTGAAGTCAGCGCCCTTGGCGGTCCAGCCAGTGTTGAACGTGGTGGGTGAAGCCGTCAGCGCGCCGCCGTTTCCAGCGATGTCGTTGGCCGCCAGGGCCACGCCCGGTATGACGATGCTCGACCCGCTCAGGTTGGTGATCACGTTGTCGGCCACGGCAATCGGCGCCTCGTAGACCGGAGGCGGCACGATGTGCACGCTCAGGTTGGCCGACGCCAGGTCGCCGTCGTTGTCACTGAGGACATAGTGGATGTTTTCGGTGACCTCATGACTCACCCCGACCGCAGGCGTGTAGCTGTAGTCGCCGGTGTTCATGTTGAGCACCAGGGTGCCGTGCTCACCGATCACGGTCAGCGTGTGGGTCTGGCTGTTGAAACTGCCGTGGTTGTCGCCGCCACTGCTGACGATGCCGCCCTGATGCTGATTGGCCTTCGGATCGTAGGTGTACGTGGTGCCATCGACGCTGATCGATTTGATGAAGCCCTGATCCGCGCCAAAGGTCCCGCCTTCCAGCAGGCTGCCATGAATTCCGCCCTGCACGGTGCCGCTCAGTACCACGTTCAACTGGCCCAGGTCGGTCACGATCATGGCATTGGTGTTGCTGCCCGTGGCGCCGTTGTACGCCACCGGGTTCAGGTAGGTGCTACTGACCTCGGTGCCCACACCAATGGCAATCGCATTGATGTGATGCGTGTCGAGGAAGGTGGTCCAGGCGTGCTCTTCAGCGGCATCGATGCCGTCGCCACGGGCCGGATTCGGCACATGATCGGGGTCGGAATGCTGTGGCGAGACGGTCGGATTGCCGTCCGAGAAGAAATACGCAAGGTTTTGCGCACCTGCAATGGCGCCCTTCTCGACGAACGCCTGTTGAGCCGCCGCCAGCGCCGCGTCGTAGTTGGTGCCGTTGCCCGCTTGCAGCGCATTGACCATGGCCTTGGCGGTGGCAACATCGACCCATTCGTTGCTGCCGATGTGCGCCTGGCTGTTGAATGTCACCAGTTGCACACGCACATCACCCAAGGCTTCGTACTTGTTCAGCAGTTCGAGGATCGCCTGCTTTTCCAACCCCAACCGGGACAGCCCGTTGACGCCCGACGGCTGGTTCATGCTGGCCGAGTTGTCGACGATCAGCATCAAATTGGTGTTCACGCCCTCGCTGGTCACGGTCTTGTCGATACAGGCGGCTTTCGGCTGATCGTCGACGATGTTGACCACCACCTGCGCCGTGGAGGAATGCCCCAAGGAATCGGTCACTGTGTAGGTGAAGGTGTCGTGGGTGATGTTCGGTCCGTCGTTGGCCGCTGGCGTGGTTTTCGGCGCCGAGGTCAGTGTGTAGGTGTAACTGCCGTCAGCGTTCATGTGCAGCAGGCCATATTGGCCCTGCGCGGTGCCATTGACGGCGCCGTTGACGCTGAACGTCAGCGCGCCATAGCCGCCATGGGCCGAGTCGGCCACCGTGCCGCTGCCGGTTTCATGGGTCGAAGACGGATGGCTGCCGGTGACGTTGCCGGGCGCCAGGTCCTTGCCGTCCTGGTGAGTATCGAGGGCGCTTTCCTTGACCGTGACGTCGTGGTCATCGCAGGCGACGGGCGGGCAAGGCGGCGCAACATTGACCGTCACCGTGGTGGTGCTGGTGTCGCCGTCGGCATCGCGGATGGTGTAGGTGAACACGTCCTGCTCACCGTTGGGGCCGACCAGCTCGGGGTTGCTGTGGTAGGTCGCATTGCCCTGACTGTCGACGATCAGCGTGCCGTACAAACCGGTGATCACCGTATTCAAGCCGCTAGTGACCGGCGTCGAGGTGTCGCCACCGGCTCGCACGCCGACGATCAGACCATTGGGGCCTGCGCCGTCCGCGCCGGCCGAGTCGTTGAGTAAAAGGTTGCCACTGACTTCACCACCCGCCGCCACGTTGCCGATGTCGCAATGGGCCTGTGGCGTGTCATCGAGGATCTTGACCACTACCGTGCCGTCGGCCACGTCGCCATCGTTGTCCACCGCATGCACGGGGATCGGGTCGTTGAGCGAGGTGCCATCGCCCTGATTGTGATTTTCCGCGTTGTTGAGCGTGTAGGTGTAGGTCACCTCGCCCGTGGCGGGGTTGTAATTGAGGATGGTCAGGGTGCTGCCCGATGGCAGCGTGGTCGATTGCGGGCCGGTGATCGCCACGCCATTTTCGATCACGTTGATGCCGCCGACGGTCAGCGTCTGCAGGCCGTCCGGCGCACCGATGGTGAGGGTGCCGGTCTGCGTCAGGGCATCGTGGTTCGGATGCGATCCACCCGGCAGATTGCCCTCGTCCACCGTGCAGTCACCGCCACCAATGGTCACGCCATCGTTGTGATAGACGTTGACCGTCACGGTGGTAGTGCTGGTATCGCCATCGGCATCGCGAATGGTGTAGGTGAACACGTCCTGCGCATCGCCGGTGCCACCTGAGTTGGGGTTGGCATGGTAGGAGGCGTTGCCGTCTGCGTCGACGATCAGGTTGCCGTACAGGCCCTGAATCACAGTGCCCACGCCAGTGGTCACGGGCGTAGATGTGTCACTGCCCGCACGCACGCCGACAATCAGGCCGCCCGCGCCCGGACCATCAGCGCCCGCCGTATCGTTGGCCAGGATGTTGCCGCTGGTCTCGCCGCCTTCTTTGACGTAGCCGATGTCGGGGTTGGCGTGGGGCACGTCGTCGGTGACATGCACGTTGATGTTGCCATCTGCGGTGTCGCCGTCGTTATCCACAGCGTGGACAGCGATCTGCTCGCCGTTCACGGTGCCGTCGCCCTGGTTGTGGGTTTCGGCGCCATTGAGGGTGTAGCTGTAGGTCACTTCGCCCGTGGTCGGGTTGTAGCTGATGACCGTGAAGGTGCTGCCCGACGGCAGCGTGGTCGATTGCGGGCTGGTGATGGCCACGCCGTTCTCGATCACGTTGATGCCGCCGATGGTCAGGGTTTGCAGACCGTCCGGCGCAGTGATTTTGACCGTACTGGTCTGAGTCAACGCCGCTGCATCGGGGTCACTGCCGTAAGGCAGGTGCGACTCGCTGACCGTGCAATCGCTGCCGCCGATCGTCACGCCGTCGTTGTGGAACACATTGACCGTGATCGTGGTGGTGCTGGTGTCGCCATCGGCATCGCGGATGGTGTAGGTGAACACGTCCTGCGCATCGCCAGTGCCACCCGAATTCGGGTTGGCAACATATGAAGCATTGCCGCTGGCGTCGACAATCAGAGTGCCGTAGAGGCCCTGAATCACAGTGCCGACGCCTGTGGTCACGGGCGTAGATGTGTCACTGCCCGCACGCACGCCGACAATCAGACCGCCTGCGCCCGGACCATCAGCGCCCGCCGTATCGTTGGCCAGGATGTTGCCGCTGGTCTCGCCGCCTTCCTTGACGTAGCCGATGTCGGGGTTGGCGTGGGGCACGTCGTCGAGGACGTGTACGTTCACAGAACCATTGGCCACGTCACCGTCGCTGTCCACCGCATGTACGGCGATCTGCTCGTCGAGGGAGGTGCCGTCGCCCTGATTGTGGGTTTCGGGATTACTCAAGGTGTAGGTGTACGACACCTCTCCAGTGCTCGGGTTGTAGCCAACAATCGTCAGCGTGTTGCCCGATGGCAAAGTGATCGACTGCGGGAAGGTCGCCGCCGTGCCATTGGTCACGACGTCGATGCCACCGACGGTGAGGGTCTGCAGGCCATCCGGCGCACTGACCTTGATCACGCCACTCTGGGTCAGCGCTTCAGGGTTGGGGCTGCTGCCATCGGGCAGATTAGCTTCGTTGACGGTCACACCGGTGGTGGTCAGCGTCACGCCGTTATTGACGGGTGGAGGTGGTGGTTCATCCGGAGGCGTCACAACAGGAGGTTCATCAGGCGGCACCACGACGGGCGGCAATGCTGCGTCAGGTGAGCCATTCACGAACAGGCCGATTTCCGGCTCGGGGATGATGAACGTCGGGCTGATGGGCCCCGTGGGAAAGCCGATCACCGGGGTCACCGAACCGCCGGTTTCGGTCAGTAACACGAAGGTGTGACCGCCGCCCAGCGCGGTGGGCGAGCCGCCTGGATTGGCGTTGCCTGCGGCCGGGGCGTCGGTGATCTGACTGGGGTCGGCGCCTGCGGCAATTGCTTTCTGAACCTGTTGCACGTCAGCCAGTTGCTGCTGACTCGGCGCCACGGCATCCGGCGTGTCCACATGGGTGGCGTGGTTGGCGAGGATCTGCGGGGTTAGCGGCATGCTGCTGTCGCGTCCCAGGGTCAGTTCTCCCCCCTGGGCCAGATGCACCGCGACGGCGCCTGTCGGTCCCGTTTCCAGTTGCTCCCCGGCGTACACCTTGCTCCCTTCGATGACCAGTCGTCGGGTGCCGTTGCTCGCCACCGCGAAGACGTCGCCCACCACCTGCTTAACCGTACCGATCAATCTGGCCATGTCCACTCCCTTGCTGCAAATACCGGATCAGAAAATGTTAAGAATCCAACAAAAACTGTTCAATCGGCGCACAGAAATGGTTTGGAGCTGGCATCAAACGACAATTTTATGTCGCTGAATTTTTTCAAGTTTTTTGCTCGAAAAACCACTTGATCGAACGCCGTCAAATTTCCGTTGAAACCCCCATAACAACCATGAGACACCTGTAATACCTTGAATACAGGCAATTCCTGAAATCAACATTCGCTTGATTTGCGGAAATGGCATAAGTTTTTTTTGGAATAAGCGTTATGAAAAAAACGTCTGAGGTTTTCCAAAAGTTGTTCTTAGCTCTGATGTTACAAACCTGATACGGTCTTCATAGCTCGTTTCGCCGGTTTTTTGGCGCAGGTCACAATAAACATCCAGGGAGAAGTTCCATGCGCGATTTGACCCCGCTCTACAGTGCAGTTGTGTTGGCGGTTGCCTGCGCCCAGGCTCAAGCCATGTCACTGAATCAGGCGATTCAGAACACCATCGACAATCACCCGGAAATTCACGCCAACGTGAACAACCGATTGTCGGCAGACGAGGACGTTAAAGTCGCCAAGGGAGGCTATCTTCCAACCGTTGACCTGGTCGCCGCCTACGGGCGCGAGCACACTGACAGCCCCACCACACGGGCCTTCGGCAATCACAACGAAGAAACCCTGAACTACACCCAGTCCGAACTGCGCCTGCGGCAGATGCTGTTCGACGGCTTCAACACCCAGAACGAGGTCGGCCGCACTCAGGCGGTGGTCAACTCCCGGGCGTACTACCTGCGCGGCACCTCGGAAAGCCTCGCCCTGCGGGCCATCGAGGTGTACCTGGAAGTGCTCAAGCGCCGCGAACTGCTGGATCTGGCCAAGAACAACCTGCAAGCCCACCTGCGGATCAACGACCAGATCGGCCTGCGCGCCAATCGCGGCATCGGCAGTAACGCTGACAGCGATCAGTCCAAGGCCCGTCGCGCGCTGGCCGAAAACAACTTCTACACCGCCCAGGTCGATCTGGCTGACGCCGAAGCCAACTTTTTCAGCGCCGTGGGCAAGATGCCTGACGAGTTGGAAGCACCTGCCTCGATCAAGGGTGAAGTCCCCGCCAGCCTGAGCGACGCCCGGCAAAGCATGCTGGTGAACAACCCCTACCTCAAATCGGCCCAGGCCGACGTCAACGCCGCCGAGAAGCAATACGAAACCGCCAAGGCGCCGTTCTACCCTCGTTTCGACGGTGAGCTGGCGGTCGGTGCGAACAACAACATCGCCGGTGAAGAAGGCCACGACAACGAATGGCGTGCCGCTGTGGTGATGAATTACAACCTGTTCAACGGCAACCGCGACAAGGCCCGTCTGAACTCCGATGCGTACAAGACCGGCCAGGCCATGGACATCCGCAACAACGCGCTGCGCATGCTCAACGAGAACCTGTCGCTGGCCTGGAACGCGATGAACAACGCCCGTACCCAGACGCCAATCGCCCGTGAATACGCGGAGACCACCACCAAGGTTCGCGCCGCGTATCAGGACCAGTTCGGCCTGGGCCAGCGCACCCTGCTCGACCTGCTGGACAGCGAAAACGAGCTGTACAACGCCGCCCGCCGCTACACCGAACTGCGCTACACCGAGGAGTTCTCGATGTACCGTGTACTGGCCACCGAAGGCGAGTTGCTGAGCAAGGCGCATGTCGTGATGCCGAGCGCCGCTGTGGCCTTGACTGAAGTCAAAAGCGAAGCGCGTCTGCCGGAGTTGAAGTAGCCAGCACCCGCGGGGAGTACGCGGCGCCACTGAAATCGGGTCAGGCACCGCAGCGAAGAAGTGAAGTAGCAAGCGCGCGAGCGCTGGGAGAAGTCTGTGACCAGCATGGAATTACCGCCATTTGACCCACGTTCGAACTTCGACGACCCGCTGCTGGATGGCCTGCTCATCCTCTGCCGTCTCCACGATTGCAGCGCCAGCCGCACCAGCCTCAGCGCTGGCTTGCCACTGGCGCAACACTCACTGAGCGTCGATCTGTTGCCACGGGCTGCGGCCCGCGCCGGTTTGCAGGCCAGAATCCTGCGCCGTCCTCTCAATGCCATCGACGGCCTGAACCTGCCGGTGCTGTTGCTGCTCAAGGGCGGTCGCTGCGCCGTGTTGCTGCGTTGGGAAGCCGACGGCCGGGCGCTGATCCTGCCCAGCGAGGCCGATGGCGGCGAGCAACGCGTCGGTCGTGACGAACTGGACGCGCTCTACACCGGCCAAGCCTTGTTCGCCCGCCCCCGCCATGAGCTGGAAAACCTGCGTGCGCCGCTGGTGCCACGGGTCAATGCCTGGTTTCGCGACACCCTCAAGTTGTCGCGCTGGCTGTACAGCGACGCGATTCTCGCCAGCTTGCTGATCAACCTGCTGGGCCTGATGGTGCCGCTGTTCGTGATGCAAACCTACGACCGCGTGGTGCCCAATCAGGCGACCTCGACGTTGTGGGTATTGGCCATCGGACTGCTGATCGGCACCGGTTTCGAGCTGACCCTGCGTCTGGTGCGCGCCCACCTGCTGGATCAGGCCGGGAAAAAGACCGATGTGATCCTGTCCGCGACCCTGTTCGAGCGCATCACCGGCATGGCGATGAAGGCACGCCCGGCGACCATCGGCGGGTTTGCCCAGAGCATTCACGACTTTCAGGGCTTGCGGGAATTTCTCACCGCGGTGACCCTGACCAGCATCATCGACCTGCCTTTCGCCGTGCTGATGCTGGCGGTGATCGGCCTGCTCGGCGGCTGGCTGGTGGTGATTCCGCTGGTGGCGTTTCCGATCACCATTCTGTTCGCCTGGATCATCCAGATGCGCCTGCGCGACACCGTCGAGCGCAGCCTGGCACTGGGCGCCGAGCGTCAGGCGCTGCTGGTGGAAACCCTCGGCGGGCTGGAAACCCTGAAAGCCTGCGGTGCCGAGAGCGAACGTCAGCACAAGTGGGAATCGACCCACGGCGCTCTCACCCGCCTGGACAGCCACGCCCGCGACCTCTCAGCGCTGGCCAGCAACGGCACGCTGTTCATTCAACAGTTCTCGGGCATGGCGACCATCGTTGCCGGGGTCTACATCATCATCGCCGGGAACCTGAGCGTGGGCGCGCTGGTGGCCTGCTACATGCTCGGCAGCCGCGTGCTCGCGCCGCTGGGGCAGATCGCCGGTCTGATCACCCGCTATCAGCAAGCGCAACTGACGATGAAAAGCACCGATGCGCTGATGGCCCTGCCGCAAGAGCGCGACCCGGCCAAGCACCCGTTGCAGCAGACCCAGTTGAAGGGCGCCATCGAGGTGGTCAAAGCCAGCTTCGCTTATGCGGGGCCTGGCACCTTGGCAGCGTTGAATGAAGTCAGCATCAGCGTCAAACCGGGTGAGCGCATCGGCATCATCGGTCGCAGCGGTTCGGGCAAAAGCACCTTGGCGCGTTTGATGATGGGCTTCTATGCGCCGGACGAAGGTCAGTTGCTGCTGGACGGTCTGGATCTGCGTCAGGTCGACGTGGCCGACCTGCGCCAGCAAGTGGGCTATGTCGCTCATGACTTGCCATTGCTGGCGGGCAGCCTGCGCGACAACCTGACCCTCGGCGCCCGTTACGTCACCGATTCACGCATGCTCGAAGTCGCGGAACTGACGGGGGTCACCGACCTCGCTCGCAACCATCCGCTGGGCTTTGATCGCCCCGTGGGCGAACGCGGTCAATTGCTTTCCGGCGGTCAGCGTCAGGCCGTATTACTGGCCCGCGCGCTGCTGCTGGACCCACCGATCATGCTGCTGGACGAGCCCACCAGCCACATGGACAACAGCAGCGAAGACGCCTTGCGCATGAAGCTGTTTGACCGCATGCAAGGCAAGACGCTGCTGCTGGTCACCCATCGCATGTCGATGCTCAGCCTGGTGGACCGTTTGATCGTGCTGGACAACGGCAAGGTCGTCGCCGACGGTCCCAAAGAGCTGGTCGTCGAAGCACTGCGCAAGGGCCGCGTCGGCCCGGCCACGGTTTAAGGAGCGTTTCCCATGACTTCCGCTCAGCGCTATTTTCACCCTGGCCGTCAGGTCGATACCGAGTTCATGCCCGAGGTTGCAGGCGTTGCGGCACAGGACTCGTCCCGAGGTTCGCGCATCACGGTGTGGATCGCTGCCGCGTTGCTCATCAGCGCACTGGTCTGGGCCAAATTCGCCGTATTGCAGGAAGTGACCATGGGCGAAGGCAAGGCCATTCCGTCGAGCAAGGTGCAGGTGATCCAGAACCTTGAAGGGGGCATCGTCACCGAGATTTTCGTGCGCGAAGGCCAGATCGTGAACAAGGGCGACACCCTGCTGCGCCTCGACGACACCCGCTTTCTGTCGAACAAGGGCGAAAGCGAAGTCGACAAATACACCTTGATGGCCCAAGTGGATCGGCTGTCGGCGGAGTCCGAAGGCCGTCCCTTCAAACCCTCTGCCGAAGTGCTGAGCAAGGCGCCGCAAGTGGCCGCCGATGAACAGGCGCTGTACGACTCCCGTCAGCGTCGTTTGGCCAGCGAACAGCGCACTTTGCAGGAACAGCTGCGACAGAAGACCCAGGAAGTCGCCGAGTTCCGCTCCAAGCAGGATCAGTACCGCAATCAACTGGGCTTCATTCAGCAGGAGCTGAGCATGTCGGCGCCGCTGGTGAACAGTGGTGCAGTGTCCCCGGTGGAGATCATTCGCCTAAAGGGTAAAGCGTCTGAAGCACGGGGCCAGATGGACGCGACGGCGTTGGCCATTCCGCGTGCCGAAGCGGCGATCAGCGAGATCAAGAGCAAGATCCAGGAATCCCTCGACAGCTTCCGCTCGGATGCCGCGAAGGACCTCAACGACAAACGCGCCGATCTGGCCAAGGCCAGTGCCACCAGCATCGCCATCGACGACCGCGTAACACGCACTACTGTCACCTCACCGGTCAAAGGGATCGTCAAGACACTCAAGGTCAACACCATCGGCGGCGTGGTTCAGCCCGGCAGCGACATGGTGGAAATCGTGCCGTTGGACGACAACCTGCTGATCGAGGCCAAAGTTCGCCCGCAGGACGTGGCATTTTTGCACCCAGGCCAAAAAGCCATGGTCAAGTTCAGTGCCTACGACTACACCATCTACGGCGGGCTGCCCGCGAAACTGGAACTGATCGGCGCGGACACCACCACCGATGACAAGGGCAACACCTTCTATTTGATTCAGGTGCGCACCGACAAAAACCACCTGGGCAGCGATGAGAAACCGTTGTTGATCATTCCGGGGATGGTGGCGACGGTGGACATTATTACGGGTGAGAAAAGCGTGATGGACTACCTGCTCAAGCCGGTACTCAAGGCGCGGACCGAGGCGCTGCGGGAAAGATAAAATCCCGGATTGATGATAGCCCCCTGTGGGAGCCGGTTTTGCTGACGACTGCGCGGGGGTCAGCCACATGAATGTTGAATGGCACGCCGCTTTCGCCACCAAGGCGGCTCCCACAAAGATCGTGCCGAATCCAAATCTTGTGTTAGACGATCAATCTGTGGGGGCCGCTTTGGTGGCGAAGGCGGTGGGTCAGGCAACACACTCGCCTCCTGGAGAGAAAGTGCTCAGTCGCTACTTCTTCTTGTCCCCCTTCTCAAACGCTGCCTGCAACGCATCGTTGATCGTGCGCAGCACCTTCACCCGCGCCCAGCGCTTGTCGTTGGCTTCCACCAGCGTCCATGGGGCGATTTCGGTGCTGGTGCGATCGACCATGTCGCCCACCGCCTCGCGGTATTGCGGCCATTTGCTGCGATTGCGCCAGTCATCATCGGTGATCTTGTAGCGCTTGAAAGGGATCTTTTCCCGGGCCTTGAAGCGTTCCAGTTGAGTCTTGTCATCAATGGCCAGCCAGAACTTCACCACCACCACGCCCGCGTCGGTGAGCTGCTCTTCAAAGTCGTTGATCTCGCCATAGGCCCGCAGCCAGTCCGCCTCGGAACAAAAACCCTCGACCCGCTCCACCAATACCCGGCCATACCACGAACGATCGAACACGGTGAATTTGCCCCGCGCCGGGATCTGCCGCCAGAAGCGCCACAAGTACGGTTGCGCCAGTTCATCCTGACTGGGCGCCGCAATCGGCACGATGTGGTACTGCCGAGGATCGAGCGCCCCCGCCACGCGCTTGATCGCCCCACCCTTGCCCGCCGCGTCATTGCCTTCGAACACCGCCACCAACGCATGACGACGCATGCGCTTGTCGCGCATCAGCCCGGACAACCTCGCCTGCTGGGCAATCAACTGTTCTTCGTAATCGTCCTTTTCCAGCGACAGGGTCATGTCCAGATTATCGAGCAGGCTCAGTTCATCGGTGTTGCTCGGTAACGGCCCGATGTTGACCAGGTTGCCATTGCCTTCCGGGGTCGTGAGGGCATTCTGCAAACCCTCCAGCAGCAGACGGCCAACCGTGAGGCTGCGGTAGTTGGGGTCCACGCCTTCGATCACATGCCACGGCGCATAGTCGCGGCTGGTGCGGCGCAGTACGCGCTCACCAAAGCGCACGAACTTGTCGTAAGTCCGCGATTGCTGCCAGTCCAGCGGGCTGATGCGCCAACTGTGCAGCGGGTCGTCCTTGAGGGTCTTGAGGCGCAGCTTCATCTGTTTTTTGGACAGGTGAAACCAGAATTTGAAGATCACCGCGCCCTCGTCGACCAGCATCTTTTCCAATCGCTCGGCAGCGTTGATGGCCTGGTCCAGCACCGGGTCCTTGAACTGCTTGTGCACCCGCCCCTGAATCATCTGGCTGTACCAGTTGCCAAAAAACACGCCGATCCTGCCCTTGGGCGGGAGTTGTCGCCAGTAGCGCCAGACAGGCGGATGGGCCAGTTCTTCATCGGTTTGCTGATCGAAAGTGCGCACCTCGATAAAGCGCGGGTCCATCCAGTCGTTGAGCAGTTTGACCGTCTCGCCCTTGCCCGCGCCTTCGATACCATTGATCAGCACGATGATCTGGCGTTTGCCTTGCTGGTGCAGCTCGTATTGGGCTTCGAGCAAGGCTTCGCGCAGTGCGGGGACCGCAGCGTCGTAGGTTTTGTCGTCGATGGCGTGGCCGATTTCAGCGGATTCGAACATGTACAACTCCCTGGGACTTATCGCTCAAGACTAGCGGATCGATGAGGGCAATGTGGGCTATGACAACGAATCCCTGCCATGGATCAATCGATGCGCTGCAACTCGGCACGGGCGCTGCGTTAAGATGGCGGCCTCGCACCTGCCACAGCGCCTTGCATCGTTCGATCATGACCACCATCCAGCACGCCCAGCTCGACTGGGACGAAAACGGCAACCCGATTTCCCGGGCCTTTGCCGACGTCTACTTTTCCAACGAATCGGGGCTGGCCGAGACGCGCCATGTGTTCCTGACCCAGAACGACCTTGAGGCACGCTTTACGGCGCTGCCTGCGGACGGGCGTTTGATCATCGGCGAAACCGGCTTTGGCACCGGGCTGAATTTTCTCTGCGCCTGGCAGTTGTTCGAAGCCTGCGCGACACCCGGCGCGCGGCTGCAATTCGTCAGCGTCGAGAAGTTTCCTCTGAGCTACGCCGATCTTGAACGGGCCTTGAGCCTGTGGCCGGAGCTGAAGGCATTGGCCGATCAACTGCTCACGCAATACGTGGCGATTCACGAAGGCTTTCAGCGGCTGATGTTCGATGGCGGCCGGGTCACGCTGACGCTGATGATCGGCGATGCGCTGGAGATGCTGCCGCAACTGGACGGGCAGATCGATGCGTGGTTTCTCGACGGTTTCGCCCCTTCGAAAAACCCGGAAATGTGGACCCCGGAACTGTTCGCTGAACTGGCTCGCCTGGCCGCGCCCGGTTCGACCATCGGCACGTTCACCAGCACCGGCTGGGTGCGTCGCGCGCTGAATGCGGCGGGGTTCAAGATGAAGCGCGTGCCGGGGATCGGCCACAAGTGGGAGGTGTTGAGAGGGGCGTTCATTGGCTGGCCTGAAGAGACGCCTGCCCCGGCCCCAATGAAGCCGTGGTTTGCGCGACCTCGCCTGGCGAATACGACGCGCAAGGCGCTGGTCATCGGCGCAGGGCTGGCGGGTTGTGCGACAGCCGCGAGTCTCGCCGCTCGTGGTTGGCAGGTCAGCTTGCTGGAGCGTCATGACGCTGTGGCGCAGGAGGCGTCGGGCAATCCGCAGGGCGTGCTGTACCTCAAACTGTCGGCCCACGGCACCGCGCTGTCGCAGTTGATCCTCAGCGGTTTCGGCCACACCCGTCGGCTGCTGGAGCGGCTGGAACGAGGTGTCGATTGGGGCGATTGCGGCGTGCTGCAACTGGCCTTCGATGACAAGGAGCGCGAGCGGCAGGCGCAACTGGCGGGGGCGTTTTCCCCGGCGTTGCTGCATGTGCTGGATCGGTCTGAAGCTGAGCGCAGAGCAGGTGTCACGCTGAACAGCGGCGGGCTTTTTTACCCCGAAGGCGGCTGGGTGCACCCGCCTGCGTTGTGCCGACATCAAGCGAGTGCATCGAACATTCGCCTGATGCCGCACACCGATGTGGTCGAACTGCGGCGCGAAGGCGATGTATGGCAAGCATGGGATGGCGAGCAATTGATCGACTCAGCGCCTGTCGTGATTCTGGCCGGGGCGGCAGAGGTCAAACGCTTTCCGGCCAGCGCCGAATTGCCGCTCAAGCGCATTCGCGGGCAGATCACCCGGCTGGCTGAAACTCAGGCCAGTCAATCGTTGAGCACCGTGGTCTGTGCAGAGGGCTACGTTGCGCCGGGTCGTCTGGGCGAACACACCTTGGGTGCCAGTTTCGAATTCAACAGCGACGACCTGACGCCCACCACTGCCGAGCACTTGGGCAACCTGGACTTACTGCGGGAAATCTCCCAGGACCTGACCGAGCGTTTGCAAGCCGATCAGGTGCCTGTCGAACAGCTCGAAGGCCGCGCCGCCTTTCGCTGCACCAGCCCGGACTACCTGCCTATCGTTGGGCCGTTGGCGGATCGTGAGGCGTTTTCGGAGACTTACGCGATCCTGCGCAAAGACGCCCGGCAAGTGCCCGACCTCCCCTGCCCGTGGCTGGACGGTCTGTACGTCAACAGCGGTCACGGCTCACGCGGGCTAATCACCGCGCCGTTGTCGGGCGAATTGATCGCAGCGTGGCTGGATAACGAACCGCTGCCGCTGCCCAGAAGCGTGGCCGAGGCCTGTCACCCGAACCGGTTTGTGCTGCGGCAGTTGATTCGTGGGAAGTGAGTGCTTGATGCTGGCACTGAGCCCGACTGAATCCGGGGAGGGATTTTGATCCTGATCACTGGCCTGACGCAAACCGGGGGCGGCTTTTGATTCTGGGCGCAGCCCGTAGGAGCCTTGCTTGCAAGCGATCTGCCGCGTAGCGGCAGTACAACCAAACGCCCGCGTCGTTTCAGGCACACCGCATTGGTAGGGTTTACTGCCGCTACGCGGCAGATCGCTCGGCAGAAGCAGAGATGCGCATGGCCAAGATGTCGCGGAGGATGCAGACCGTACAACTCTCCCGGACAACCCGGTATCCTCCCCCCCCATCCTCCTTTCAGGTGCATGTCGATGCTGCAAGTCCAAGGCGTGTTCAAGAGCTATGCGACGGCCCAAGGCCCGCTGGCGGTATTACAGGGGGTGGATGTGCAATTGGGCCAAGGCGAAAGCCTGGCGCTGATGGGCGAATCCGGGAGCGGCAAGAGCACGCTGCTGCATCTGGTGGCCGGGCTGGATCAAGTGGACGCAGGCACCATCGAGATCGCCGGGCAGCGTCTGGACACCATGACCGAGGCACAACTGGCCAACTGGCGGCGTACGGCAATCGGTCTGGTGTTTCAGCAGTTCAACCTGATCGGCAGCCTCAAGGTCGAGGATAACCTCGCCTTTCAAGCGCGCCTCGCCGGGCGCTTCGACCCTGAGTGGCAGGCCGAACTGGTCCATCGCCTGGGCCTGGGCGCCTTACTCAAGCGCTACCCCGAACAACTCTCCGGCGGCCAGCAACAACGGGTCGCTATCGGACGCGCGCTCGCCTCTCGTCCCGGTCTTTTGCTGGCAGACGAGCCCACCGGCAACCTCGACGAAAACACCAGCGATGAAGTGCTGCAACTCTTGCTCGACCTGTTGGCAGACAGCCCCACCAGCCTGCTGATGGTCACTCACAGCCCCCGGATCGCGGCGCGTCTGGACCGCCAGGCGGTGTTGCACCTGGGCCGTCTGGCGACTGAAGGCGAACGCTGATGCCGGTCTTTTTCTGGACACTCAAAGCCCTGCTCAGCC
Organism: Pseudomonas sp. NPDC088444; assembly: GCF_044900175.1. Lineage (NCBI taxonomy): Bacteria > Pseudomonadati > Pseudomonadota > Gammaproteobacteria > Pseudomonadales > Pseudomonadaceae > Pseudomonas > Pseudomonas sp. NPDC088444. Next base: position 762,032 of record NZ_JBJDNK010000001.1, read on the forward strand.
ACTGGCGGCGCCACCCGGTGCAATTTTTCAGCGTGCTGACCGGCCTGTGGCTGGCCACCAGCCTGCTGACGGGCGTGCAGGCCCTGAACAGTCAGGCGCGGGAAAGCTACGCCAAGGCCAGCCAGTTGATCGGCGGTGAGCCACAGAAAGTGCTGGTGGCGCCGAACGGTGCCAATTATTCGCAAGAACTGTTCGTCAGCCTGCGCCGTGCGGGCTGGCCCGTCTCGCCTGCGCTGCGCGGCCGGGTGACGTTGGCGGACCGTCCCGATCAGCGTCTGATCATGCTCGGTATCGAGCCGGTGACCCTGCCCGCCAACACCGCGTTGGCCGGGCAGACACTGAACACCGAACAGCTCGTGCAATTTTTCACCCCGCCAGGCAGCACCTGGATCTCGCCGCAGACGATGCAAGCTCTCGGCCTGCATGAAGGCGAGCAGCCGCAAACCGATGCTGGCCAGGCCCTGCCACCCTTGCGCGCACAGGCTGACATGGCCCCCGGTCTGCTGCTGGTGGACATCGGCTTTGCCCAGCGAATTCTCAATCAGCCCGACCAGATCTCGCGCATGATCCTGCCCAAGGATTTCGCCGAAGACCCGCCGCCCCTGCCCGACGACATGAAAGGCGAACTGGTGATTCGCAAGAGCGGCGAAGACAACGACCTGGGGCGCCTGACCGAAAGCTTTCACCTGAACCTCGATGCGTTGGGCTTCCTGTCGTTCGTGGTGGGCCTGTTCATCGTTCACGCTGCGATTGGGCTGGCGCTGGAGCAGCGACGTGGATTGCTGCGCAACCTGCGGGCCTGTGGCGTCAGTGCGCGTGGGCTGATCACGAGCCTGATCGTCGAACTGGGCGTGCTGGCCTTGCTCGGCGGAATCGCCGGGGTCGTCAGCGGTTACTGGCTGGCGAGCATCTTGTTGCCGGATGTGGCCGCCAGCTTGCGTGGCCTGTATGGCGCGGAAGTGGCCGGACATCTGAACCTGAGCATCGGCTGGTGGCTGAGCGGTCTTGGCGTCGCCTTGCTCGGCGCCTTTCTCGCCGGGGCCAGCAGTCTGTTGCGCGCCGCGCGCCTGCCGTTGCTGGCACTGGCCAACGAACAAGCCTGGCACGACACTCACGCACGCTGGCTGAAGCGCCAGGGCTGGATCGCCGGGGTTTCCGCCGCCGTCGCCCTGCTCGCCGCACTGTTCGGCAACAGCCTGACGATGGGCTTCGTGCTGATGGCCAGCCTGTTGCTCAGCGCTGCACTGGGCCTGCCGGTGCTGCTCAATGCCTTGCTCAATGCCTTGCTGGGCCACAGCCGCTCGGTGCTGGGCCAGTGGTTTCTTGCGGACTGTCGTCAGCAGTTACCGGCGCTGAGTCTGGCGCTGATGGCCCTGTTACTGGCGATGGCGGCGAACATCGGCGCGGGCAGCATGACCTCGGGTTTCCGTCAGACCTTCACGCATTGGCTGGAACAACGCCTGAGTGCCGAGCTGTACATCAACCCGCAGAACGCCGCGCAGGCCGCGCCCTTGCAAAAATGGCTGAGTGAACAGCCGCTGACGTCTGCCGTGCTGCCCAACTGGCAAGTCTCGCTGCAACTGCACGGCTGGCCCGCCGAGCTGTATGGGGTGATCGATCATCCGCATTATCGCCAGCACTGGCCACTGCTCGAATCGTCAGGAGACGACGCTTGGGGCCAATTGGCCAAGGACGACACGCTGATGCTCAGCGAGCAGTTGGCACGACGCCTCGACGTCAGCGTCGGCGATGAAGTGACGTTACCCGCCCCGGATGGCGACTGGCGTTTGCGTGTAGTGGGCATCTACGCCGATTACGGCAATCCCAAGGGCCACATGCTGGTCAACGCCAATCACCTGCTGGAGCACTGGCCGGATCTGGCGCCGAACCGCTTCAACCTGCGCATCGACACCCGCGCCATCCCGCAATTGCTGCGGGTGTTGCACAACAAATTCACCATCGACGACAACCGCATCGTCGACCAGATCCAGCTCAAGGCCTGGTCGCGACAAGTGTTCGAACGCACCTTTGCCGCGACCGCCGCGCTCAACAGCCTGACGTTGATGGTGGCGGGCGTGGCGCTGTTCATCAGCCTGTTGACGCAAAGTCAGAGCCGTCTGGGGCAACTGGCGCCGCTGTGGGCGTTGGGGGTCACGCGCAGGCAGTTGATGCTGCTGAACCTGGCGCAAACCTGGCTGTTGGCGGTGCTGACGCTGGTGCTGGCAATCCCTCTGGGCTTGCTGCTGGCGTGGTGTCTGGATGCGGTGATCAACGTGCAGGCGTTTGGTTGGCGGCTGCCCACACAGGTGTTCCCGCTGCAGTTGTTGCGTTTGATGTTGCTGGCAATGCTGGCCACGTTGTTGGCGTCGGCCTGGCCGTTGTATCGGCTGTATCGCACCCGCCCTGCCGATTTATTGAGGACCTTTGCCAATGAACGCTAAGGCGCTGGTTCTGGTTTTGATGACGCTGTTGCTGAGCGCTTGCGACAAGCCTGAAGAGGAGAAAGGCTTCGCAGGCCTGGCCGACGATGCTGCAAGCTACGCGCAGGTCACGCCAGGCACCCCGCTGATGTTTCCAAGGGATCATGGCGCGCACAACGATTTCCGCATTGAGTGGTGGTACGTCACCGCCAACCTCAAGGACGCCGACGGCCAGTCGTTCGGCGTGCAGTGGACGCTGTTTCGCAATGCCCTGCCCCGCTCTGCGTCCGCCCCCGAAGACAACCACGGCTGGAGCAACCGCAACCTGTGGATGGGCCATGCGGCGGTGACCTCCGCCGACGAACATTACGCTGCCGAACGTTACGCCCGAGGCGGCGTGGGTCAGGCCGGTGTCACCCTCGCCCCGTTCACGGCGTGGATCGATGACTGGGTGTTAGGCAGCCATGCCAGCGTCGAAAACCCGCTGACCGACATGCAATTGCACGCCCGTGGCCCTCAGTTCAACTACAGCCTGCACCTGACATCGAGCAAGCCGTTGGTGCTGCAAGGCAAACAGGGATTCAGCCAGAAATCCGAGCAAGGCCAGGCGTCGTATTACTACAGCCAGCCGTTCTTTCAGGCTGACGGCAGTATCGAGATCGATGGCAAGGCGTACCAGGTTTCAGGCCCTGCGTGGCTGGACCGGGAATGGAGCAGCCAGCCGCTGACGGAAAACCAGACCGGCTGGGACTGGTTCTCGCTGCACCTCAAAGACGGAGCGGACGTGATGCTCTATCGCATGCGACAGAAGGATGGCGAGCCTTATCTGACGGGCACGTGGATTAACGCCGATGGCAGCACTGAGTTGCTTGCCGCCCGCGACATCGAGCTGACGCCAGAAGACACCACCGAGGTCGACGGCCGTGACATGCCTACCCGCTGGACAGTGAAAATCCCCGGCAAGGGCGTGAACGTCTCGGTTGAAGCGCTCAATCCGCTGGCGTGGATGGATTTGCAGATTCCGTATTGGGAGGGGCCGGTGCAGATCAGCGGGAGCCAGCAAGGTGTGGGGTATCTGGAGATGACGGGGTACTAGCCCATCACGCAAACCCCGCCAACCCTGCTTCTGCCCGCAGGACGTAGGGGTCCATGGCTGCTGACCCACCGCATTCGCCACCAAGGCGGCTCCCACAAGGACCGTGCCGAATACCACATCGTGTGTACGACGCTGAACCTGTGGGAGCCGGCTTGCTGGCGAATGCGGAGCACCTGATACGCATAAGCCGACACTGCAATCACCGGCAAGCCATGCTGCTACAGAGATGCGCGAGCTACTCAAGCGATCGCATTTATAACTTTTAGTTCTAAAACTCTCACATCCCCCACCGGTCAGTCTTTGGGTAGCCGGACTTCCCCGGCCACATTCCCCAACGGAAAACCGGTAAGGACTTATGTGCGGATTAGCTGGAGAGTTACGTTTCGACAACCAACCTGCGGACCTCGCCGCAGTAGAACGCATCACCCATCATCTGGCCCCTCGCGGCCCGGATGCCTGGGGCTTCCATAGTCAGGGGCCGGTTGCCCTTGGCCATCGGCGCTTGAAAATCATGGACCTGTCCGACGGTTCGGCGCAGCCCATGATTGACAGCCACCTGGGCCTGTCGCTGGCCTTCAACGGCGCGATTTATAACTTTCCGGAATTGCGCGCCGAACTGGAAAGCCTCGGTTATCAATTCCATTCCGGCGGTGACACCGAGGTGCTGCTCAAGGGCTATCACGCCTGGGGCGCCGACCTGCTGCCTAAACTGAACGGCATGTTCGCCTTCGCCATCTGGGAGCGCGACAACAAAAGCCTGTTCATTGCCCGCGACCGTCTGGGCGTCAAGCCGCTGTACCTGTCGCTCACCGAAAAGCGTCTGCGCTTCGCCTCGACCCTGCCCGCCCTGCTCAAAGGCGGCGACATCAGCCCGATGCTCGACCCGGTGGCGCTGAACCACTATTTGAATTTCCACGCCGTGGTCCCGGCCCCGCGCACCTTGCTGGCAGGCGTCGAGAAAATTCCGCCTGCCACCTGGATGCGTGTGAGCGCTGATGGCGAGGTCGAGCAGAAGGTCTGGTGGACGCTGCCATACGGCCCTCGTGCCGATGAGCAGCATCTGACCCTCGAAGACTGGCGCGACCGCGTGCTCGACAGCACCCGCGAAGCCGTGGCCATTCGTCAACGCGCCGCTGTCGATGTCGGCGTATTGCTCTCGGGTGGCGTCGATTCCAGCATGCTCGTCGGCCTGCTGCGCGAGGTCGGCGTGAAAGACCTGTCGACTTTCTCCATCGGCTTTCAGGACGCCGGTGGCGAGCGTGGTGACGAGTTCCAGTATTCGGACCTCATCGCCAAGCATTACGGCACGAACCATCATCAATTGCGTATCAAGGAAAGCGAAATCATCGAGCAGTTGCCTGCTGCGTTTCGCGCCATGAGCGAGCCGATGGTCAGCCACGACTGCATCGCTTTCTACCTGCTGTCCCGCGAAGTGGCCAAGCACTGCAAAGTGGTGCAAAGCGGTCAGGGCGCGGACGAGCTGTTCGCCGGGTATCACTGGTATCCACAAGTTGATGGCGCCAGCGACCCGTATGCGGCGTATCGCGATGCGTTTTTCGACCGCAGTTATCAGGAATACGCCGACACCGTGGCGCCTAAATGGCTGACCGCCAATGACGCTGCCGGTGACTTCGTGCGCGAACATTTTGCCACGCCGGGCGCTGAGGCCGGTGTCGACAAAGCGCTGCGTCTGGACAGCACGGTGATGTTGGTAGACGACCCGGTCAAACGCGTCGACAACATGACCATGGCCTGGGGCCTGGAAGCGCGTACGCCGTTTCTCGATTACCGCCTCGTCGAGCTGTCCGCTCGCGTACCGGCGCGCTTCAAGTTGCCGGATGGCGGTAAACAAGTGCTCAAGGAAGCGGCGCGTCTGGTGATTCCATCGCAAGTCATCGACCGCAAAAAGGGCTACTTCCCGGTACCCGGTTTGAAGCACCTCGAAGGCGACACACTGAACTGGGTACGCGATCTGCTGATCGATCCCAGCCAGGATCGCGGCCTGTTCAATCCCGCCGCGCTCGACAAGCTGTTGACCAACCCCGACGGTCAATTGACCCCGCTGCGTGGCTCCAAGCTGTGGCAGCTCGCGGCCCTGAACCTGTGGCTCAGCGAACAAGGACTGTGACCGATGAAAGCCAATGCTTCGATATACAACCAGCGTCTGCTGCGCGGCCAGGCGCCGTCTTATGAGCGCTTGCAGGCGCGCTTCGCCGAAGACGGCAGCACGCCGGACGATGCGCCGCTGGCGCTGCACTGCGGCTGGGGCCGACTGCTGATCGGTCACACCTACCCTGACCCGGCCGCGCTGGCCAACGATCTGCTCAACGAGAAACCCGGCGAGCGCGACATCGCGCTGTACGTAGCCGCCCCGCAGCAGGTCCTGGCGCAGGCGCCCCAGCAGTTGTTCCTCGATCCGTCAGACACTTTGCGTCTGTGGTTCACCGACTATCGCCCGTCCCAGCGTGTGTTTCGTGGCTTTCGCATCCGTCGCGCGCAGAGCCAGGCGGACTGGGAGGCGATCAACCATCTGTACATCGCCCGCGGCATGTTGCCCATCGACCCCACCCTACTGACCCCGCGTCATCAGGGCGGTCCGGTGTACTGGATTGCCGAGGATGAGAGCAGCAATGCGGTGATCGGCAGCGTCATGGGCCTCAATCATCAGAAAGCATTCAATGACCCGGAAAACGGAAGCAGCCTGTGGTGCCTGGCGGTGGACCCGCAATGCACCCGCCCCGGCGTGGGCGAAGTGCTGGTGCGCCATTTGGTCGAGCATTTTCAAAGCCGGGGTTTGGGCTACCTGGACCTCTCCGTGCTGCACGACAACCAACAGGCGAAAAACCTTTATAACAAGTTGGGTTTTCGCAACCTGCCGACCTTCGCCATCAAGCGCAAGAACGGCATCAACGAGCGGCTGTTTCTCGGCCCCGGCCCGCAGGCGGACTTCAATCCCTACGCGCGGATCATCGTCGAGGAAGCCCATCGTCGCGGCATTGACGTACAGGTCGATGACGCCGAAGCAGGCCTGTTCACCCTCATTCACGGCGGTCGCCGCATTCGTTGCCGCGAATCTCTAAGCGACCTGACCACCGCGGTCAGCATGACGCTGTGCCAGGACAAGCGCCTGACCAACAAGGTGCTCAAAGCCGCCGGACTTCATTTGCCGGTTCAGCAACTGGCAGGCAACGGCGATGACAATCTGGCATTTCTGGACGAGCACGAACGCGTGGTGGTCAAGCCGGTGGATGGCGAGCAGGGCCAAGGCGTGGCGGTCGATCTGCGCACCATCGAGGACGTTCAGGCGGCGGTCGAGCGTGCTCGTCAGTTCGATTCGCGGGTGCTGTTGGAAAGTTTTCACGAAGGGCTCGATCTGCGCATCGTCGTCATCGGTTTTGATGTGGTCGCGGCGGCCATTCGACGTCCGGCAGAGATTCGCGGCGATGGTCGGCACACCGTGGGCCAGCTGATCGAAGCGCAGAGCCGTCGACGTGCCGCCGCTACCGGGGGCGAGAGCAAAATCCCGATGGACGATGAGACCCGTCGCACGGTCGAAGACGCAGGGTTTACCTTCGACAGCGTATTGCCTTCGGGGGAGTGTCTGGCGGTGCGTCGCACGGCCAACCTGCACACTGGCGGTTGTCTGGAAGACGTGACCGCGATTCTGCACCCGGTGTTGAAAGACGCCGCCATCCGCGCCGCCCGCGCCCTCGACATCCCCGTCGTCGGGCTGGACCTGATGGTGCCTGCTGCCGACCAGCCGGAATACGTGTTCATCGAAGCCAACGAACGCTGCGGACTGGCCAACCATGAGCCACAACCGACTGCCGAACGTTTTGTCGATCTGTTGTTTCCCCTTAGCCTGCCCGCTCACGGCTAGGCACACATTATCCCTGTAGGAGTGAGCTTGCTCGCGATTGCGTTGTATTAGCCAACAGATGTATCGCTGGCACCCAGCAATCGCGAGCAAGCTCACTCCTACAAGGGGGTGATGTGTACTGTTGAAATGAGGAGCCTCCCATGACCACTGCACCCAAAATCCCTGAACCGGATCTGAATTACCTGCAGAAAGTCCTGCTGGAAATGCTCGCGATCCCCAGCCCCACAGGCTTTACCGACACCATCGTGCGCTACGTCGCTGAGCGTCTGGAAGAGCTGGGCATTCCCTTTGAACTGACCCGTCGCGGCACGATTCGCGCGACCTTGAAAGGCAAACAGAATAGCCCCGACCGTGCCGTTTCCGCGCACCTGGACACCATCGGCGCCAGCGTGCGTGAGGTCAAAGACAACGGCCGTCTGGGCCTCTCGGCGGTAGGCTGCTGGTCGAGTCGTTTCGCCGAAGGCAGCCGCGTCAGCGTGTTCACCGACAGCGGCGTGATTCGCGGCAGTGTGCTGCCGTTGATGGCGTCGGGGCATGCGTTCAATACCGCGGTCGACACCCTGCCCATCAGTTGGGATCACGTCGAACTGCGGCTGGACGCCTATTGCGCCACTCGCGCCGATTGCGAGTCGCTGGGGATCAATATCGGTGATTTCGTGGCCTTCGATCCGCTGCCCGAATTCACCGAAAGCGGCCACATCAGCGCCCGTCATCTGGACGACAAGGCTGGCGTGGCGGCTTTGCTCGCGGCCCTCAAGGCGATCGTCGACAGCGGCGCCGAACCGCCCATCGACTGTCATCCGCTGTTCACCATCACCGAGGAAATCGGCAGCGGCGCGGCGGGCAGTTTGCCGTGGGACGTCAGCGAATTCGTTGGCATCGACATTGCGCCCGTCGCACCGGGCCAGCATTCCAGCGAACACGCAGTCAGCGTAGCCATGCAAGACTCTGGCGGCCCGTATGACTATCACCTGTCACGGCACCTGTTGCGATTGGGCAATGAGCACGAACTGTCCGTGCGTCGCGACCTGTTTCGCTATTACTACAGCGATGCCCACTCAGCGATTACCGCAGGCTACGACACCCGTACCGCTCTGCTGGCCTTCGGTTGCGATGCGACGCACGGCTACGAGCGTACCCACATCGACAGCCTCAGCGCCTTGAGCCGTTTGCTGTCGGCCTACATCCTCAGCCCGCCCGTGTTCGCCAGCGATGCGAAACCGGCGAATGCCTCGCTGGAGAACTTCAGCCACCAGTTGGAACACGACGCGCAGATGGAAACCGATACGCGGGTGCCTGCGGTGGATACGTTGGTGGGCCAGCGGTAGGCACTTCCCGTCCGTACATGAAACTTCTCTTGTGGGAGATTCTATGTTGACTGACCCGCCGCATTCGCCAGCAAGCCGGCTCCCACAGAATCGGCGCCAGGCACAAATCCATGTTTCGACACGCATCACTGTGGGAGCCGCCTTGGTGGCGAAGGCGGCGGGTCAGTCAACATCGATGTGGCTGAAAAAACGCATTCGCCAGCAAGCCGGCTCCCACAACCTGGGCTGCGCGCGAGTCAGTCGACTTGTAAGAAAAATTGGCGCCCCTTGTAGCCCGCATCCCGCGTCCGCGCTAGCATCCCGCCATTCGCCCCATTTGAACATCGAGCCTGCCCATGCTGATCCCCCACGACCAACTCGAAGCCGACACGCTGACCCGCTTGATCGAGGACTTCGTGACCCGCGACGGCACGGACAACGGTGACGACACACCGCTGGAGACCCGCGTGTTGCGGGTCCGGCATGCGTTGAACAAGGGGCAGGCGGTGATTTTCTTCGATCTGGACAGTCAGCAGTGCCAGTTGATGCTCAAGCACGAAGTGCCCAGAGAGTATTTCGATGATTGAGCGGTCAGTCACCCGCTCGATGGCTTAATGCGAGGTGCCCGTCGACTCGGCGGATCGTTCTCGCAAATAAGCATTGATGCGCCGGTAGACTTCGCTGCGATGAATTTTCACATGCTGCGGCGCCTTGATGCCCAGCCGCACCTGATTGCCGGTGATGCCCAGAACCTGCACGGTGATGTCATCACCGATGGAAAAGGATTCTCCTATTTCCCGCGTCAATACCAGCATGTTTCCTACTCCCTGGGTGGTAACCGAGGGGGCAGGTTGCCGTTCTGGATCCCATCCATCAATCCACTTGAGAAAAATCAGTCTTGTCCTTCAAAGGATGGTGAATGACGCTGACAGACGCTTCCTACACGACTGTTTCAAGTATTGATCCATCGGAAAATAGCGGTCGAAATTGCAGGATTTATCGACCCGGACTGTGATCAAGCGCCGGACCATTTCGGCCCTAGCAGAATAATGGTCGCGCCCACCACGCAGAACGCGACGCCGATCCAGTCCGACGTCAGTGGACGCACCCGTTCGATCACGCCCAGCCAGGCGATCGAGGTCACGATGTAGATTCCGCCATAGGCGGCGTAGGCGCGGCCCGCATACGCGGCTTCGACGCGCGTCAGCAGCAGCGCGAACAGGGTCAGACTGATCAGCGCCGGAACGACCCAAAGGATGCTTTTGCCCTGTCGCAGCCACATCCAGAAGCCGTAGCAACCGGCGATTTCAAACAACGCAGCGAGGAAAAACCAGAAGTAATTGAGCACAGAAAATCTCTTCAAGGGTGGCCAGACGAATGCGGGCCACCCTATCAGAATCCATGCTCTCAGTGAGCGGATCTGGCCTTGGCGCGCATCTTCTCGGCCATATTGGCCATCTCGTCGTAGAGCGCTTGCGGGTTGTGTTGCTTGAGTTGCCAGGCCATGCGCCCCTGTTCATGGGGCAGGATCATGAATTCGCCTTCGGCGACGCGCTCAAAGATGTACGCCGCAATGTCGCTGGCGCTGATCGGTGAGCTTTCCAGTAACTTGCCCACCTGCGCCTTCATGGCAGGCGTCGGGCCGCGAAACGAGTCCAACAGGTTGGTCTGGAAAAACGATGGGCAGACCACATGCACGCCGATTTCCTGTTGGCGCAGCTCCACCAGCAGGCTCTCCGACAGCGCCACCACACCCGCCTTGGCCACGTTGTAGTTGCTCATGGCCGGACCTTGCATCAACGCTGCCATCGACGCGATGTTGATGATCTTGCCTTTGCTCTCTTCCAGCAACGGCAGGAACGCCTTGCAGCCTTTGACCACCCCCATGAGGTTGATTGCGATCTGCCAGTCCCAGTCTTCCAGCGACAGCTCGCCAAAGAAACCGCCCGACGCCACACCCGCGTTGTTGACGATGATGTCGATACCGCCCAGTTTGCTTTCGCAGGCCTGTGCGAAAGCGGTCAACTGGCTGTAGTCGCGCACATCACAGCGTTGAATGAAACCGTCTCCACCCGCCTCTCGCACCAGACGCAATGTTTCCTGAAGGCCGCTGTCGCTGACATCGGACAGCGCCAGACGCCAGCCTTCACGCGCCCACCGCAGCGCGATTTCACGCCCCAGACCGGAACCTGCGCCAGTGATCATGATGCGATTTTGCATAGCCGTTGCCTTGTCATTTGCCAGGAAGTGAACCCAGTGTAATCAGAGCGATTGTCAGACAAGCCCTTCATTAGCTCGCTGAATATGCCAGGCAAACCGCTGCATCGGGCGCAAGTTCCCGCGTCGGGAAAATTTAAAGTCCGAACCTTTTAATCAGCCCCAGAGTCGGACTTTTCAAGCGGCTCGTCTTTTGGCCATTGGGACAACGGTCGAGCTTCGAGCCACAAACAACTCAATAAACAAGAAGGAACTCGTCATGGGCATCAGCACCATTCTGATCATCATCCTGATCCTGCTGCTGGTCGGCGGCCTGCCGGTCTTCCCGCACTCACGCAGCTGGGGCTACGGGCCATCGGGCATCATCGGCACGATTCTGGTCATCCTGTTGATTCTGGTATTGCTGGGCAGGATATAAGCGCTTCACCAATGAAAACGCCCCGATATCGATCGGGGCGTTTTCATTTTCAAACCACTCATTCAAATCAATGCGAAACCGCACCACTGGCGCCAAGGCCGGTTTGCGAACGCACGAATTGCGGGTAGAACAATTCACGCTCGCCCTCAGCCGCTTTCGATTTATCGGTCACCGAGAAGAACCAGATACCGATGAACGCGATGATGATCGAGAAGAACGCCGGGTATTCGTACGGGAAGATCGCCTTCTCGTGATGCAGGATCTGCACCCAGATGGTCGGGCCGAGAATCATCAGCACGACCGCGCTGATCAAGCCCATCCAGCCACCGATCATGGCGCCACGGGTGGTCAGGTTTTTCCAGTACATCGAGAGCAACAGCACGGGGAAGTTGCAGCTCGCCGCGATGGAGAACGCCAGGCCGACCATGAACGCGATGTTCTGACTTTCGAAGGCAATACCCAACACGATGGCGACGATGGCCAGCGCGATGGTGGTGATCTTCGACACACGGATTTCATCTTTCTCGTTGGCTTTGCCGGCTTTAATCACGCTGGCATACAGGTCGTGAGACACCGCCGAAGCACCGGCCAGGGTCAGACCGGCCACCACCGCCAGGATGGTTGCGAACGCCACCGCCGAGATGAAGCCCAGGAACAGCGAACCGCCCACGGCATCGGCCAGGTGCACCGCCGCCATGTTGTTACCGCCGATCAGCGCGCCTGCCGCATCCTTGAACGCCGGGTTGGTGCTGACCAGCAGAATCGCGCCAAAACCGATGATGAAGGTCAGGATGTAGAAGTAGCCGATGAAGCCAGTGGCATACAGCACCGACTTACGGGCTTCCTTGGCATCGCTCACGGTGAAGAAGCGCATCAGGATGTGAGGCAGGCCCGCCGTACCGAACATCAGCGCCAGACCCAGCGAGAACGCGGAGATCGGGTCTTTGACCAGACCGCCCGGGCTCATGATGGCTTCGCCTTTCGGGTGAACCTTCACCGCTTCGGAGAACAGCACGTTGAAGTCGAAGTTGACGTGCTTCATGACCATCAGCGCCATGAACGACGCACCGGACAGCAGCAACACAGCCTTGATGATCTGCACCCAGGTGGTCGCCAGCATGCCGCCGAACAGCACGTACAGGGCCATCAGGATACCGACCAGTACCACGGCAACGTTGTAATCCAGACCGAACAGCAACTGGATCAGTTTGCCCGCGCCGACCATCTGCGCGATCAGGTAGAAGGCCACGACCACCAGCGAACCGCAGGCGGACAGGGTACGGATCTCCTTTTGCTTCAGGCGGTAGGACGCCACGTCAGCAAAGGTGTACTTACCCAGGTTACGCAGGCGTTCGGCGATCAGGAACAGGATGATCGGCCAGCCCACCAGGAAGCCGATCGAGTAGATCAGGCCGTCGTAGCCGGAGGCGTACACCAGGGCCGAGATACCCAGGAAGGACGCTGCCGACATGTAGTCACCGGCGATGGCCAGACCGTTCTGGAAACCGGTGATCTTGCCGCCTGCGGCGTAGTAGTCCGCTGCCGATTTGTTTTTCTTCGCGGCCCAGTAGGTCACGCAAAGCGTAGCGCCGACGAAGATCACGAACATGATGATCGCCGCGACGTTGAGGGGTTGTTTCTGCACCGCACCGGTCAGGGCATCCGCCGCCCAGAGGGAAGGTGCAAAGGCCGCCAGGCCCAGGGTTGCTATCAGGCGCCGACTCATTGCTGTGCCTCCTTCAGGATCGCGTTGTTCAGCTCATCGAATTCGCCGTTGGCGCGACGAACGTAGATGGCGGTCAACACGAACGCAGAGACAATCAGCCCCACCCCGATGGGCATGCCCCAAGTGATGGAAGAAGTCGCACTGAGTTTTGAACCGAGAATCTGAGGCCCATACGCAATCAAAAGGATGAATGCGGCATACAGCCCCAGCATGATCGCCGAGAGAATCCAGGCGAATCGTTCCCTTTTCGAGACCAGCTCCTTGAAGCGCGGGCTGTTCTGAATCGAGAGGTAAATGCTGTCGTTCATTGTTTTTGTCCTCGCAGCACAGATGGATGTCACGTCATCCACTTTAGTCGGCTCTGGCACGCACTCCAGACGACCTTAGTATTAGATCGACATTAGTTGATTCAAACGGCGTGTGGTGTTTCAGGGATGAGAAAAAAGTGGAGGCATGTTTGGCGTAAGTGGCGTGTGTGCATGGCCCGGTGTGGAGTGCTTCTGGCCGAAGGCCGTGGGAGCCGGCTTGCTGGCGAAAGCGGCATATCAGGCCCAGGCTATTTGCTGACACACCGCTTTCGCCAGCAAGCCGACCCACAGGGCCAGGTGAACGGCAAATGAAAACCGCCCGACGAGAAATCGCCGGGCGGTTCGGGTCACGCGTGAATCTGTGTCGGCAAATTACTTGCCGGTCCACTCCTTGACGCGCTCTGGGTGCTTGGCCACCCAGTCCTTAGCCGCTTGCTCAGGCTTGGCGCCGTCCTGGATGGCGAGCATGACTTCGCCGATCTCGTCCTTGTCTTTCCACTGGAACTTCTTCAGGAAGTCCGCCACGTCCGGTGCCTTTTTGGGCAGGTCCAGACTACCGACGCTGTCGACGGTTTCAGCAGCGCCGTACACGCCTTTTGGATCTTCCAGGAACTTCAGTTTCCACTTCGCGAACATCCAGTGCGGTACCCAACCGGTCACGGCAATGGATTCTTTCTTGTTTTCAGCGCGGGTCAGCTCGGCAATCATGCCGGCGCCAGAACTCGCCTGAAGCTTGTAGCCGTCCAGACCGTAGTCCTTGATGGCCTGGTCGGTCTTGATCATCACGCCTGAACCGGCGTCGATGCCGACGATTTTCTTCTTGAAGGACTCGTCGGTTTTCAAGTCGGCCACCGAGTTGGCTTTCACGTACTCAGGCACGATCAGGCCGATTTTCGCGTCCTTGAAGTTCGGACCGTAGTCGGTGACCTTGTCCTTGTTCTTGGCCCAGTATTCGCCGTGGGTCACGGGCAGCCAGGCAGACAGCATCATGTCCAGTTTGCCGGTGGCAACGCCCTGCCACATGATCCCGGCAGCAACGGCCTGCAGTTTCACGGGGTAGCCCAATTTTTGCTGAATCACTTCGGCGGCCACGTTGGTGGTCGCCACGCTGTCCGACCAGCCATCCACATAACCGATGCTCAGCTCGGGTTTGTCGGCGGCAAAGGTCAGCGTGGAACTGACGGCGAGCGCCAGAGCGGCACCTACACCCAGGATATTTCGCATCTTCATCGTTACTTCCCCGGTAGTCCTGAACCCGACGGCGGTCGGGTTTCGTAAACGTTTTTATAAGACCGGGCGCTGCGCCCGCATTTGGCGCATCCCCCGACTTTCACGCCTCAACCACTTGCCTGCGCAGCGGCGCTTGCTGCGTTGACGAAACGATCATCAACCCCCACCGCCCTCGCCCCTTTCCTCTGGGCGACACTCAGACAGCGGGAAACGACATCACTAAGCCATCAACGACAGACAGGTCGTAAAAAGGGTCGCAGTCCGTCCGAATCTTGCATGCCTTGCCAGCAGCCTCAGGCTTGACGCTACAAGCCACAAGTCGAAACCGCGCCAGGCATGCCCCTTTTGGTCGTCATTAGCTCCTCAGAACGCCCCGCCTGGAGCTACGTCGTCAGCACGTGGGTCGGGAACACATTGTGTTACCGCTGATGC
Source organism: Pseudomonas sp. NPDC088444 (assembly GCF_044900175.1). Lineage (NCBI taxonomy): Bacteria > Pseudomonadati > Pseudomonadota > Gammaproteobacteria > Pseudomonadales > Pseudomonadaceae > Pseudomonas > Pseudomonas sp. NPDC088444. Next base: position 777,066 of record NZ_JBJDNK010000001.1, read on the forward strand.
CATTCCAAAACAGAATACGGGTAACACGGAAACAGAATAGGCCCTTTCCTCACCTGATTTTTTGCCCGATCATTTTTAAATGATTGATTTATATGGTTTTTTAAAAACTGGCACGAGACCTGCTATCTCTTCTGCATAACAAGAACAAAATGTGAAAACCCAATAAAAATAAGATGAATCGGCTCTGACATAACAAGAACAACGGTACAGAGACGCAGCCAACTGATTTTTTTGGAGTAGATGTGCTTTACAGAGGCTCAGGCCTCGCAGCCCGACCGAGAACAATAAAACTGCCCCAAGGCAGCGTCCAGAACGGGTTGGATCAAACGGTCAAGGCAAATCAGCGCTCAAAAAAATACGTTTGCTCTTGTATCCCGTGTGGGGATCACTGAAAAAGCTGTGAAGGGAACGGTTGCCAAAAACAACAACAGACCGCCCTAGAACAATAAGAAAAGAGCACGTGCAACGATTTAAAGGGGGAGCTTCGGCTCCCCTTTATGCTGTCTGGCGTTTGAGATTCTTCCCACCGTTGGCACCCTACCCTTCATAAAAAGCACAACCTGACTCGCCTGTGGTGCCAGAACGTGTATTGTCGCCTAGGATTTGCAGGGGGAACGACCGGGTGTAAATGCAGATTGCCATTACGGCACTTTTTTCACCGCCCTCCTGTCATAGCCTGCGTATCTCAATAGCACTTCTTTCCCAAGGGATTTAGTCATGCTTCGTTTTCTACGCCTCGCCGCCCTGACTGGCGGCCTGTTCTTGAGTGCGTCCGTGATGGCGGTCGACATCGATCCGTCCAGCTATGGCTTCCCTCTGACCAACCCGTTCGAAGCGACCATCGCCACGACACCTCCTGATTTGCGTGCAAAAGTCCCGGAAGATGCCGATATCGACCAAGACGACTACAGCCTGACCTTGCGCCCCGATCGCGAATTCACCCTGCCCGACAATTTCTGGGCCGTGAAGAAACTGCGCTACCGCCTGGCCAAACAGGACCACGCTGCGCCGCTGATCTTCCTGATTGCCGGCACTGGCGCACCGTACAACAGCACCCTCAACGAATACCTCAAGCGTCTGTATTACGGAGCCGGGTATAACGTCGTACAGCTTTCGTCACCCACCAGCTACGACTTCATGAGCGCCGCCTCACGCTTTGCGACACCTGGCGTGACCAGCGAAGACGCCGAAGACCTCTATCGCGTGATGCAAGCGGTGCGCGCCCAGCAAAGCAAGCTGCAAGTGACCGAGTATTACCTGAGCGGTTACAGCCTTGGCGCGCTGGACGCGGCCTTCGTCAGCAAGCTGGACGAGACCCGCCGCAGCTTCAACTTCAAGAAAGTGCTGCTGATCAACCCTCCCGTGAACCTCTACACCTCGATCACCAATCTGGACAAACTGGTCCAGACCGAGGTCAAGGGCATCACCAACAGCACCACGTTCTATGAGCTGGTGCTGCAAAAGCTGACCCGTTACTTCAACGAGAAAGGCTACATCGACCTCAACGACGCGCTGCTGTACGACTTCCAGCAGTCCAAACAGCACCTGTCCAACGAGCAGATGGCGATGCTGATCGGCACCTCGTTCCGGTTCTCGGCGGCCGACATCGCCTTTACCTCGGACCTGATCAACCGTCGCGGCCTGATCACCCCGCCGAAGACGCCCATCAGCGAAGGCACCAGTCTGACGCCGTTCCTGAAGCGCGCACTGCAATGCGATTTCGACTGCTACGTGACCGAACAGGTGATCCCGATGTGGCGTGCGCGCACCGACGGCGGCAGCCTGTTGCAACTGGTTGACCAAGTGAGCCTGTACGCGCTCAAGGATTACCTGAGCACCAGCAAGAAAATCGCCGTGATGCACAACGCCGACGATGTGATCCTCGGCCCTGGCGACCTCGGATTCCTGCGCAAGACCTTTGGCGATCGCCTGACCGTTTACCCGTATGGCGGTCATTGCGGCAACATGAACTATCGCGTCAACAGCGACGCCATGCTGGAGTTTTTCCGTGGCTAAACGTCTATTGCTCCTCGCCGCCTTGCTCTGCGCAGGCGCTGTTCACGCGGCCGACGCGCCGATCGTCTCCAAGGCGGCGCCGGTCAAGCGGGTCGAGACCCCCGACGGTTTCACCGAGCCGTTGAAGTCGCTGAAATTTAACCCCGGCCTGGACCAGCAGGAGTTCGAGCGCTCGACGCTCAACGCCCTCAATGTCTACGATCCACTGGAGTCGTGGAACCGCCGGGTGTACCACTTCAACTACCGCTTCGATGAGTGGGTGTTCCTGCCAGTGGTCGACGGCTACAAATACGTCACGCCCAGCTTCCTGCGCACCGGCGTCAGCAACTTCTTCAGCAACCTGGGCGACATCCCCAACCTGCTGAACAGTCTGTTGCAGTTCAAGGGCAAGCGCTCGATGAACACCACCGGACGTTTGCTGATCAACACCACGCTGGGCATCGCAGGCTTGTGGGACCCTGCGACCATGATGGGCCTGCCCAAGCAGAGCGAAGACTTCGGCCAGACGCTGGGCTTCTATGGCGTGCCAGCGGGCCCGTACCTCGTGCTGCCGATTCTAGGCCCGTCGAACTTGCGTGACACCGGCGGGTTGGTGTTCGACTTCGCGGCAGAGTCGCAGATCAACTTCCTGAACGTCTCGCAGGTCAGCGAGGACCATCCGGAGATTTATCTGCTGCGCGCCATCGACAAGCGTTACACCACCAGCTTCCGCTACGGCCAGATGGATTCGCCGTTCGAGTATGAGAAGGTGCGTTACGTGTACACCGAGGCGCGCAAGTTGCAGATTTCCGAATAACGCGCGCCGTGGGAGCCGGCTTGCTGGCGAAAGCGGTGTGTCAGTCTACGCATTTGTGACTGACACACCGCTTTCGCCAGCAAGCCGGCTCCCACAACGTCCCTGTAATCTCACTTTCTCATCTAATAGCTCGATATATTCCACGCAAAAACGTCACCCATTCATCGCCTCAACCGGCATACCATAGGCGCCATTCCCACCCATTCTGGAGTGAGCCTCATGACTCAATTTCGCAAAGTGCTGTCCATGCAAAGCGGCCAACCGGCGTCGGATGGCGCGGGCGTCAAGCTGACGCGCGTATTCGGCGGCCCTGGCGTCGAGGCGTTCGACCCCTTCCTGATGCTCGACGAATTCGGCTCGGACAAAGCCGACGACTACATCGCCGGTTTTCCCCCGCACCCGCATCGCGGTTTTGAAACCGTGACCTACATGCTCGAAGGCCGCATGCGCCACGAAGACCACATGGGCAACGTCGGTCTGCTGCAAGGCGGTGGCGTGCAGTGGATGACCGCCGCCCGTGGCGTGATTCACAGCGAGATGCCCGAGCAGGAAGAAGGCGTGATGCGCGGCTTCCAGCTGTGGCTGAACCTGCCGGGCAAATCGAAGATGGGTGACGCCGGTTACGACGACATCCAACCGGAGCGCATTCCTCGCATCACCACGCAGAATGGCGTTGACGTCATCGTGATCGCCGGGCAGTTCGACGACGGCCAGGTGCAACAGGCGGGGGCCGTGCAGCGACCGGACACCGACCCGCAGTATTTCGATTTCCACATCCCGGCGGGCAAATCGATCCGTCCGATCATCCCTGAAGGCCATCGCGTGCTGCTGTACGTGTACGAAGGGGAAGTGGAAATTGGCGGGCAAGTGCAGAAACTGGGCAAGAGCCGTCTGGCGCGGTTGTCGGAAAAGGGCGAGGTGCAATTGAGCACATCGACGGGCGCCAAGGTGCTGTTGATTGCAGGCAAACCGTTGGGCGAGCCGATCGTGCAATACGGCCCGTTCGTGATGAACACCCGTGAGGAGATCGAACAGGCGCTACGGGATTTTCGGGATGACAAGCTGACGGCGTGATGACCAGCGCAACGCAACCCGTTTTTGATTCTGCCAAAGGCGTGGGAGATTCGCCACCAAGGCGGCTCCCACAAGGAGCGCGCCGAGCCTAAATCTCATGTCCGACGCAGAAACTGTGGGAGCCGGCTTGCTGGCGAATAGAGTGTGTCAGACAACGCAAGAGTGAATGACACACCGCATTCGCCAGCAAGGCGGCTCCCACAGGTGTATACAAACCAAGATCAATCCAACCGCAAAAACCTCATCAACTCCTCTTGCTGGGCCATCGCATCGCGGCGGCCCAGTTCGATCAATTCACTGCAATACCCCGACTCAAACAGCAGATAACTCAATACCCCTGCCCCACTGGTCTTGGTTGCGCCCGGCCCACGCAAAAAGGTACGCAACGCGGGAGGCAGTTCGCGACGGTGGCGGGCAGCGATTTCATCCAGCGGCTGACTGGGGGAAATCACCAGCACTTCCACAGGCGCCAACGACTGCACTGGAGTCGGTCGCTCGGACACTTGCGGCGAAGGCTCGGGCGGCACCGGCAGCATGCGGCTGAGCAGGTTCAACCGCTCCAGCAACTCAATGTCACTCTCCAGGCTGTCAATGAACGTGCTGTTGAGCATGTGGCCGCTGATCTGCGCCAGACTCGGCTGTACGCCACTGACCGGCCGCTTCACCGCCACATTTGCCCCAGCCCCGCGCGGGTTGCCGCTGACGCCCACGACCAGCACCCGATTGGCCCCCAGATGCAACGCCGGACTGATCGGTGCCGACTGCCGCACGGCGCCATCACCAAAATACTCATGCTCCAGTTTCACGGGCGCGAACAACAACGGAATGGCCGAGCTGGCCAGCAAATGATCGACAGTCAGGCGCGTCGGCATGCCAATCCGGCGATGACGCAACCACGACGCAATCGTGCCCTTACCTTGGTAGAACGTGACGGCCTGGCCTGACTCATAACCGAACGCAGTAATCGCGACGGCGCGTAGGTGTCGAGCCTCGATAGCCTCATCGATGCCGTCCAGATTCAGGCGCTCGGTGAGCAAATCTTTCAATGGCGTGCTGTTGAGCAACGCCACCGGCACCTGTTTGCGGCCAATGCCGAGCAAGCTGCGGCCAAAGAATCTCGCAGCCTGACGAATCACCCCGGCCCAGTCGCTGCGCAGCACTTGATGGCTGCGAAAGCCTTGCCAGAAATCGGTGAGTTCGTGAATGGCGGTTCTGAAATGCGTGGCGCCACTGGCCAGTTTGACTGCGTTGATGGCCCCCGCCGACGTGCCGACGATGACCGGAAACGGGTTCTTGGCGCCCACCGGCAGCAATTCGGCGATACCCGCCAGCACGCCCACCTGATAGGCCGCGCGGGCACCGCCACCTGAGAGGATCAGCCCGGTGACCGATTCCACTGCAACCGGAGCCATTGATGCGCTGTCGACTTCTTTTTGTTCTGATGCGCTCGTCGTCATAAAAGCTCAGTTCTCTGCTTCAACCACGCTTCTTGTATAGCTTGGGCTCGCCCGGCGGTCGACTCTTGAAACGTCGATGCGCCCACAAATATTGCTCGGGACAGGCCGTCACCGCGCGCTCGACCCACTGGTTGATGCGGATGCAGTCCGCCTCGTCGCTTTCGCCGGGGAAATCCGTCAACGGCGGATGAATGACCAGTTTGTATCCGCTGCCGTCGGACAGGCGCTCTTGCGTGAACGGCACGACGAGGGCACGCCCCAGAGTGGCGAACTTGCTGGTGGCTGGCACCGTGGCCGCCTGAATGCCAAACAGCGGCACGAAGATGCTTTGCTTGGCGCCGTAATCCTGATCCGGCGCGTACCAGATCGCACGGCCCTTGCGCAGTTGCTTGATCATGCCGCGCACGTCTTCGCGCTCGACGGCGATGGCGTCCAGATTGTGCCGCTCACGGCCCCGCCGCTGAACGAAGTCAAACAACGCGTTGTTGTGTTCGCGGTACATGCCGTCGATGGTGTGTTGCTGGCCGAGCAACGCTGCGCCGATCTCCAGCGTGGTGAAATGCAGGGCCATGAGAATCACGCCCTGGCCTTCCTCATGGGGACGCTTGAGGTGCTCGAGCCCTTCGATATGGGCCAGCTTCGCCAGACGCTGAGGGCTCCACCACCAGCTCATGGCCATTTCGAAGAAGGCAATGCCGGTGGACGCGAAATTGGCTTTCAGCAAGCGTTTGCGCTCGGCTTCCGAATACTGCGGGAAGCACAGTTCCAGATTGCGCGCGGCAATGATGCGGCGATCCGTGGCGAAGTAATACATGATCCCGCCCAGTGCCCGGCCAATGGCCACGAGTACGCGAAACGGCAACTGCACCACCAGCCAGAGCAAACCCAGGCCCAGCCACAGCGGCCAGAAACGGGGATGAAGAAAGTAGGCTCGAAAACGCGGGCGATCCATTACAGCTTCCATCAGGGCAAAGGCGGGCATTCTACATCGGTTCGGCAGCGTTCGTGACGCTTCCTGGATTGCAAGCGACTTGCCACTCCCTTGCGGCTGACCGGCGTTCTCGTTATAAGTCTCGGCACTTTTAGCGACAAGCCGCTGTATGCCGACATGAGCCAAATCGAATTGCAAGACAAGGACCCCGTGTTCCAGTTGAAGGGCAGCATGCTGGCCATCACCGTGCTGGAGCTGGCCCGCAATAACCTCGAAGCACTGGATCGTCAGTTGGCGGCCAAAGTCGCTCAGGCGCCGAACTTCTTCAGCAACACCCCCCTGGTGCTGGCGCTGGACAAACTGCCGCCCAACGAAGGTGCCATCGACCTGCCCGCCATGATGCGTGTCTGCCGCCATCACGGCCTGCGCACCCTGGCCATCCGCGCCAACCGTATCGAAGACATCGCCGCCGCCATCGCCATCGACCTGCCCGTTCTGCCGCCATCCGGTGCGCGGGAGCGGCCACTCGATCCGACGGAAGGCGAGGTGAAGAAAAAGCCCGAAGTGGTGGAAAAACCGCCCGAGCCGGTCATCAAACCGACCAAGATCATCACCGCCCCCGTGCGTGGCGGGCAGCAGATTTACGCGCAAGGCTCTGACCTGATAGTGATTTCCTCGGTCAGTCCGGGTGCGGAACTTCTCGCCGATGGCAACATCCATGTGTATGGCCCCATGCGGGGTCGGGCGCTGGCAGGCATCAAGGGTGATACCAAAGCCCGTATCTTCTGCCAGCAGATGGTCGCCGAACTGGTGTCCATCGCCGGGCAATACAAGGTTTCCGAAGACCTGCGCAGGGATCCTCTGTGGGGGGCCGGGGTACAGGTCAGTCTGTCCGGCGACGTGTTGAACATCACCCGTCTTTAACGGATACTGCGCCATTTTCAAAGCAACGCTGATTCGTCGTGAAATCGAGGCAAAGGACGTAGGAAATCCGGAGAAACTGCGGTTTTTTCGATCAGGGAAGCCTTCACCGGCTCAACGTTTCCATCTTTGCGCGTCTATCTCGGCATTCGGCGGGGCTCTTCAGGGACTAGCCGTCCTACTTTTAGGGGTGATACACCTTGGCCAAGATTCTCGTGGTTACATCCGGCAAGGGTGGTGTGGGCAAGACCACCACCAGCGCCGCTATCGGTACCGGTCTCGCGCTGCGCGGCCATAAAACAGTCATCGTCGACTTCGACGTCGGTCTGCGTAACCTCGACCTGATCATGGGGTGCGAGCGTCGCGTGGTGTATGACTTCGTCAACGTGGTCAACGGCGAAGCCAACCTGCAACAAGCCTTGATCAAAGACAAGAAGATCGAAGGCCTGTACGTACTGGCTGCCAGCCAGACCCGTGACAAGGACGCGCTGACTCAGGAAGGCGTGGAAAAAGTCCTGATGGAACTCAAGGAATCCTTCGAGTACATCGTCTGCGACTCCCCGGCCGGTATCGAAAAAGGCGCGCATCTGGCGATGTATTTCGCCGACGAAGCCATCGTCGTGACCAACCCTGAAGTCTCTTCGGTTCGTGACTCGGACCGCATGCTGGGCCTGTTGGCCAGCAAATCCCGCCGCGCTGAAAACGGCGAAGACCCGATCAAGGAACACCTGCTGATCACCCGCTACCACCCGGAGCGTGTGAGCAAGGGCGAAATGCTCGGCGTTGATGACGTGAAGGAAATTCTGGCCGTGACCCTGCTGGGCGTCATTCCGGAATCCCAGGCCGTACTCAAGGCTTCCAACCAGGGCGTGCCGGTCATCCTCGATGACCAGAGCGATGCCGGTCAGGCCTACAGCGACACCGTAGATCGCCTGCTGGGCAAAGATCGCGAGCACCGTTTCCTGGACGTACAGAAAAAAGGATTTTTCGAACGCCTGTTCGGGGGTAACTAATGAACATTTTTGACTTCTTTCGTGCCAACAAAAAGCCTAGCACCGCGTCGGTTGCGAAAGAGCGTCTACAGATCATCGTGGCGCACGAACGCGGCCAACGCAGTACCCCGGACTACCTGCCCGCTCTGCAAAAGGAGCTGGTCGAGGTGATTCGCAAATACGTCAAGATCGATGACGATAAAGTACAGGTTGCGCTCGACAACGAGGGCAGCTACTCGATTCTGGAACTCAACATCACCCTGCCTGATCGTTAATCGAAAAGGCAGTCGCCACGGCGGCTCGGTTGCCCGGAACCTGTCATCAGGATCCGGGTGAACGAGCCGCCGTTGGCATTTGCTGAACGCCTGTTTTTTTGCCACGAGGCTGGTTTTCAATGCCGCTGTCCAACGTTCACATTCTCCATCAGGACGACGCCGTGCTGGTGGTGAACAAACCCACCCTGCTGCTTTCGGTGCCTGGCCGCGTCGACGACAACAAGGATTGCCTGATCACGCGCCTGCAAGAGAATGGCTATCCCGACGCCCTGATCGTCCATCGGCTGGACTGGGAAACCTCAGGGATCATCCTGCTGGCACGTGATCCGGACACCCACCGCGAACTGTCGCGACAGTTTCATGACCGGGAAACCGAAAAGGCCTACACCGCACTGGCCTGGGGCCAACCGACGCTGGACAGCGGCAGCATTGACTTGCCCCTGCGTTACGACCCACCGACCAAGCCCCGGCATGTGGTGGATCACGAACATGGCAAACATGCGCTGACCTTCTGGAAGGTGCTGGAACGTCACGACACCCATTGCCGCGTCGAACTGACGCCGATCACCGGCCGTTCGCACCAGTTGCGCGTGCACATGCTGTCGATCGGGCATCCGTTGTTGGGCGATGGGCTGTATGCACATCCCGAAGCACTGGCGGCGTACCCGAGGTTGTGCCTGCACGCGAGCATGCTGACATTCACCCATCCGGTGAGCAAAGAGCGGTTGCGGTTTGAGTGTCCTGCGCCGTTTTGAGGGTTGGCTTGGGATTCTTAATTTGATGCCCTCAGGATCGCGACATGGATGCCCCTCGGGCGCATTCGACAGGGCATCAAAGTAACGATCTCCAGCCAATCAAACCCACATTAAAACCTTTCCACCCCCCACTCGCCCCCACCCGCATACGCCTGTAAACTCCCGCCATTGCTGTCTGGAGTTACTTATGCGCGAAGAGTTGAACCAAGGCCTGATCGACTTCCTCAAGGCCTCTCCTACCCCGTTTCACGCCACCGCCACCCTGGTGCAACGTCTGGAAGGCGCAGGTTTTCAGCGTCTGGACGAACGCGAGCCGTGGCACACCGAAGCCGGTGGCCGCTACTACGTCACCCGTAACGACTCCTCCATCGTCGCCTTCAGGCTGGGCCGTCTGTCCCCGCTGCTCGGTGGCATTCGTCTGGTGGGCGCCCACACTGACAGCCCGTGCCTGCGGGTCAAGCCGCAGCCTGAACTGCAACGTCAGGGCTTCTGGCAACTGGGTGTGGAAGTCTATGGCGGCGCTCTGCTGGCGCCGTGGTTCGACCGCGACCTGTCGCTGGCTGGCCGTGTGACCTTCCGCCGAGACGGCAAGGTCGAGAGCCAGTTGATCGATTTCAAGCAGCCAATTGCGGTCATCCCCAACCTGGCGATCCACCTCAATCGCACCGCCAACGAAGGCTGGCAAATCAACCCACAAAATGAGCTGCCGCCGATTCTGGCGCAGGTCGCGGGTGACGAGCGTCCTGATTTCCGTGCCCTGCTGACCGATCAACTGGCCCGAGAGCACGGCCTGAATGCCGACGTGGTGCTGGATTACGAACTGAGTTTCTACGACACCCAAAGTGCGGCGGTCATCGGCCTGAATGGCGATTTCATTGCCGGTGCGCGACTGGACAACCTGCTGTCTTGCTTCGCCGGCCTGCAGGCGCTGCTCAACGCCGACGGCGAAGAAACCTGCGTACTGGTCTGCACCGACCACGAAGAAGTCGGCTCGACCTCCGCCTGCGGCGCCGACGGTCCGATGCTGGAGCAAGTGCTGCAACGCCTGCTGCCGGAAGGCGACGACTACGTGCGTACCGTGCAGAAATCGCTGCTGATATCAGCGGATAACGCCCACGGCGTGCACCCTAACTACGCTGAAAAGCACGATGGCAACCACGGCCCGAAGCTCAACGCAGGCCCCGTGATCAAGGTCAACAGCAACCAGCGCTACGCCACCAACAGCGAAACGGCCGGGTTCTTCCGTCATCTGTGCATGGCCGAAGAAGTACCGGTGCAAAGCTTCGTGGTGCGCAGCGACATGGCCTGTGGCTCGACCATCGGCCCGATCACGGCAGGACACCTGGGCGTGCGCACCGTGGACATCGGCCTGCCGACCTTCGCCATGCACTCGATCCGTGAACTGGCGGGGAGCCAGGACCTGGCGCATCTGGTCAAAGTGCTGACGGCGTTTTATGCGAGCGCCGAGTTGCCGTAAGGCCATCTTGCGGGTAATACCGATCTGAGGGTGGGGCCAATCCTGTGGGAGCCGGCCGAGCGGCGATCCCTTTGCTGGCGATTGCATTGTGTCAATTACAGGTGAGTTGACTGATCCACCGCGTTCGCCAGCAAGCCGGCTCCCACAATGACCGAGTTGGCCTCATGTCTTTTGTCCGACGCGGGACCTGTGGGAGCCGCCTTGGTGGCGAAGGCGGTTGACCAGGCAACATGGAATCTCCCACACAGTCGATGCCCACACAAATACGCCATGTACAATCAAATCGCCCGCCCGCTTCGAGGTTGATGATTCGGTGACTGCCTTCTCACGTTCCTGCTCCGTATTGCGTCTGTTGTTGATCTGTCTGCTGGCGCTCCTTCCCTTCGCAACCACTCAAGCGGCGGGCCTGCCGAGCCTGTTGGGTGGCAGTCAGAAAACCCAACCGCAAGCGCAAGAACCCTTGGGCCAGTCGCTGGACGAGGTCATCACCTCGCTGGAAAACGACCAACAGCGCGCCAAGCTGCTGGACGATCTGAAAAAGCTGCGCGACGCCACGAAGAAGGCCCAGCCCACTGCTGAACAAGGGGTACTGGGCCTGATCGGCAGCACGCTGTCGGAATTCGAGAAGCAATTCACCGGCGACGACAGCCCGCTCAGTCGTTGGGGCGACGAAGTGTCGCTGGCCGAAGACGAGCTGATGGCGCTGATGCTGCCCGCGAACCAATGGTGGCCGATCATCTTCAGTTTTGCCGTGGTCATTGCCCTGTGGAGCCTGCTGGCGACGGCGCTGATCTGGCTCGGCCATCGGGTGCGGGCGCGTTTTGGCCTGTCAGCGGAGCTTCCGCAACACCCCCGCCCCACCGACATGCTGGTGTTCGCCCTGCGCAAGCTCGGCCCCTGGCTGATCGCGCTGGTGATCACGGTGTACCTGAGTTACTCGCTGCCACCGTCACTGGGCCGCGATCTGGCGATGGTGCTGGCCTATGCGCTGGTGGTCGGCACGCTGTTTTCAGCGATCTGCGTGATTGCATTTTCGCTGCTCGACGGCCCCCATCGTCATCAGGCGTTGTACATCCTGCGTCATCAGGCGTTTCGGCCGTTGTGGTGGATCGGCAGTTTCGCCGCATTCGGCGAGGCCCTGAGCGACCCCCGGCTGGTGGCCAGCCTCGGCGTGCATCTGGCCCACACCACCTCCACCCTGGCCAATGTCATGGCCGCGTTGTCCACGGGCCTGTTCATCATTCGTTTCCGTCGCCCGATCGCCCACTTGATTCGCAACCAGCCACTGGCCCGACGCCTCAAGCGTCGCGCCCTCAGCGACACCATCGAAATCGTCGGCAGCTTTTGGTATCTGCCCGCGCTGGTGTTGGTGGGCGTCTCGCTGTTCGCCACGTTCTTCTCGGCGGGCGACACCAGCACCGCCTTGCGTCAGTCCCTGATCTGCACCGTGTTGCTGGTGTTGTGCATGGTCATCAACGGCCTGGTGCGGCGCCATTCGCAAAGACCCTCCCACGGCCACAAACGCCATGCGCTGTACTCGGATCGACTCAAGAGCTTCTTCTACACCGTCGCGCATCTGCTGGTCTGGCTGGTGTTCATCGAACTGGGCCTGCGGGTCTGGGGCTTGTCGCTGATCCGTTTCTCCGAAGGCGAAGGCCACGACATCAGCGTGCGCATCTTTGGGCTGGCGACCACGCTGATGTTTGCCTGGCTGATCTGGATTCTGGCCGACACCGCGATTCATCACGCCCTCACCCGTTCGCGCAAAGGCCTGGCGAACGCTCGGGCGCAGACGATGATGCCGTTGATCCGCAACGTGCTGTTCGTGACCATTTTCATCATTGCAGTGATCGTCGCGCTGGCGAATATGGGCATGAACGTCACCCCGCTGCTGGCCGGTGCCGGTGTCATCGGTCTGGCCATCGGTTTCGGCGCACAGTCGCTGGTGGCGGATTTGATCACCGGGCTGTTCATCATCATCGAGGACTCGCTGGCCATCGACGATTACGTCGACGTCGGCGGGCACCTGGGCACAGTCGAGGGTTTGACCATCCGCACCGTACGCCTGCGCGACATCGACGGCATCGTGCACACCATCCCGTTCAGCGAAATCAAGAGCATCCAGAACTACTCCCGCGAATTTGGTTACGCGATTTTCCGCATCGCCATTCCGTCGAACATGAACATAGACGATGCGCTGAAGATGATCCGCGACGTGGGCCAGAAAATGCGCACCGATCCGCTGCAACGGCGCAACATCTGGTCGCCGCTGGAGATTCAGGGGGTGGAGAGTTTCGAGTCGGGCAACGCCATTCTGAGGGCACGCTTCAAGACCGCTCCGATCAAGCAGTGGGAGGTGTCGCGGGCGTTCAACCTGTCGCTCAAGCGCTATCTGGATGAGGCGGGTATGGATCTGGCGACGCCACGGTTGAATGTGCAGGTGAGCACCAGCGGCGGGAGTGTGAGTGGGGTGCGTGGCAAAAAGGATGATGCGGCGGGGTAAGCCTTCGCGGCATCTGACCTGACGCGGTCACATTATGGGAGCCGACTTGCTGGCGAATGCGTCGCGTCAGTCGACATGGATGTTGCTGACCCGACGCATTCGCCACCAAGGCGGCTCCCACAGGTTTTGCGTAGACACAGAAATCCGCGATCCGCCACGATCAGTGGGTTAGGGCGTCGTTGAGGCCGTGGCGTTGCCATTCACCATCGCCGCAAAGCGCGCCTTGTTGGCCGCGTAATACTCCGCCACCACCTTCTCTGCCGAGCTTTCCTTGGCTTTCAGCATCAGGTCCTGCAAGTCCGCCGCCGGGATCGAATAGTGAGCGAAGAACTGCGCCACTTGCGGGTACTGCGCGCTGAAACCTTTGCGAGCAACGGCGTGGATCTGCTCGGCGCCACCAAACATATGCTCCGGATCATCCAGATACCGCAGCGGGTATTTGGAGAACATCCAGTGCGGGCTCCAAGCGTTCACCAATGACCACTTGCCGCGTTTGAGGTTGCGGTCCAGCTCGCTGAGCATGCCGCTCTCGGACGAGGCGACCATCTTGTAGCCGACGATTTTTTTGTCGTTGATGACCTTTTCAGTGAGCTTGTACTGGCCGTTGCCGACCTCCGAGGTGAGGATCTTGCCGTCGAACTTCGCGGCGATACCGGGCTTGTTCAGATCGGCGAGACTTTTGACTTCGCTCTCCGGGACGATGTCCGGCACCGCCATGCCGATGCGTCCTTCGTACAACACGCCCAAATCCTCCAGCTTGTCCTGGTACTTGTCCCAGAACGCCTTATGCGTGCCCGGAAGCCAGACCATCGGGATCAGGTCGATGTTGCCGTTGGCCATCGCCTGAAACTGAATGCCGATGTCGGCCTGCACCAGTTTCACCGGCTGCTTGAGCTGGTCTTCGAGCACGACGTTGGCCAGCTTGACGGCGATCTCCGTATCCGACCAATTGACCCAGCCAATGCGCACCGGGGGCTGATCCGCCGCCTGAACGGACAGGTAGCCGAACAGACTCACAGTCGCCAGTGCGACCCCTGCAAACCAGCCAATACGTTTTTTCTTATGCGGTGAATAAGCAACCATCGTGCATTTCCCCTTTCGTGTTTGGGTGTGGCAGTGAAAGCGGTGAATCGTGCCGGTCTGAGCCAGCTGACCGGGCCGATCTTATCCACACAGTCGGTAGGGATGCAAGCGAAATGTACACCAACGTCAGACACTGTTGACACAGGTGTACATTCCTCCTAATTTCAACTCTAACCGAGCCTGAAGTTGACCCGAGGAGCGCCACACGATGTCCAGCGATCCACTGCTGCAGCCCTACACGATCAAGCACCTGACCCTCAGAAACCGCATCATCACCACCTCCCACGAACCGGCGTATCCGGTGGATGGCATGCCCAAAGACCTGTATCGCGCCTATCACGTCGAGCGCGCCAAGGCCGGGGTGGCATTGACCATGACCGCAGGCTCGGCGGCGGTTTCGCGGGACAGCCCGCCTGTTTTCAACAACGTGCTGGCGTACAAGGACGAGGTGGTTGGCTGGCTCAAGGACCTGACCGATGAGTGCCACGAACACGGCGCGGCGGTGATGATCCAACTCACCCACCTGGGCCGTCGCACGCGCTGGGACAAAGCTGACTGGCTCCCAGTAGTCTCTCCTTCGCATCGGCGCGAAGCGTCCCACCGCTCGTTTCCGAAAAAACTCGAAGACTGGGACATCCAGCGCATCATCAAGGACTACGTCGACGCCGCTGAACGCATGAAAGCGGCGGGTATGGACGGTCTTGAACTTCAGGCCTACGGCCATCTGATGGACCAGTTCTGGTCGCCGATGACCAATACCCTCGACGGGCCGTATGGCGGCTCGCTGGAAAACCGCCTGCGCTTCACCTTCGACATCCTGCGCGGCATCCGCAAGCAGTGCGGTGAGAACTTCCTCCTTGGCGTGCGTTACACCGGCGACGAGGATCTGCCTGGCGGGTTCGGCGCCGAGGAAGGCATCGCCATCTCGCACATGCTCAAGGACAGCGGTCTGGTGGACTTCCTCAACGTGGTCAAAGGCCACATCGACACCGACGCCGGGCTCACCGACGTCATCCCGATTCAGGGCATGCGCAACTCGCCGCATCTGGATTTTGCCGGTGAGATTCGTGCCGCTACCGGTTTCCCGACCTTCCACGCCGCGAAGATTCCGGACGTGGCCACCGCGCGCCACGCCGTGGCTTCCGGCAAAGTCGACATGGTCGGCATGACCCGCGCGCACATGACCGATCCGCACATCGTGCGCAAGATCATCGAGAAGCGCGAAGAGGACATTCGCCCTTGCGTCGGCGCCAACTATTGTCTGGACCGCATCTATCAAGGCGGCGCCGCGTATTGCATTCACAACCCGGCCACCGGACGTGAAACTACCATGCCCCACGACATCCCCAAGGCCGCGACCCGACGCAAGGTCGTGGTCATCGGCGCAGGTCCCGGGGGGCTTGAAGCAGCGCGGGTCGCGGGCGAGCGCGGGCATGACGTGACAGTGGTGGAAGTGGCGGACCAGCCAGGCGGGCAGATTCGCCTGACCGCTCAAAGCGAGCGGCGGCGCGAGATGATCAGCATCATCGACTGGCGCATGGCCCAGTGCGAACGGCTGGGGGTGAAGTTTCAGTTCAATACGTGGGCTGAAGCTCAAACGGTGCTGGAGCTGGAGCCGGACGTGGTGATCGTCGCGACCGGCGGCCTGCCGGACACCGAAGTGCTGAAGGAAGGCAACGAGCTGGTGGTGTCGGCCTGGGACATTATTTCCGGCGACGTGAAACCCGGTAAAAACGTGCTGATCTTCGATGACGCAGGCGACCACGCCGCGCTGCAAGCCGCCGAGGTCATCGCTCAAAGCGGTGCACGGCTGGAAATCGTCACCCCGGACCGAGCCTTCTCACCAGAAGTCATGGCCATGAACCTGGTGCCCTACATGCGCACGCTACAAGACCTGGACGTGGTGTTCACGGTGACTTACCGCGTGGAGTCGGTGAAAAAGCGCGACGGCAAACTGGCCGCGATCTTTGGCAGCGATTACGGCAAGGTCAACAAGGAGCGCATCGTCGATCAGGTGGTGATCAACCACGGCACTCTGCCGCTGGATGATCTGTATTTCGAGCTGCGGCCTCATTCGAAAAACGACGGCGCTGTCGAGCAGCATGACCTGATTGCCGGTAAGGCGCAGAACCTGGTGACCAATCCGAATGGGCGTTTCCAGTTGTTCCGGATCGGCGATGCGGTGGCGGCGCGCAATACCCATGCGGCGATTTACGATGCGTTGCGGTTGGTGAAGGATTTGTAGCAGGACACAGATATAACGTGGCACACATCCCCCTGGGGGAGCGAATTCATTCGCGATGCGGTGGTGTGGCCGACAGATGTATGTCGGATGGACCGGCCAATCGCGAATGAATTCGCTCCCGCAAGGGTTAGGTGTGAGGACGGACAAACGGTTACATGCCCTTACGTGCTACGTCAGCCCCCGCCTCAACCGCCCGCCCGATCTGATCTTCAAACCCTTCATCGATCAAGCTCTGCAACGCCGCCGCGGTGACACCTTTGTAAGCCACCAACGAATCGATCATCGCCTGCGGATCGTGATTCACAAGCAACTGGCTGGCTGACACCACCACCCCATGGGCGGCCTGCCGGGCGACGTCTTCAGGAATACCCGCGATCACCGCTTGCCGAGTCAACGCTGTCATCACCAACGCCGGAAACGCAGGGCCAGTGCCCGACAACGCACTGAGGTAATCAATCCCCTCCTCCGTCGGCACTCGGCTGGCCGTACCGACACACTCCAACAACCGTTGAATGAAGTCGGCATCCACATCACTCAACAGCTGCGCGCAGTGCCACGGCGTGAACGACTGACGAATCTGCACCGCCGCGTTGGCCATCGCTCGCACCACCGTCTCAGCCCCGGTCGCCTCACGGATGGTTTGAGATGTCACACCCGCCATCAGGGAAATCACCCGTTTCCCTGACGCATCGACGTTGAGCGCCTTGAACTGCTCTGGCCGCACCGACAGGATTACCACGTCACTGGCATTGACCAGCGCTTGATTGTCCGCCAATAGATGAGCGCCGGTTTCCGCCAGTGGATGACTTCCTGAGCGGTTGGACAACCGAAGACGATCCGCCTCGACAAAACCGCTGTCGAGCAGCGCCCGCGCCAGCGCTGCCCCTAACCAGCCAGTGCCGCCAATGATGCCGATGCGCTCAGTGTTCACTGGGCGATTCCTCCAGCGTGTCCTCAAAGGTTTCAGCCAGCGGTACGAATTCACCCGCTTCTTTTTCGGCGTAACCGAAGGCGCCATAGAAACGGTCCAGCTCGCGCTGCTTCGGCGTCTTGCCGGTAAAGATCGCGACGTAATGGGGAATGCGGCGGAAACGCTGGGTGATGTCTTCGCTGGTCTTCATCGAGATGTAGCCGATCTGCGTCAGATAAATCGTCCGCGCACGGGTGTCAGCGCCATCGGGGTCGTAGCCAAAACGCCGGAACATGGCCGATAACGCATTGATCCGGGTCGCGTCCGCCGCAGCGATTTCCGAAGCGACTTCTTCTGACTGCAACGCCCAACTGCGCACGGCAAATTCGAATTGAGAGTCAAACAGCTCCGGATTTAGCCAACACTCAAAGACGTTGAGAATCGCCTCAGTGATGTTCTCCGCGTAGCTTTCGGATTGCTTGAGCATGCCGCCGGTGTTCTTGTCTTTCCAGCGGGCCAGCAACGCGGCCAGCAGTTGTTCGCGGTCCTGAAAAAACCAATAGAAACTGGTGCGTGACAGGTTGAGGCGCTTGGCCAGCGGCATGACGCGCACGGCATCCACACCGGATTCCTTCAAGGCGTCATAGGCCGCTTCCAGCCAGCCTTCTGCTGAACCGCGCCAGCCAGAGTCCGAGGATTTGCCGCGTTCCTTGCCTGATACCGACATTTGGTGTCGCCTTTGTTTGAAAGTGAGTGAATGAACTGTACGCCCCCGGTCTATTGATGTACACCCATGTACATTTGCACGACACGCAACCTCATTTCCTCCGGTTCAGGCATCCCCATGCAGCTTGAAGAACTCCCAAAAGAAGGCCTGCCGAAAAAGGTCAAAGGCTATCGCCGCCTGATCCCTTCGATGACCGCCCTGTTGGTGTTCGAAGCGGCGGCGCGGCTGAGCAGTTTTACCCTGGCGGCGCAGGAGCTGGGGGTCACGCAAGCGGCGGTCAGCAAGCAGATCCGTTTTCTCGAAGAGACCCTCGACACCCGCCTGTTTCATCGACTGCACCGGGCGATCAAACTGACGAGCGAGGGCTATCTGCTGTTCTCGGTGACCTCCGAGTCATTGCAACGCATGGCCAGTGTGTTCGACCGGGTCCACGAAGGCATTCGCGAACAGGAAGTGGTGCTGGCCAGCACGTCAGCCTTTTCGCAACTGCGGATCTTGCCCCGTCTGAGTGCCTTGCGCTTGAAGCAGCCCAACCTGCAATTGCGCCTGGTGACGCAGATGCTCACCCCGGATTTGCGCAGCGATGACATCGATCTGGCGGTGCGTTACGGCGATGGCAAATGGGACGACGGCACCTCGATTTTTCTGTTCGACGAAGAGGTGTTTCCGGTGTGCTCGCCCGGCTGGCTCGCGACTCACATAGCGCCGGTGCATGCCGAAGATTTTCTGCATGTCGAGTTGATCGACTCCGACGCCACCCTTGAAGGCTGGATGACCTGGCAGACGTGGTTCAAGGAACTGGGCGAGGAACGTCCGAAGCTCAAGTACGCCCTGCGTTGCAGTTCCTACACCGACACGATTCAGGCCGCGTTACAGGGCCACGGCGTGGCACTGGGTTGGCATCGACTGCTGGAGCCACAACTGGCCAGCGGTGAACTGGTGCGCCTGACCGAGTACGTGGTCAGGCCCAAAGAAGCGTATTACGGGGTGGTGCCGAATGGACGTAAGGCGACGCCGTTGGTGCAAGGGTTGGTCGAGTGGCTATGTAGCGGATCGTCCATCGAACACATTGACTCCAATATCACCGACGACCGCTGAACCTGTGGGAGATTCTACGTCGCCACGTCGAGCGCTTTCGCCACCAAGGCGGCTCCCACAGTAATTTGTGTCGGCCGACAGATTCATGATCGACGGCAAACATTGTGGGAGCCGGCTTGCTGGCGAAGAGGGTATGTCTGTGACCAGAGCGTTGACTGACCGACCGCATTCGCCAGCAAGCCGGCTCCCACGCATGACGCGTCACGCATCTCCATCGTTCATGCATAACCCACAGCTATGCGAACCTGAAAATATAGCGCATTGACCATATTTTCAGCCCTCTCGATACTCGATTCCATTATTAGATCGACGCCTGAGAGGTGCAGCCATGATCGAATCCCATCGCCAGTTAGTTGAAACAAGAACACCCGGCCACGGTATGAAAGGCGCCTTGTTCGGGCGCGAAGATATCTTCGACACCGACGTAGATATCTTCTTCACCCAGCACTGGATATTGGTCGGCGTGACCGCAGATATTGCAGAGCCGGGCGATGTTTCAACCATCGACATCGGCAAATCCTCGATCATCCTGCTGCGCGACGATGACGAGCAAATACAGGCGTTTCGCAACGTCTGCCGCCATCGCGGCGCGCGGCTCAAGCCTGCGGGCAAATCGACCGTGGGGATGTTGGTCTGCCCTTATCACCAATGGACGTATGACCTGGACGGCAGCCTGAAACATGCTGCGCACATGGGCAAAGACTTTAACGCGAAGTGCAGAAGCCTGATGCCTGTGCACAGCAAAGTAGTGGGCGCACATATATTTGTGTGTTTGGGCGAACAACCGCCAGAAGACATCGGTTACTTGGCTGAGACCATGAATCCGCGTTTTGCCCCGTACAACATGACCTACACCAAGATCGCCCACGAATCGGAAATCATTGAAAACGGCAACTGGAAACTGGTGATCGAAAACAACCGCGAGTGTTATCACTGCGCGGGCACTCACCCTGAACTGACTGCATCGTTCTTGCCGGAAGACTTCGGTTTCTGCGCCGACGGTTTGAGCGAAGAATCGCTGCAAGCGCTGGACGAATACGAACAGCGCAATGCCGCCGCGAAAAAGAGTTGGGAGGACCAGGGCTTCATCTGTGATGCCGTGGAGCATCTGGAGGTGGACGCGGTGACGCAGTTCCGCACCCAGCGCCTGGTGATTGCGGGCAATGGCGAGTCGCAAACACTCGACACCCGCGTCGCGTGCAGCAAGCTGTTTGGCGATCTGACCCGCCGCGATCTGGGTGACGTGCACCTATGGACCCACAACTCCTGGACCCACGTGATGAGCGATCACGCGGTGATTTCCTACATCATCCCTCTCGCCCCGGACAAAACCCTGGTGCGCACCAAATGGCTGGTGAACGCTGATGCGGTGGAAGGGGTGGATTACAACGTGAACACACTGGTCGAGGTGTGGAACGCCACCAACCAGCAAGACGCCAATCTCGTGGCGATCACCCACAGCGGCACACAAGACCCTGCTTACTCACCCGGCCCGTTTTCGGCGTTCACCGAATCCTACGTCGATCAGTTCTCGCGCTGGTACGCAGCGCGGCTTGCGGCTCACGGTGTGTGAGGAATGATCATGACCCGATTCGAGACTTTGCCTACAAGCGTGGGTACCGCGTCTTCGCAACAACGCTTCACCGATCCTGGGACCTGGAGCGCGTACGGCGCGCAGTGGAACAGCGGCGAGCAGAAGACCCTGCTGTGCTGTGACGTGCGCGATGAAACCCACGACGTGAAGACGTTCAGTTTTCGCTGCGCCGATTTCAGCGCCCTGAGCTTCGAGCCGGGCCAGTTCATCACCGTGTCGCCGGTGATCGCCGGGCAGAGCATCGCCCGTTGCTACACGCTGTCGTCATCGCCTACGCGGCCGTTTTCGTTCTCGATCACGGTCAAGCGCGTGCCGGGCGGCATGGTGTCGAACTGGCTGCATGACAACCTGCGAATTGGCGAAACGCTGAACGCCTCGGGGCCTGCTGGCAGCTTCACCCCAGTGGGGCATCCCGCGAAAAAATTGTTGTACCTCTCGGCGGGATCCGGGGTGACGCCGTTGATGTCGATGACCCGAGCGGGATTCGACATGGCCGCTCAACTGGACATCGTGTTCGTCCACAGCGCGCGTACGCCCCTCGATATCGTGTTTCACGATGAGCTGACGCGGATGCAAGCATTGATGCCGGGGTTGCAGGTATTGAACGTGTGCGAGGGATTGGGTGCGGATAGGGAATGGACGGGCGCGGTGGGGCGCCTGTCGCTGCCCCTGCTGAACGCGGCGGTGCCGGATTTCAAGGAGCGCGAGGTGTTCACCTGTGGGCCGCAAGGCTACATGGACGCGGTCAAAGCGCTGCTGAAGGAGGGCGGGTTCGATTTCCAGCATTACCATCAGGAGAGTTTCGACATATCGGCGCTGGTGGAGGAACCGCTGATCGAACAGGCGCCTGTGAGTGAGCAAACCGAAACGTTGTTTACCGTCACCCTGTCCCGTTCGGGCAAGACGTTCAGCATGTCGGGCCAGCAGACCGTGCTGTCAGCGGCAAAAAAAGCCGGGGCCATCGTGCCGTCGTCGTGCAGCCAGGGCGTGTGTGGCACTTGCAAGACTGCATTGCTGCAAGGGACTGTGGAGATGAACCACAACGGCGGCATTCGCCAGCGGGAGATCGACAAGGGGATGCGGTTGTTGTGTTGCAGCAAGCCGACCTCGGACCTGGTGATTGACTTGTAGCGTCAACGGTCACGCTTCTGGCCGGAGGGCGTAGGAGCTTTAAATCTCCCCTACCACCGCGCTCACATGAATCGCGTCATGCCGCCAATACTCCAGATCGCAATCGATCAAACGGCCGCGTTGATCGTGGTTGACCCGCGCAATGCGTAACCCGGGGCTACCAATCGACACCTTCAACGCCGCCGCCGCTTCAACGGGCAACGCCGTCGGCACCATCTCGAACCGCACCTGCCCATAGCGAATGTCGTAATGGCTGGCATAGAGCAACGTCAGCGACTGATTCAGATCGAAATCCAGCATCTGCGGAAAGTATTCCGGGTTCAGGTAGTGCTCGACGTACAACACCAATCGCTCATCGATACGCCGCACGCGGCAGATCTGGATCACGCTGGATAAGGCAGGCAGTTGCAGCAGCTCACAGATCGCTGCCGAGGCCGGTTGCAAACGCGCCGAGATGACCTGAGTTGCAGGCACACGCCCCTGCGCTTCGACCATCGCGTGAAAGTGGCTGCGGCGCATCAGGTCATAGGCCAGGCGCGGCGGCGAGATGAACCAGCCCCGACGCTCTTCGCGATAAATCAGCCCCTGCGCCTCCAGTTGCACCAGCGCTTCGCGCAAGGTGATGCGGGTGGTGTCGAAGACTTCGCTCAATTTACGTTCAGCGGGCAGTTTGCTGCCGGGAGGCAAGAGACCGTGTTCGATCTGCTCCTGTAAGGCGTTGCAAATGGTCGTCACCGCTCGTGGCACATCTTGGCGCATCGCGTTACCTATCTGGACTAGACCAGTGCATTTCAAAGCCATGGTCTGCAGCGGGGGAGCCCGTTTCAATGGTCTCAAGCCTAGGCAGGCTAGATGACTGTTACGTGACATTCCAGCGCGATCTGCTTGATAAATCAGGCATAAAAAAGAAGTTAGCCTTTTCAGATCAACCACTTGGCCATGGTCTACGCTTGTTTCACAGCGCTATCGATGGCCTGGCGTCACGTCGTCAGCCCCAGCAAGAGTCGGTCCAGACACGAAAGTGTCACGAGACTGGCCTAACTTGGCTCAGGTATTGCTGATCTAGACCAAAGCAAACGCAGCGAACACTTCATCGATCTGATGCACTACCACGTCGAAAAAGACCAAAGGAGCTTCGAATGAAACACCTTTTGCTGGCATCACTCCTGGGTTCGGCCATCGCGCTGAGCACATCGGCCATGGCCGCAGACACTGACCTCAAGACCCTCGAAGCCGCGGCCAAAGCCGAAGGCGCGATCAACAGCGTGGGCATGCCCGATGACTGGGCGAACTGGAAAGGCACCTGGACCGACCTGACCGCCAAATACGGTTTGGTGCACATGGACACCGACATGAGCTCGGCCCAGGAAGTGGCCAAATTCGATGCGGAAAAAGACAACGCCAGCGCCGACATCGGTGACGTGGGCGCCGCCTTCGGCCCGATCGCCGTGTCCAAAGGCGTGACCCAACCGTACAAACCGACCACCTGGGACAAAGTGCCAGACTGGGCCAAGGACAAAGACGGTCACTGGGCACTGGCCTACACCGGCACCATTGCCTTCATCGTCAACAAGAAGCTGCTGCACGGCTCCGACGTACCGAAATCCTGGGCGGATCTGAAAACCGGTAAATACAAAGTCACCATCGGTGACGTGAGCACCGCCGCGCAAGCCGCCAACGGCGTACTGGCCGCCGCCATCGCCATGAAAGGCGACGAAACCAACATCGCACCGGGCCTGCAATTCTTCGCAGACCTGGCCAAGCAGAAGCGTCTGGGCATCAACAACCCGACCATCCAGACCATGGAAAAAGGCGAAGTGGAAGTCGGCATCGTCTGGGACTTCAACGGCCTGAGCTACAAGGCCAAGATGGCCAACCCGGATGACTACGTGGTGCTGATTCCGTCCGATGGCTCGGTCAAATCGGGCTACACCACCATCATCAACAAATACGCCAAGCACCCGAACGCGGCCAAGCTGACCCGCGAATACATCTTCAGCGACGCAGGTCAGATCAACCTGGCCAAAGGCAACGCTCGTCCGATCCGTGCGGAAACCGACCTGAAGCTGCCCGCCGACATCGCGAAGAACCTGATTCCGACCGAGGAATACGTCAAGGCCAACCCACAGCCGATCAAAAACGCCGACGCCTGGGAAAAAACCTCGAAAGCCCTGCCTCAGCAGTGGAACGAACAGGTGATTGTCGAGATGCAGTAAGCCATTCGCCGATGCTTCAGGGATGACGCATGGCGGATTGTGTGGAAGCCGGCTTGCTGGCGAATACGGTGGGGCAATCACCATTGATGTGTCAGACATACCGCATTCGCCAGCAAGCCGGCTCCCACAATTTTCACCGCTCACACCCATTTGCTCCCCCCGGAGAAGCCATGAAACACAACGTCATCCTGATCCTGCTGGACGGCCTGAGCTACAGCGTGGCGCAGCATGCGATGGGGCATCTGCTGGCTTACCGGAACGCGGGCCGGGCCGCCTTGTACAAGCTGGAATGCGAGCTGCCTGCGCTGTCCCGCCCTTTGTATGAATGCATCCTGACGGGCGTTGCGCCCATCGACAGCGGCATCGTGCACAACCACGTCTCGCGCCTGTCCAACCAGCGCAGCGTGTTCCACTACGCCGCAACCGCAGGATTGAAGACCGCCGCCGCGGCCTATCACTGGGTCAGCGAGCTGTACAACCGCAGCCCGTTCATCGCGTCCCGTGACCGACACACCGACGACGTTGACCTGCCGATCCAGCACGGTCATTTCTACTACGTCGATCACTACCCTGATTCCCACCTGTTCGACGATGCCGAGCATCTGCGAACGGCGCATCAACCGAACTTCCTGTTCATCCACCCGATGAACATCGACGACGCAGGCCACAAACACGGCCTGGACACCCCGCAATACCGCAACAGCGCACGCTCGGCGGACATCATCCTGGCCGAGTACCTGCAACGCTGGCTCGATGCCGGTTATCAAGTGCTGGTGACCGCCGACCATGGCATGAACAACGATCGCTCCCACAACGGCATCCTGCCGGAAGAGCGCGAAGTGCCGCTGTTCGTGATTGGCGACGCCTTCAGCCTCGACCCCGGCGCACGGCCCAAACAAACCGAGATGTGCGGCACCGTCTGCGAACTGCTCGGCGTGCCCCACGACAAACCTTTTTGCGCAGAGGTGCTCAAGTGAGTTCACAGCCTCGCGGCAAATGGCTGGGGCTTTTGTGCCTGCTGCCCTTCGCCCTGTTCTTCATCGCGTTTCAGATCGCGCCGCTGGCGTGGGTCGCCATCAACAGCCTGCATTCGGACGCAGGCTGGGGGCTGGACAACTTCATCAAGGCGTTCAACTCACGCTTCTATCGTCAAGCGATGCAGTTCAGTCTGGAGATCAGTTTCTGGTCGAGCCTGATCGGCATTGTCATCGCCATTCTCGGCAGCTATTCACTGCGCAAAGTGCCGTCGAAGCTTCGGGATTTCGTCAGCGCCTTCGCCAACATGACCAGCAACTTTTCCGGCGTGCCGCTGGCCTTCGCCTTCATCATTCTGCTGGGCTTCAACGGCGCGCTGACGCTGATCCTGAAACAGGCCGGGATCATCGATGACTTCAACCTGTACTCGAAGACCGGCCTGATCATTCTCTACACCTACTTCCAGATCCCCCTCGGCGTGTTGCTGCTCTACCCGGCCTTCGACGCCCTGCGCGATGATTGGCGCGAATCGGCCTCGCTGCTCGGCGCCAGCACCTGGGATTTCTGGCGGCACATCGGCATTCCGGTGCTGACCCCGGCCCTGCTGGGCACCTTCGTGATTCTGCTGGCCAACGCCCTCGGCGCCTACGCCACGGTCTACGCCCTGACCACCGGCAACTTCAACGTGCTGCCGATCCGCATCGCGGCGATGGTGGCCGGTGATATTTCCCTCGATCCGAACATGGCCAGCGCACTGGCGATGATTCTGGTGGGCATGATGACCCTGGTGACCCTCGTCCATCAGTGGCTGTTGAAGAGGAGCTACCATGTCTCGCGCTGAACGCGGCCCGGCCGGGCTCTATCACCGTCTGGTGGTGTACATCCTGTTTCTGATTCTGCTGGCACCGCTGCTGGGCACCTTCATCTATTCGATCGCCACCAGTTGGTCGGCGTCGATTTTGCCCGCAGGCTTCACCTACAAATGGTATCTGGCGCTGTGGAGTGACCCGCGTTTCCTGATCGCCTTCGGCCAGTCGCTGCTGGTGTGCGTCGGCGCGCTGATTCTGTCGGTGGTGTTGATCCTGCCGCTGCTGTTCGTGGTGCACTACCACTTCCCGAAACTCGACGCGCTGATGAACATCTTGATCCTGCTGCCCTTCGCGGTGCCGCCGGTGGTGTCGTCGGTGGGCCTCTTGCAGCTCTATGGTTCGGGACCGCTGGCGATGGTCGGCACACCGTGGATTCTCATCGGTTGCTACTTCACCGTGGCCTTGCCGTTCATGTACCGGGCGATCACCAACAACTTGCAGGCGATCAACCTGGTGGACCTGATGGACGCCGCACAACTGCTCGGCGCCAACACCTTTCAGGCGGCGTTTCTGGTGGTGCTGCCCAACCTGCGCAAGGGCCTGATGATCGCCTTGCTGCTGTCGTTCTCGTTCCTGTTCGGCGAATTCGTGTTCGCCAACCTGCTGGTGGGCACCCGCTACGAGACGCTGCAGGTGTACCTCAACAACATGCGCAACAGCAGCGGCCACTTCAACAGCGCGCTGGTGATTTCCTATTTTTTCTTCGTGCTGCTGCTGACTTGGGCCGCCAACCGACTGAACAAGGACAAAGACTGACATGAGCTTCGTCACTGTCGAAAACCTGCAAAAGAACTATGCCAGCACCGCGGTCTTCAGCGACATCAACTGCGTGATCAACAAGGGCGAATTCATCACCCTGCTCGGCCCTTCTGGCTGCGGAAAATCAACGCTGCTGCGCTGCATTGCCGGGCTGACGTCGGTTACCAGCGGCAAGATTTTTCTCGACGGCCAGAACATCGTCCCCATGTCGCCACAGAAACGCGGCATCGGCATGGTGTTCCAAAGCTACGCGCTGTTCCCCAACATGAACGTGGAGCAGAACGTTGCGTTTGGCCTGCGCATGCAGAAGGTCAGCACCGATGAAACCAAACAGCGCGTTGCTGAAGTGTTGAAGCTGGTGGAGCTGACGGACTTCGCCAAGCGTTACCCTCATCAAATGTCCGGCGGCCAATGCCAGCGTGTGGCGTTGGCGCGTTCGCTGGTGACCCGCCCTCGCCTGCTGCTGCTCGACGAGCCGCTGTCGGCGCTGGACGCGCGGATTCGCAAACACCTGCGCGAACAGATCCGTGCGATCCAGCAGGAGCTGGGGTTGACCACGATTTTCGTGACCCATGATCAGGAGGAAGCACTGACCATGTCCGACCGCATCTTCCTGATGAACCAGGGCCGGATCGTGCAGAGCGGCGACGCCGAAACTCTCTACACCGCACCCGTCGACGCGTTCGCTGCTGGCTTCATCGGCAACTACAACCTGCTGGAGGCGGATGACGCCAGCCGTCTGATGCAACGTCCGATCAACAGCCGCGTGGCGATTCGTCCGGAAGCCATTCAACTGAGCCTCACCGGCTCGCTGGAAGGTGAAGTGCGCGGGCACAGTTTGCTGGGCAACGTGATCCGTTATCGCGTTGAAGCACGAGGCGTGGAACTGGTGGTCGACGTGCTCAATCGCTCCGCCAGCGACTTGCACCCGAACGGCCAACGGGTCACCCTGAACATCGAACCGTCGGCGCTCTGCGAAGTGGCGTGATTTCGGCAACACTGCACATCTGCCCCTGTCGGAGCGAATTCATTCGCGATTTGGTCGGTACATACGAAACATTTTTATCGTCTGTACCGACGCCATCGCGAATGAATTCGCTCCCACAGGGTCCAGCGCCTGCCTATGGATGTGCGCACGTACTGAATTGAGAGGATTTACACCATGGCATTAGCCATTTTCGACCTGGACGAAACCCTGATTCACGGCGACTGCGCCAGCCTGTGGAGCGAGCAGATGGGCCGGTTGGGCTGGGTCGACCCGGAGTGGTTCATGAACAAGGACCGCGAACTCATGGCCGCCTACAGCCGTGGCGAACTGGCCATGGAAGACTACATGGCCTTCAGCCTGGAGCCGATGATTGGCCGCACGCCTGAAGAAGTCGAGTTCCTCGTCGGCCCGTGGGTCGAGGACTACATCGAACCGATCATCTTCAGCGACGCCACCAAAACCATCGCCGAACACCGCGCCAACGGCGACCGCATTCTGATCATCTCCGCCTCCGGCGTGCACCTCGTTCAAGCCATCGCCGAGCGGATCGGCGTCGATGAAGTGCTGGCCATTGATCTGGAGGTGGTTCACGGCGTCTACAGTGGCAAGACCCAAGGCGTGCTGACCTATCGCGAAGGCAAGATCACCCGTTTGCTGGAGTGGCTGGATCAGGAAGGCGAAAACCTCGAAGGCGCGAGTTTTTATTCCGATTCGCGCAATGATCTTCCGTTGTTGCAAAAGGTGGATTTTCCCCATGTGGTCAATCCGGATCCGGTGTTGAAGGAGGCGGCAGAAAAGGCGGGGTGGCCGATTCATAGCTGGCGCTAGTCAAGCCTCGACAGCGGGTTGGTCACCCTGTTCAGTCAGAACAGCGGCAGCTTTTACTGTCATTTCTGACAGTAGGCAAACATTCCATCTCGGCGCTCAATTGAGTCTTGGGTTCATTCGACAGGAGTCAAGCGCCATGCCCACCCTCACGCCCCCCGGCAACCTGAAGCAATTCACCCTCGTCAACCCGCTCAAATCCTTCAGGTCGAGCACCCGGGTGTCCGTTTTACTGGACGACCAGCTCTGCCTGTACAAATCCCTCGCCCGCAAGGAGCTGGACGCAGGGTTTGAGATTGTCTTGAACCCACTCGGACAGGGGATATCCACGTTCGGTCTGTCTCCCCTGGCCCTGATCGATCTTGAAATCCCCGGTGCCACCGGCCCGCTGGATGACGGATCCTGGGGTATCAACGTTGCCGCCGCACAGACCAACTTTCCGTTGCAGGGGCTGCAACTCTACATTCAGCCCTGGTCGAGCATGGCGGTGGGCGACAGCTACAAAATCATGCTCAACGGTACGACGCAGGTCGCTTCGGGAACACTGCTCAAACCCGAGGACGTGGGCGCGCGGGTGGTTGCCTTCGTGCCCAGTGCACGCTTGGTCGACGGCGCACACACACTGTCATACAGCATCACGCGCCTGGGGCAAGCAGCCGAGGCATCGGACGCGCTGAACATTCTGGTCAAGCTCACGCTTCCCGGTGGGGTCGATGAGGACGGCAGCGTGCCAGGCCACTCAGAGCTGACATTCGACCTGCCTGACGACATCATCAACGACGGAGTCGATGCAGCCGCCGCCAAGGCAGGGGTTCCGGTCACCGTTCACCCTTATCCGAACATGAGCGTGGGAGACGATATCAAGGTGTCCTGGGGAGGGCACTTCGTGCATCACGCCCCGGTCACCCAGGCCGAAGTCGGTCAGGACATTGAAATCGTGATCGAGGAGGCCACCATTCTCGCGGCAGGTGATTCCGGCTTCGATGGTTTGGCCGTGACCTTTGAAGTCTACGACCTGGTCCTGAACCGCTCAATGGACTGGGCGGCCGAGAAGCGTGTCGTGGTCGACACCGGCAACGCTCGGCTGGACGCCCCCTTCGTGAAAGAAGCGGCCAACGGCGAGCTGGACCTTGATGCGCTGGGTGCTGAACCTGCAACCCTGCAGATCCCGGTCGCGCTTCCCGATTTCGCAGTGGGCGACAGGCTGGTCGGCAAGCTCACGGGCACCACTGCCGACGGGGATGCCGCGGAGTACGAGACCGACGAGGTTGAAGTCCTGACCCTCAATCATATTTATGAAAATCCCAATCCCCAATGCGCTCCTGCGCCGACTTGCCTTGGTGCAGGCCGCCTTTTCCTACACACGTGTCAATGGGAACGGCTCAACGCCGTCGAGAGGCCAGTTCGTCCACATCAAGGGCAGCGGCGTTGGTATGGAGGCCCCCATCGCCAAGGATGCCGCTCAGGGAGCGCTCGATCCTGAACTGGCGAGAACTGCCATCGAAATCCCCTGGGATGACAGCATGGCTGCTGGTGACCAGATTACATTGCGCTGGATCGGCACCCGCGCCGATCTCACGGTTTATGATCCCGCCCTTCCTCCGCACGTCATCACCGGACGTGAAGAAACCAACAAGCTGCCGATCAACATCAACGTCGACGGCACCCATCTCAAAACGCTGGACGGCGGAACCCTGCAGTTGTACTTCGAACTGGCCAAGGATCTGAATGGCAGCATCGTTATCCGGGAGTCTGCCAGAGCGTTCCTGTTGAATGTCGGAACACCCAGAGCCGAATTGCCGATTCCCATTGTGGCCGGGGTCGCTGATGGCGTGATGGACCCCGACCTGCCGGGGACGACATTGACGGTCCCCATCTACCCGAACATGGAGATCGGCGACGAAGTGCACTACCTCTGGAAAGGCAGCAAAACGGAAGAGCTCGAAGACTGGATCAAAATCAACTCCTTCACCAAGGACAAACCCGTTGTCTTTGACATCGATGCGCAATTCATCGCTGACAACGACGAAGGCACCATCGCCGCGTCTTACTGGGTGATCCGTGTGGGAAATTGGCGTAGCGATTCGGAAATTCTCAACTTCCAGGTCGGTGCCGGTGCTGTGCCCCTCATGCCGGTTCCCAAAGTGGCAGGCAGCGAAGATGGCGTGCTGGACTTGGCTGAAATCCCGAAGGGTGCGAAGGTGGTGATCGCCGCCTGGACACCGGACATGAATGTCGGCGATCACGTGTACATGACCTGGGAAGACGATCTCGGAAAACCGCCATTCCTGCTCGACAAATCCATCACGGGTGCCAGCAACAACAAGGACGTCGAATTCACCGTGCCTTTGGCCGAGGTCACCAAAAATGTCGGCGGCAATGTACGTGTCACCTATCGCGTAGAGCTTCTGGCTGGGGATGATCGCTCTTCTCTACCATTGACGTTCGACGTGGAAAACGACCTGCCTGTTCAGTTGCCGCCGCCCGCTATTGTGGAAGCCGTTGGCAGCCTGCTCGATCCGGGCAAGGTGCCCAATGGTGCAAATGTCAGCATCCCAGCCGAGGCGCAACTGAAGGCGGGCGATTCGGTCACCCTGAACTGGGCGGGCCAGCCTGGCGACGGCAGCGTGAGTCCAACAAAATCTGTGACGACCGATGGCGAGTTGCTAATCCCCATCCCCTACGTAAACGTCAAAGCCAACGATGGCTTCAGCGTCACACTGAGCTACACCGTCAAGCGTGCCGATCAAAGCGCCGAAGGCCCCTCGCCGTCGAGCACCTACGACATCAAGAGCGCCATCGTCGCAGGCCTGTTGAACGTGATGGGCGCCAGGTTCAGTCGCTCGGCGTATGAGGCATCGGCAAAGCCTCGCAGGATCAGTGCGTTCGACAAAAACACGGGGGCGACGCTGAACGCCGAGTGGCAATACGAGGGCGATACGGGCTGGACGCAAGCCACTAGCTGGAGAGACAGTCGCCCCTGGACGCCTCTGCATATACGCACCCGTGAAGACCATGTGGTGCTCAGCGCCGTGAATATCATTGGCAATGGATGGGCTCATGTGGCGCACCGTGACAGTGGCGACTTGATCGGTTGGGGATATGCTGGCTTTGGGGGGACGATCCCGCCCTCCATCATCACCCTGGACGACATCGTTGAAGTCTGCAGCAACCGCGCCGCCTACGCAGCACGGAGGAAAAATGGCGACGTCGTTGCTTGGGGAAGCGCAAGGGAAGGCGGGTATCTAGGCACCAACCCGCTGGACAGCTACGTCGCATTGACCAGCAACGGCTTTGCGATAGCCGGTATCCGGACGGATGGCAAAGTCTACGCCTGGGGCGTGGAGATTGCTGGTGGAACGGTACCCGATGCGGTCAAGGCACACAGTGACATCACTCAGGTGATCGGTGGCGAGCACGCGTTCGCGGCCATTCGTGGCACAGGGCAGGTCGTGGCCTGGGGTAGTCCAGCGGACGGAGGAACTGTGCCGGAAGACGTTGCGACGTTAACGGACATTAAAGAGGTTTCAGGAAACCATGGAGCCTTCGCTGCACTGCGTGCCAACCACCGAGTGGTGGCGTGGGGGGCGGTTGATAGGGGCGGCAGGGTGACCATGGAAGTCGCCGACGCGAGCGTTGCCGAACTGGGCGCCGCTTCTCATTATGCATTTTCGTTGATTACCACGTCCGGGCAAGTGCTGGCATGGGGCAACGCCGACCAGGGAGGAAGGGTGCCTGCGGCCATCAAGTCGCTGACCGACATCGTCGAAGTCAGCGCGACCTCTGACGCCATGGCCGCACGCAGGGCCAGTGGTCATGTTGTCGCCTGGGGCACGGCGGCCAGTGGCGGGGAGGTCCCAGCGGACATCGCCACCCTCGACGACATTGTTCAGGTGGTAGGCAACGCGCAAGCATTCGCCGCGCTGCGTCGTAACGGCACAGTCGTCGCCTGGGGTTACCCAGCGCTTGGGGGGGACACCAGCAGCGTCGTGGCACAACTGATCAACGTGAAAGCCGTCTACGCCAACGACCAGAGTTTCGTGGCGCTGCGCTCCGACGGTGAAATCGTGACGTGGGGTAACGCCGATGTAGGCGCAGACAGCAGTGCGGCGCAGCCCTATCTGAAAGGGCGTGTTTCCTACGAAACCCGCCTTGCCGTGAGTACACGGGCCTTGAAGGCACAAGCGGTGGCCAGCAAAAAATCCCGCGTGAGCCGCACGGTTTCGTTCAGTTTCGCTGAATGGGCCAAACCGCAGCTTCCCGACGCGCCGGGCGATGTGTTGGACCCTGGTGACGATCCGGAAAAAATGATCAAGGTACACATCCTTCCGGGCGCGCTGAACTATCAGGATCGCGTCAGGTTGTACCTTGAAGACACGCTGTACGACTGGACAGTCGTGGATCGCAATGGACCCGGCACCGGAATCGATTTCGAGGTCCCAGCCGGCGAGTTCATGGTCGGAGCAGGTGGCCAAGTGCGCGTCTGGTACGGCGTCATCCCCGTGGGCGAAAACGATGAGCAACCTTCCGCCGACCTGTTGCTGACGATCAGTGGCGGCTTTGAAGACGACGTCACGCTGGACCTCACCGCGCACGACTACCTGTTTGCGGAGGCGAAAGCCCCAGCGCAGAC
This sequence comes from Pseudomonas sp. NPDC088444, assembly GCF_044900175.1. Classification (NCBI taxonomy): domain Bacteria; kingdom Pseudomonadati; phylum Pseudomonadota; class Gammaproteobacteria; order Pseudomonadales; family Pseudomonadaceae; genus Pseudomonas; species Pseudomonas sp. NPDC088444. The sequence continues at coordinate 810,316 of NZ_JBJDNK010000001.1, forward strand.
TCCGCCGGGGTCGGCACCTATTGGACCTATAACCTGAGCGGCACAGACCCTAACCAGAATGCCAGCGCATCGGACGGCAGCCTGGCAATGCAGGCGGCAGGTATCTCTCGAACAGCGGGACATCGGCAGCGCCCCGGCACGTGAAGCCAGCACCGCCCGGCCGACAAGGCCGGGCGGTCACTTCTATGTTCGTATATGAGGTCAGGATGACCGTGGATACCTGCTCAATCATCAGGTTGTTCGCCGTGGTGTGGCTGCTCGACAGCCTGAACGCAACGGCCAGCCCCACCGGGCCGGAAATCGCGCAACTGATCAACAATCGCTACCCGAGCACAGCCTCCACCTCTGCCGCCAGCAAACCTGCCTGGCAATGCAATGGCGTGCTGATCTGATGACAGCGCGGCCTACTACTGTAACGGCGTCCTGTTTCGCTCCAATCTCGCGACTTCTCAGTTTCACGCCTGGGAACCCAGCCCGGGGTCCATCGCCAATAATGGTATGTCATTTTCCTACGCGCGCCGGGAAGGCGCTCGCTCGATCCTTATTCGGACGAGGCTGCAAGCACGACCTCTGATTGAACGGCCATCCCCTGGGTACCCGCCGACCAGCGGTCGCAAAACCTGTCATTTCTGACAGTAGGCAAAACGGCCCACCCAGCGCCCAATATCAGGACGATTCAGCGAAACCGCAACGCCTGGATGGGCCTGCGCCCTGTCCACCGCGTGCACAACAGAAAGGACTCTAACGATGGCACGGTTCACACCCACCCTGTTTCCTCCCCTGCAACGGGACTCTTCAACGCTGGCGCTGCGCTCGCTACTCATCGGTGGCATAGTGACCCCGGTTCAGGGCGGCGACGGCGGTCTGAACATCGACGTTGTGCTATCCAACCCCCTCGGGGTGTTGGTCGCGGTGGATCCCTGGTTGCGCATGAGCAAGGGAGATCATGTCGATGTGTACTGGGATGACACGCGGGTTGATGGCCGTGATATCGATGACTCAAACCTCGATCAGCGCCTGTTTTTTTTCGTCCCCGCCGCACTGGTCGTGCCTGACTGGGCGGAAAAGGTGTTCTATCGCCTGACACGTCAAGGTTCGATCACACCGGAGGACTCCGTCATGATGCGCATCAGAGTGAAACTCGATGCGCCAGGCGGCGTGGATAAGGACCCCCATCTTCCCGGCCACTCGGAACTCGCCGCTCCCCGCTTGCCCCAAGACGTGATTGACAACGGCGTCGATGAGGACTGGGCAGCCAGAGGCGTACCGGCCGAAATCGCCGCATACCCTGGGCGCGCTGCACGAGACACCATTCAACTGCAATGGGGCGAGGCGTTCATGACCCATCAAGTCACTGACGCTGAGTCTGCGGGGAGTGCGCCGATCATCATGAACGTGGATCAGGCCATGATCCTGGCAGGTGGCGACTCACCCAATCTGCTGGTGCATTACCAGGTTTTCGACGAGGTCTGGAACTTCTCCTCGGACTGGTCGTTGCGCACGTTCATCAATGTCGAGGTAGGCGCACACCGCCTCGATCCGCCGATTATCAAAGAGGCATTCAATGGCGCAATAGACCTCGGCCAACTAGGGACAGATGATGTGACGATTCAGATAGAGGTCCGAGGGCTGCCTTTCGAGTTGAAAGATCAGGTCACCATGACCTGGATCGGTACCCCGAAAACAGGCGACCCGCTGATTTATGAACGCACTGTAACCCTCGACAACATCCCTTCAGTGACCGAGATCAAGGTGCCCAACGCAGAGATCCGCGCCCTTCTCGAAGGGAAAGGGGAAGCCAGTTACGTCCTGAACAAAGCGAACGGCGCGCCTCCACAATCATCCAAACGCGCCTTTGCGACCATCACGGGTAAAATCCCCCTGCCCGCCCCTGGTGTTTTCGAAGCCGTCGGAGACACGCTCGATCCCAGCCTTGAACGGGCACACGTGGTCATTCCCGTGTACGAACAAATGGCCAACGGCGACCTGATCGACCTGATCTGGCTCGGGCTGACACAAAGCGGCACACCGCTGCTCTACGAAGCGCAACACTCCGTCTCGAACAATGAGATAGGTTCTGTCATTTACATGCCCGTGATGGCCGAGCACATCGCTCCGCTTGTCAACGGCACCCTCGATGTCAGCTATCGAGTTTCCAACGACACCCTCGCCCCGCAGGAGGTGAGAGTTTCCAGCCACACCTCACTGGTGGTTGCCCAACGCTTCGCCGAGCTGCCTGCACCGTCTGTGGACGAAGCCGACGGCAACGTGCTCGACCCGGACAAGGTGCCGAACTATGCGACATATCGCATGCCTTACACAGGCACCACAGCGGGAGACATTCTGACCTGGTATTGGGAGGGTGAAGGTCTGGACGGCAGCGCAAGCGACTGGGTGCCCATCTCCAGCGTGGGCGCGGGCAAGCTCATGACATTCAACATCCCGAGGTCATTGATCGAACCCAACATCCACAGCATCGTCAAGCTGTACTACAGCCTCAAACTCGCCAGCACCGGAAAATACCAGTATTCGAGCGTGCTGAATCTGACCATTGGCACGCCGATTGGCGTCTTGCCCGCACCCCAGGTATTGGAAGCCAGCAATGGCACCCTCGACCCCATGCGTGCACAGACGGGTGCGACCGTGCGCGTACGCTACGAGACCATGGACCCGCAGGACATCATCACCTTGACCTGGCTGGGCACTCCAGGCACCGGCAGCCCGCCGGACCAAAGCATGGCCGCCAGTGCGAGTGGTCAGGTGGACTTCCCCATCAGCGCCAATGTGATCGGTGCCAACATCGCCCAAAATGTCAGCGTCTCGTACCGAGTCAAACGCTACACAACGGAAAAAACGTCCGACCTGGCGTTGCTCCACATCGACGCCATCGCCGATGCCCAGTTGCCGTCACCCGTCGTGAAAGAGGCCGATCCACAAAGCAAGATTTTGAACCTGGCCACCTTCACCGGGAACGCAACGTCGACCGTGGCGAAATGGCCGTTCATTGCGCTGGGCCAACGTGTCTGGTTGCGGCTTGAAGGCGAGGCTGAAAACGGCGCCCCACATACCATCGTTTTGCTGGATGGCAAGGCGATTTCAAGCGGGCAAGTCAGCGGGGGGCTATCAGAAACGCTGCTGCGCGCTGAATTGGAAAAACTCGCGCAGGACACCTCGTTAACCGTGGTTTGCAAAGTAGCGTTCAGCGAAACTGCCAACGAGAACATTGCGCTGCCGTTGCCTGCGACGGTTTATCAATTCAAACGTCATCACGACTGGGTCGAACCTGTCATCGTCAGCGTCAAGGACGCCAAGGGCGAAGTCTCCAACGGCGGAACGACGTTTGATACGACACTGAACCTCAGCGGCACTGCAACCCTCGACACCGAGCTGGAAATTCTCGACGGGACCGCCCGCCTGACCACCACACGCACGACGCTCACCGGCACTTGGTCCGTCGCGTTGGCGGCACTGCGGCCCAAAGCGTATAGCGTGACCGCTAAAGCACTGGATGGCAGCGGCCTGATTTCGCAGCCGCGGTCTTGGGAAGTGCTCGCCAATCTGACGCCGACCATTGAGCAGGTGCTGGATTCCAAAGGCCTCGTTAGCAACGGCGGCACGACTGTAGACACCACGCTGACGGTGTCTGGGAAGGCCAGCCCCGATCAACAGGTCGAACTGTTTGACGGAGCCGCTTCGAAAGGTACCGCCATCACGAACTCGATTGGAGAATGGCAGAAAGCCGTTTCTGGATTAGCGGTGGCATCGCATCCACTCAAAGCGCGCGCGCTTTATGGATCAAGCCCTGAATCCACCACGTGGACAATTATCGTTGCGACGGCTATTGCGCCGACCATCAGCAGCATTCAAGATTCGGGAGGGACAGAAATACCCGCCAACGGCTTCACTGTGGACATCAGCGTCACACTCACGGGTACGGCAAACGCCAATCTGGACGTGGAGATCTTCGACGGTGCCACGTCCATAGGAAAAGCAACGGCCAATGGAGCTGGCGTCTGGAGCCTGGCAGCAACAGGTCTGTCCGTGACTGCGCACGCCATGAAGGCCAAAGCCCTGTATGGTACTGGCCCCGAATCAACGGTGCGTCATTTCACTGTCGTCACAGTAGTAACGCCCACGATTACCGCTGTCGTCGATCCGCAAAATCGCCCGGTCCCTCATGGTGGCTCCACTTACGCCAATACCGTGACCGCCTCAGGCCGTGCATCGATCAACCAACCGCTCGAAGTGTTCGACGGCACCACCTCGAAAGGTACCGTCACAACGAACGCCAGCGGCACCTGGACGCGCGCTATCAGTGGGTTGAGTGTTGCCAGTCACTCGCTGACTGCCAAGGCGTTGTATGGGAATAAGCCGGTTTCGGCAGCATGGGCGTTCACGGTGAAAGCGGCCACTGCGCCGAGTATCACCAGCGTCAAGGACGCCAACGGAGAGGTCCAGAACGGAGGGCAAACGACGGCTACCTCAGTGACCGCATCGGGCACCGCCGCGGCCAGCGAACAGGTTGAAGTGTTCGATGGAAATACGTCCAAGGGAACAGCATCAGTTAATACAGGCGGGAGCTGGACGCATGTTGTATCGGGGCTTGCGTTGGGCGCTCATAGCCTGAAAGCCGTTGCGAAGTACGCTGACGGTGCGTCATCTGGCGTACGAACCTTTACAGTGATTTCGCCGGTACCGGAGTTTGTACTGGATCCCTCATCCGCGACACTCAATGGTCGGGTGTACATACTTCCTGGGAATCCTGACCTTGATCCCGTCAGTTGGCCTGCTGGCACCACCCTCACTCGCGTGCCAAGTAGCGGTGTCCAACCCTACACGTACTCATCGAGCAACACGTCTGTTGCTCGGGTCAACGGCAGCGGGACCGTGTATTCCCGCGGTAACGGAACAACGACCATTACCGTGCGGGACAGCCGGGGCCGATCGGGTGCTTACACCGTCACAGTCACTAATGTGATCCAGGTGGTGGGGCTAGGGAACAGCCTGTACTCAGTCGCCAACCGGAATGCTGCGAATCAAGGGAAGCGAATCCCAACACATGATGAACTTATTCAGATCGCCGCAGCCTACCTAGGGCGTTGGCCCATGGGGGACCGTCTTTACTGGTCAACAACACCGGGAGCTGGGCTCTGGACAGTTCGCTGCAAGAATCTGGTGACGGGAGGCTGGGCGGATGTGAGCACCAAGGAATTCCTCGGTGGCGGGCAATACGCCAATGTTGTGGCCATCTAGCAATGGGTTCGCCCCGACCGAAAGGCCGGGGCTTACACGTTACCAGCTATACCGCAACCCCACATTCGCCCCGAAAGGCTGTTCGATGTGCTCGCCATTGGCATAGTCGAAATCGGCGTGCATCTGGAACCTGTCGGTGAACGCTACCGCAATACCGGCGCCCAGCTCACCGCGCGTGCCGGACACGTCATTGTTGAAGACGTTGTTGTTGACCTGCACTTCGTTGTTTTTAGCGAACTCATGAACGCCTGCGACGCGAACATAAGGCTGCAAGACCTTGCCATCCTGCAAGGCGAAATTCCGGCCCACGGTCACACCGACCTTGCCCAGCAATGAGCGGGTACGGTCGCCCTCGGCTTCCATGCCATTATTCAGGCCATAGTCCTTGCCCTGAATGACCACCGTCGACCACTGAGTGAAGGGTTCGACGAAATACCCGTCATCCAGTTTGATGTGGCGCCCGAGCTCCACCGAGCCACCCAGACCGACGTTGTCATAGTCACCCTTGGCGCGGGTGCCATCGCTCATGCTCACTTTGGAATCATTACGGAAACGGTTGAGCTTGAGCACGCCATCGAAGTAGTAACCGGTGTCCTGATCCAGCCAAGTGGTGTAGGCCCCGACGTAGTAGCTCTTCACGGTACCGGAAGTGCCACGGTTCAGATCAAGATCGGACGTGCTGTGACCCGCGAGCACGCCGACCAGCCATTGGCCGTCACCCAGCGGCAGAGGCGCATCGGCACCGAGGGAAAAGCCTTGTTGCGTTTGCTTGTAGCCCAGGCCCGAGGCTTCATCGACGACATACTTGTTGCCGTAGGTACGCATCCAGCCCCCGGCCTGGCCGCCATTGAAGCGCAACTCGCCCATGCGAGTACGCAGGGAAGTCAGTTCGCCGTACCACACGGTGGGCGCCGTGTTGAACAGGGCCAGCACCGAGGCTGTACCGGGGCTGATCGTCGCTTTGCTCGGGTTCAGAAACCAGTCGGTTCCGCCAGAACCATTGGCCACCGAACTCAACGCGTAGGAATAAGTGCCCACGTCAACCGAACGATTGTTGGCCAGGGCGAAGGTTGCATCGCCACCGGCTGTGCGCACCATGGTCAGCGCCTCGGGAGAGACAGGATCAACGCCTGAACCGACGATCGACAAGGTATGGCTGCCCGTCGCGGAACCGGTGATGTTGAGGGTGTCGTGCTGATTGGTCGCGTAATCGACATCCATGATGAAGGTGCCGCTGCCTGACAGGTTGCCCACATCCAGCTGGAAGAATTCATTTTCCGCGCCGAATTTGACGACCCCGGTGTCCATCACCAGAGTGTTGAGTGCGGTGGACGCGGTCATGTTCCAGACCGAAGGATCCCCGACGGTCAACTTATCGACACCAATGAGATTGCCGGTGAACACCGAATCGTTTTGCAGCGACACCACGCCGGTGCCATCACTGGTGATATTGCCGGTCATCGAACTGGCGCTGAGATTGACCGTATCGATGCCACTGATATTTCCGGTGAGCGCAGAACCGTTGTTCAGCGCCAACGAACCGCTGCTGGTGGCGTCGGCGGTGATATCGCCGGTCAATCCACCGTGATCGAATGTCAGGTTGGCGGTGCTGTTGTTGGTGATGCTGATATTGCCGGTGACATCGCTGTTCTGTAGCAGAACATTGCCTGTCGCCGAGTTGGCCACTTCCAGTGCGTTGCCGTTGCCACCCACGAGGGTCGTGCCGTTGGTCAGATTGAAATTGGCGACCATGGGAGTGCCCAGGCCATCGATCCGGATCGCCGCGCCGTTGACGCCCTGCACCCGAGTACTGCCCAGATTGACAGTTCCTGTACGAATATCTGCCGGATTGACCCGATACAGAAACCCGTTCAGCCCGCCCGTGACCGAACTGCCAATCAGCGTCATGTTGGCGCCGATGCCGCGAATGCCATAACTGGTGGCCCCGGTTCCCGTGACGGTCGTACCGGTCATGTTGAGCGAACCGGCAAGTTGAGTGAGGCCACCCGTCGTGCCGCTGACGGACCCACCCGTGAACACGAACGTCGTACCCGGGGCGCCGCCTCCTACGCTCTGGTTACCGGAGACACCGACTCCATTTGTATTAACGATGGTGGCATTGCTCACCGCTACGGAGGCGTCTGTGGCGCTCAGCGCAGTGCCGCTGCTGGCAATGATGCTGGAATCACTGATGTTGCTTACCACACCAGAGTCAAGCGTGACGCTTTGTGCCGTGCTGTTGGCCAGAAGATTGAAGGTGCCAACCGCTCCGCCGCCGGTCAAATTCAGCATCTGCCCGCCACTGACAGTGAGGGTAGATCCGGGCCCCAAGGTCCAGTCCTCCACTGGATCCCCCGGTCCTACGACCACCGATTCACCGGGCAAAAGTTCTCGGGCCTGGGCACCGGAGGCGATGCAGAAAAGCAGGGGGATAAGTGCGGGAGAATTGAAATAGCGAGAAGAACAGCGAGATTTAGCCATGACCAGCTCCTTGGGTTGAATGCCATCCCGCGGAACTACCTAAAGACGCCGAAGGACAAAGGCGCACAAGTTACAATCCTAGATCCGGCGGATATGTAGGATGTTTCCTAGTTACTAGAGAGTAGCTTCCCACAATAGCTATTTAATGCCGTTCATCCTTCAATTCACCTGCCCTCCCCACTCAGACATGACAAAGCCGCACCACTGCGGCTTGTCATATCTGGAATGACTGAAAGAAAAACCACGAACGACGCTCACCGCCTGCGACGTGCGTTGGGAGGACATACCCCCCCAGCGTTTTCGGCACCGGCACGGATGAACGCCTCTCCTTGCATGACAGGCGTAGTATCCGATTCATACGTCAGACGGACAGCCCCGTTGCGGCCCACAGGCATGATGTAGTCATCGAAAGGCCCGGTGTTGAAGCTGTAACCATCGGTCGCTTCAACAGGGCTCAAGGTTTTTATGATTTCCTGGGGCGTTCCGGCCTCAATCGTACCTAGCCGGTCGCTATAACACTGCCAGGTGAAGGTCAGTTTCTCTCCCCCCTTCAGAAGTGGCGCATTCCCCGGAATATCGATGACAACATGCTGATCGGGCCCGATGTAAGAGGAGCAGTTCAGCGCAGGTGAACCATCGGCCGCCTCTCCCGCATCAGGGAACTCTGGTGTCGCCAGTTTGATCGGCAACGCCGCACTGACGTCCACCAATGTCGGAACGCAGGCTTCGATGTTACCCGCTCCGCTGACCAGTCCTACGGTGTAAAACACCGGAATATCAGTCGCGCTGGGCAGGTCCTTGATGTCGTCCCATGCCACGTTGAATGTATAGGGATTCCCTGGATTCCCCGTCACCGGCGACAGCTTGCCCACCTCGTTGTCCAGCGAGTACCAGTACAGAATCATCTGCTCTCCCGGACCGATCGGATCGTACAGGTCAACAGTCACCTCCACGGGCAGACCGACATCCTCCTCATTCAAAACGTTGTCTTCCGGACTTGCCCCTGTCCCCCTGACCGTGACTTGAGGCAAGTTGGGATTTACGGGGCGAGGCCTGTCCGGGTTGACCGGACCCGGTACGAAGAAATCGACACTGATGGTCGTCTCGGCCGACGCGAACGTCTTGTTACCTCGTCTGACCACATATCTGATCGCTGTATCCAGTGGCCCCTTTGCCGCACCATACGCAGGTGCAAGAATCGTCGGGTAGGGAACAATCAGGGTCATGGGGTTTTCAGCGGATAACACCTCATGGGTCGCATGCACCGAAGCCGTTCCCCAAGTGAGTTCCACAATGTCGTGCTCTAGCCAGTTTCCGTACAACGCGACCTTGACCAGATCCTCTCCCTGCGCGACATCGTCAAGATTCAGGATATTGTCATCGGCGATCCGGGGCACCGTAGGTGCGGCCAGAGGCAGTACAGGCAGGGGTTTGATGAATAGACCGGTTTCAGCGTTATCGGAGATTGGCCCCCGGTTTCCCACTTTGTCGACCAGCCGGTAGTACAGATAAATCGTGCCGTCGCGCAAACCATCGAAAGCAGTGGCGGGTATTTTGACCGTCTGCGGCGTACCGACATCGGCACTGTAAACAGGCTGAGTAGGCACGGTATTTTCGTTGTGCACATAAATCTCTACCGAGTCACCCGGCTGTTTATCGCTGTAAGTCGGGATCGTGATCTCCACGCCACCGTTGTTTGCCAGATAATCACCTGTGATGCCATCGGAAATGACTGACGGATCGTCGAACGTCAATGCCGTCGGCGACTGGTTATTGTTGGGTGGAGTTTTATCGATGATAAAGGCCGTTATGGTGGAAAAGTCCTCGGACCCGATATCGATCACGACACGATAACGCAGCTCAAACGTCCCCTCGTCCTTGAACGCGGCCTGGCTTAACATCAACGGCATTGGAAAATCGTCAGGATCCAGCGGACCAGGCACATCGATTGGAGCCTGGGAGTCCGTCCAGGTAGGCGATCCCTGGCGGCGCCACTGAAACGTCAACCTATCTGTCTCCCCTTGACTTGCGCTGCCTGGCCATTCGGGAATGAGGACTTCCATATCACTTTCTTGATCGTCTCGCGGTACCAGACCGGCGAATTGCGTATCACCATTCCACCAGTCAGGCAATATTGGAGCAGCCAACACCAGGATACCCGCGCCGCCTTTGATCTTTTTCTCCTGACTCACCCGGCGCGCCAACTCCCACCGCAGGAAGTCAGGTTTACTCGCTACTTTGCTACCCATGTCGTTTCTCCTTGACGTGATGCGCGCCAGTCGAGCCCGGAACGCCCTGTATTTCCCTGTACTACTGTTATCTACCGCCACGTCCCTGTGCTCGAAACAGGCGCGCGAGAAAACTACGGCATCGACGACAAAAGCTGCACCCCTGGCGGTGACTGGCGCCCTTCAATCCCGTCAGCCGGATCGGCCCACACACCTCGCCGTCGGGCCATTTTCGGTTGATCTTCACCAGTCCCTCGTACGAGCCACCGGACTGGCCACTGAACTTCACCAATTGATAGACCGCCACGGCAGAGCCCTCGATCATGGGCTCGATATGAGGAATGAAGGGCTCTACGAGAATGTCCAGATAGCCGTCCGCCACATTCTGTGCACTGACGGTTCTGAAAAAGGTGCCCTCGGTACCGGCAATGGGGTCTTTGCCGTTCAGGGTTCTATAGCCCTGCCAGAAAAGCGTGATCTCATCCTGAAATTCGAACAGGTTGCGCACGAACGCGATCCTGACCCGGATCCCTTTCCAGGGCTCATGGGAGCAGTTGATATACCCATCAAGCCCTGTGTCCGGGAACTCAGGCTCTGGTAAATCACCGCCAGGCAGGGGTTTGAGCATGACCGACACAAGGGTTTCCCGGGAGAATGTCAGGGACTCGTTCCCTGCACGATCCCGCACCTTATAGGTCGCGTAATAATTGCCATCCCTGCCGGGTGCACGAATGGCATCCCCCGGCAGATTGATCCGGATGTCGGCCGCATCGATTTCTGCCTGAGTCACGGTTTTGTTGGCAACCACGCTCGATGTCGGAGGGTTGTTCTGCGACCAGTAGAGGTCCACCACATCGCCTTCCTCAGCGTCCAGATACACTGGCGTCGGCAAACGCAACTCGACCTGATCGTTGTGACTGGCCAGATAAGCGTCTGTAATGCTGCCCGTCAGATCAGCGGGCAGCAGCAATGCACGCAGTTGCTGGTTATAGCCGGGAGGGCGAGTATCGATCGTCACGATCCTGAAATCAGACGACACGACCGAGCCGACATCATTCGTCACGCTATACCAGGCTTGGTATCGACCATCAGGCTGAAGGAATGCCTTGTCGACACGCATGGACACGGGAAAAAGGCTGGGGTCTATCGGACCTGGAAAGCGTATGGCGTCAGCTGGCTGACCGGACGGATCATTGCTCCAGAAGAGCTCCAGCAGATCGGTCTCTCCCGGATCGGCCGGCACTGCCCAGAGAGGGATTTGCACCTCAAGATCGTCAAGATGAGTGCCCGTCGCAACGACGCCATCAGGATCGTTCGGATCAACGATGGCGGGCACCTCGGGAGCCACCAGATTGGCGCGCGCCGCGCCCCCCGTCAGTGCTTTCCACACACGCCCCATCCAGTCCCTGGCCATCCCGCCCGTCTCCTTGCGATGACACGCGCGGCCGTCCGGTTTCAATCGGTGACCGCAGCGCAACAGGGCTCCATTGAGAACCGTTTGACCGAGTTTTCCTACTGTCAGAAATGACAGTACGGGCTACCGCCGGTCGGGCTGGATGACATGCCGGTAGCGGGTCAGATCAGGTCGCTATCAATCACCAACACGACCTTCCCCGACACCTGATTGCTCGCCAGCTCCGCGAACGCCTCTTCGGCCTCATTGATCGGAAAGCTGCGCGCCAGTTGCGGCTTCAAGCGGCCTTCGGTGAACAGCGGCCAGACGTGTTGACCCAGATCAGTCAGCAGATCGGCCTTGAACTGATCATCACGGCTGCGCAGGGTCGAGCCGAGGATCTGGATGCGCTTGCCCAGCACCAACGCCAAATCGAGTTCGGCCTTGCGCCCCCCCATCAGGCCGATCAATACCAGACGGCCATCAGTGCCCAGCACTTTCAGGTTGAGCGCCGCGTAATTGGCGCCGACCGGGTCGAGGACGACATTGAATGGCCCGAAGTCGCTCAAGCCATCGAGGCTTTCGTCGCGAATGACACCGCCTTGGGCGCCGAGGTCTTCGCAATATTTCAATCGCCCCGCTGAGCCCACACTGACCCAACACGGGTTACCAAAGGCCTTGCACAGCTGAATGGCAGCTGAACCAACGCCACTTGCTCCGGCGTGCAGCAACACTTTTTCGCCGGGCTTGAGCGCGGCCAGTTGGAACAGATTGAGCCAAGCCGTCGCATAAACTTCCGGGATGCCCGCCGCTTCATGCAACGACATGCCCTCTGGTACCGGTAAAACATGCCGTGCGTCGACCACCACTTCCTCGGCCATCGCGCCGCCCGCCACCAGCGCACAGACGCGGTCTCCAGCCTTCCAGGAGGTGCCGGAACCCACCTCGGCAATCACGCCTGAGCACTCCATACCCAGGATGTCGGTGACGCCCGGCGGAGGTGGATAAAGACCGGCGCGCTGCAACAAATCGGCGCGATTGAGACCTGCGGCCGCCACCTTGATGCGGACTTGTCCTACATCGAGCGTCGGTGATGGCTGCTCAACCCATTCCACGTGACCTTCAACGCCTTGCAATGCTTTCACGGTGCCTCCATAGTGACTCTTGGACTGAGCTCGACGCACCTCGCGGCGTTCGGGCTTTTTGCATTATTCGACCGGGTTCCCGTCGAACTTTTTTGCAGTACGACAGGAACCGGCGACCTCAAAGACGGCCTACTATGCGTTATCCATTGTCCACGCGTCGAATCAGCATGAAGCATTTGTTGCCCAGCACCACCCTTGCATTACTCATCGGCCTGGCAGCCTTGCCAATGTCCGCCAGTTCGTTCGCAGCCAATAGCTGGGACAACCTTCAACCTGATCGCGATGAAGTCATCGCCAGTCTGAATGTCGTGGAGCTGCTGAAGCGCCACCACTACAGCAAGCCGCCGCTGGACGACAAGCGTTCGGAAATCATCTACCAGAGCTATCTCAAGCTCCTCGATCCGGCGCGCAGCTACTTCCTGGCCAGCGACATCGCCGAGTTCGACAAGTGGCGTTTCCAGTTCGACGACTTCCTGAAAAGCGGCGATCTGAACCCGGGATTCACTATCTACAAGCGCTATCTGGACCGCATCAAGTCGCGTCTGGATTTTGCCTTGGCGCAGTTGAGCAAAGGCGTCGACAAGATCGACCTGAACACCAACGAGACCTTGCTGGTCGACCGCAAGGACGCGCCATGGCCGAAGAACGAGGCCGAGCTCGACGACCTGTGGCGCAAGCGCGTCAAGGACGAAGTCCTGCGCCTGAAGATCGCGGGCAAAGACCCGGCGAAGATTCAGGAAACCCTGACCAAGCGCTACAAGAACCAATTGGCGCGCCTGGGCCAGACCCGCAGCGAAGACATCTTCCAGGCGTACCTGAACACCTTCGCGATGTCCTACGATCCGCACACCAACTACCTGTCGCCTGACAGTGCGGAAAACTTCGACATCAACATGAGCCTGTCGCTGGAAGGCATCGGTGCCGTTCTGCAAAGCGACAACGATAACGTCAAAATCGTGCGCTTGGTGCCAGCCGGCCCTGCAGCCAAGACCAAGCAGGTGGCAACCGCCGACAAGATCATCGGCGTCGCCCAGGGCGACAAAGAGATGGTCGACGTGATCGGCTGGCGTCTGGACGAAGTGGTCAAGCTCATCCGTGGTCCGAAAGGCTCGGTGGTGCGTCTGGAAATCATCCCGGCGAGCAACGCGCCGAACGATCAGACCACCAAGATCGTTTCGATCACTCGTGAAGCGGTGAAGCTTGAGGAACAAGCGGCGAAGAAATCGATCCTGCACCTGAATCAGGACGGCAAGGATTACAAGCTGGGTGTGATCGAGATTCCCGCGTTCTACCTGGACTTCAAGGCCTACCGCGCGGGCGATCCGGAGTACAAGAGCACCACTCGCGACGTGAAGAAGCTGCTGACTGAATTGCAGTCCGAGAAAGTTGACGGCGTGGTCATCGACTTGCGCAACAACGGCGGCGGTTCGCTGCAAGAGGCCACTGAGCTGACCAGCCTGTTCATCGACAAAGGCCCAACCGTGCTGGTGCGTAATGCCGACGGTAAGGTTGACGTGCTGGAAGATGAAAACAGCGGCGCGTTCTACAAAGGCCCGATGGCGTTGCTGGTCAACCGCCTGTCTGCGTCGGCGTCGGAGATTTTCGCCGGTGCGATGCAGGATTATCACCGCGCGCTGATTATCGGTGGCCAGACCTTCGGTAAAGGCACCGTGCAGACCATTCAGCCGCTGAACCATGGCGAACTGAAACTGACCCTGGCCAAGTTCTACCGGGTGTCCGGTCAGAGCACCCAGCATCAGGGCGTACTGCCGGACATCGCCTACCCGTCGATCATCGACACCAAGGAAATCGGCGAAAGCGCACTGCCGGAAGCGATGACCTACGACACCATCAAACCGGCGATCAAACCGGCAGCCGATCCGTTCAAGCCGTTCCTGGCTCAGTTGCAGGCGCGTCATGACGTGCGTTCGGCCAAAGACGCTGAATTCGTGTTCGTCGAGCAGAAACTGGCGCTGGCCAAGAAACTGATGAGTGAGAAGACCGTCAGCCTCAACGAAGCCGAGCGCCGTGCCGAGCACGCCGACGTCGAAGGCAAGCAACTGGTGATGGAAAACACCCGTCGCAAGGCCAAGGGCGAAGAACCGCTCAAGGAACTGAAGAAAGAAGACGAAGACGCATTGCCGGTGGACGACGACAAGACCAAACCGGAAGACGACGCGTACCTGGCCGAGACTGGCCGGATTCTGCTCGACTACCTGAGTCTGAGCGGGTCTGTGGCAAAGAAGTGAGTCGACAGAAATGATCGTGCCCACGCTCTGCGTGGGAACGCATCCCGGGACGCTCTGCGTCCCCCGGCGTGACGCGGAGCGTCACAGGGCGCATTCCCACGCGGAGCGTGGGAACGATCAACGGACAGTGGTGATCCTGCTACAAGGTTCACATGTTGCTCGTGAAACATGACGGGATGATGGCAAAGCGTCATCAAACAGTCATGAATCTGTCGTGAAATACGGGCTCGGCGCGAAAGCGTCGGGCCCTTTTTCTTGCCTTGAGATTGCCATGACCGTGACCGAACAGCTGAGCGCTTTGAGTGCAATCCTGACTCACCGCGACTTGCACAGCCTGTTCCAGCCCATCGTGTCGCTGTCGGATCGCCGTATTCTCGGCTACGAAGCCCTGACCCGTGGCCCGTCCAACAGCGCCCTGCACTCCCCCATCAGCCTGTTCGCCGTGGCGCGTCAGGCCGGTCGGTTGAGCGAGCTGGAACTGGCCTGTCGCGAATCAGCGTGTCGGCGGTTCAGCGAGCAACAACTCGACGGCAAGCTGTTCCTCAACATCTCCCCCGAATCCCTGCTGGAAGCCTCGCACCCGCCAGGGCGTACATTGCAACTGCTGCAACGCTACGGCATCGCGCCGAATCGCGTCGTGATCGAGCTGACCGAGCAGACCCCCACTGACGACTTCGGGTTGCTCTACAACGCGCTGCACCACTACCGCGACATGGGTTTCTCCATTGCGCTGGATGACTTGGGTGCGGGGTATTCGAGCCTGCGCCTGTGGTCGGAACTGCGCCCGGATTACGTGAAGATCGACCGGCACTTCATCGACGGCATTCATCAGGACGCGGTCAAGCGCGAGTTCGTCGGCTCCATGCTGCAAATGGCCAAGGCCTCCCGTGCGCTGGTGATCGCCGAAGGCATCGAATTGCAGGAAGAACTGGCGGTACTGATCGACATGGGCGTCGATCTGGTTCAGGGCTATCTGCTGTGCCGTCCGCAAGAACACCCGCCCCGCGAGGCACGCGCACTGCTGCCAAAGATCGACCCCGGCGCGGCTGTATTCAACGAGGAAGGCAGCGATCTCAGCGCCCTGCTCGACAACCAGCCAGCCGTGGTGCAGACCACTCCGACCGCGACGGTACTGGAAGCCTTTCGTCGGCAGGCCAACCTGAACTCACTGGCCGTGCTGGATGAACAGCGGCACCCCATCGGCATCGTGCACCGGCATTCGTTGTCGGATGTGCTGTTGCAGCCGTTCGCTACCGAAATCTATGCCCGCAAGCCGATCAGCCGCTTGATGAGCGATGATTTTCTGGCCGTAGAGCTGGGCCAGTCGCTGCAACAGGTCAGCCGTTTGATCACCAGCCGCGCCCGGCAGAGGATCGAAGAAGACTTCATCATCATGCGCAACGGTGTCTACCTGGGCCTGGGGCGAGTGATTGACGTGCTTAAACTGATCACCGAACTGAAGATTCAACAGGCCCGTTATGCCAACCCGCTGACCCTGTTGCCGGGCAACGTGCCGATCCAGCAATGCCTCACGCGCATGCTGCAACAAGGGCAGGAATCGATGATCTGCTACGTCGATATCGACAGCTTCAAACCGTTCAATGACATCTACGGATACGGCCGTGGCGACGAAGTGCTGCTGTGCCTGGCGCACTGCCTGAACGATCGCATCGACCCTAGCCGCGACTTCGTCGGCCATATCGGGGGCGATGATTTTCTGATGGTGCTGGGCTCGGAAGACTGGCGCAAACGTTTGAACCTGCTGCTGGAAGACTTCCAGAACCAGTGCCGCCGCTTCTACCGCGCCGAGCATCTGGAAGCGGGCTGTTTCGTGGCGCTCAATCGTCAGGGGCAGCGTCAGGAGTTTCCGCTGTTGTCGTTGTCAGTGGGCGTGGTGCACCTGCGTCCCGAGGCCTGCGCCGCGCTGGACGCCGGCCAGTTGGCGGAACTGGCGTCACAGGCCAAGCATTACGCCAAGGATGTGATGGGGGCGAGTGTGCATGTGATCGATACGGTAGAAACAAGCGGCAAGCTGAGGCCCTGACACTGGAGAGGCGAAACTGACGCCAACCTTGTGGGAGTCGGCTTGCTGGCGAATGCATTCTGTCAGCCGGCTTATCCCTGACTGACCCAACGCTTTCGCCAGCAAGCCGGCTCCCACATGAATGGCGACATTCTTGCGTCCTTTCGCAGAGGTGAAGCTACTCCGGCTTCGCCTCTTCCGAGTACTCGAATTCAAACACCCGCACCACTTCCGCCGCGTGCCATGACGCCGCAGCGACACCATCGGAAGGCCCCGTAAAACGTCCCAGCCGTTCGGCGCATTCGAAAAAGCCAGTACGCGGCAGGCGGCTGGCGCCCTGACTGATGACCAGCGAACTGCGCAAGGGCTGCTCGGCGCGGGCATCGATAGCCGCCAGGTGCTCAAGGGCGGCAGCCAGGGTTTGCATCGCCGGAGCGGGCAATTGAATACGCTCCAGCAACGCACGGTACGTGACCAGGTGACGTTGCCGACGCGCCAGATCCAGTTCAGCCAGAAGCGCTTCCCAGTGCTGACGGCTGATCCGCACGCTCATGACTCACCTCGCCAGCCCGGCACACCCAACTCCCACGCCAGACTTCGTCGGATCGCCAGATCGGGTTGACGGGTGCCGTTTTCGATCAACTCCAGATACGAAGGGCTGATGCCGAC
Source organism: Pseudomonas sp. NPDC088444 (assembly GCF_044900175.1). Classification (NCBI taxonomy): domain Bacteria; kingdom Pseudomonadati; phylum Pseudomonadota; class Gammaproteobacteria; order Pseudomonadales; family Pseudomonadaceae; genus Pseudomonas; species Pseudomonas sp. NPDC088444. The sequence continues at coordinate 827,757 of NZ_JBJDNK010000001.1, forward strand.
CGAGCGCGCCAGTTGATTCAGCTCAAGCCCCTTGGCCTGACGCAGCGCGCCGAGTTGATCGAGTGCAGGAAGATCCTCAGCAGGCGCCTGATGGGCGGCCTGAGCGGCGTTGGCAGCGGTTTGCGGGCGGGACACCCCGGCGGCCTGTAACAGGGCCTGATACTGCGCCCATGGCAGCACCGCGTATTCTGGTTCTCCATCGCGAGAAATAACCTGAAGATCCATACCACCCCCTGTAGGACGAGAAGCCCTTGCTTGTAAGCTTTTTCTTTGTATTGCGGCATCTTAACAGCGGATGACAGCAGAAGGCGTGCGAACTATCGACAGAGTTTTCTCAGGAGCGACGTTTTGTGAAGATTGAGATGCGCACGACTCTGACCTTTGCGAGATCGCCAGTCGTTCAGACGCCGCGCTGTCGCGCAGCAATCGCGGCCCTGTGGGAGCGAATTCATTCGCGAAAAATCGTTCGGGCGACAGCGCTGCGTCGGTTGCCCCCACGTCTCGCGAATAAATTCGCTCCCACAGGTATTCCGCAAGCCATTTGAAGTTGTGCACTAGGCCCCAATCAATCCTTCTTCTCCTGCTCCAGCAACTGCTGCGTCGCAGGCAGGCGTTCTACCACTGCCAGCTTCTCCGGCGTCTGCCGCTCACGCCAGGCACGGAACGCGCTCAGCTCTGCGTCGAGGTTCTTCATGACCCAGGCCAGCACGGCGATGTCGTCGAGCATGCCCAGCCCCGGAATCCAGTCGGGAATCGCGTCCAACGGACTCAGGAAGTACATCAGCCCCGCGACCACCGACAGAATCGCCTTGCCACTGATGGCCCTGTACTCACCCCGCCAATACGCCAGACACAGCGCCTGCAGCAGCTTCAGATCGTCCTTGAGCTTGCCCAGGCGATTGCCCTCACTGGCCGCTTTGCCCGCCACGGCGAACAACAACGCAGGCAAACGCCCCGCTACCAGCAGGCGCCTGGCGCCGGGCAGAAAACGAATGAAATTCCAGGGTGCTTTCATGATGACTCCAGCAATGTCGATATAGACTCGATAAAAATCGACCAATCGGTCAAACGCCTCAACGGGAACGCCTCACTCGGACATGGCCGTTCACCACGCGTAAAGGGTTATCCACACAAATTGTGGATAACCTTGTGAACAGCGTCGTTTTTCCACGCTGAAACGCCCGTTTTACAGGGCCTTGGCTTAAATCGCGTGTTTTTTACTCACATCGATAAACACAACAAAACGTTGACTTGTGCAGTCGCTGACGCTATCGAGCCTCACTTTGAAACCTGTCGTCGCGATCAACAGTTCCCGACATTTACTCAGTCATGTGACGGTATTGGGACTGCCCGCGCCCTGTCCGGTTCGATCTTATTTCGACACAAATGAAAATGCCCCGTCGAGACGGGGCATTTCGTTCAAGCGGCAATCGGGAGGCGATTACTTCTTGGCAGCAGGCTTGGCAGGTTCGGCGGCCGGAGCGGCCTCCTCTTCCTCGTCAGCACCTGCGGCAGCAGCGTCGTTACCTGCAGCAGCCGGATCCTTGATGCCCAGCAGTTCCAGATCGAAGACCAGCACCGAGTTGGCCGGGATCATCGGGCTTGGGCTTTGCGCGCCGTAGGCCAGATCAGCCGGGATGTAGAGCTTGATCTTCTCGCCAACGTGCATCAGTTGCAGGCCTTCGACCCAGCCTGGAATCACGCCGCTGACTGGCAGATCGATCGGGCTGCCGCGCTCGACGGAGCTGTCGAACACCTTGCCGTCAGTCAGTTTGCCTTCGTAGTGAACGGTCACGACATCCGTCGGCTTCGGTACAGGACCGTCTGCTTTCTTGATGATTTCGTATTGCAGGCCGGAAGCAGTCGTGGTGACTTCCTTGCGCTTGCCGTTCTCTTCGAGGAATTTCTTGCCGGCGGCTGCCGACTCTTCGCTCATCTTGGCCATGCGCTCTTCAGCGCGTTTTTGCAGTTCGCCGAAGGCAGCTACCAGCTCTTCGTCTTTGAGCTTCTGCTCTTTCTTGCCGACGGCGTCTTCGATACCCAGCGCTACCGCTTTGGAATCCAGATCGTCCATACCTTCCTGAGCCAGGCTCTTGCCCATGTTCAGGCCAATGCCGTAGGAAGCTTTTTGTGCCGGGGTTTTCAGTTCAACGGTAGCGGCTTGCTTGTCGCAGCCCGCAAGTACCAGACCGACCAGGGCAATCGCCGCTGCCAACCGATGCTGTTTCATCCTGTTTCCTTGTTCATGCGCCGAAAGGGCAAACGAGTAAAGCCGCGAGCTTATCAGGCCGCCGCGATCAATGGCTACCGGCATGAGAGGGAGAAAACGCAGATAAGTTCAGGTATCCAAAGGTTTTCTTCTTGTATCAAGAAAACTGTTCAGTTTTGGTTCAGACACCTGTCAGAAATGTCAGCCTCGTCTGTGAGCCTTATTCCATCCGAGCAAGCGCAGGAGATGCCGTCGACCTTCACTTTTTCGCAATAAAGCACTTTTGCGCGGCGCATTTATGACCGCTTCCGTTATGGACATGCCGGTACATTAAGTCTCCATGGTCCCGCAGAGCGACCGACACTCCTCCAGACATCTGCCAACCATTCGGAGTCCTGTTTATGACCACACCCCGTAGCAACGCTTTGAAGCTGGCAAGTCTGGCACTTGTGATTGGCAGCACCACCCAGGCCTTCGCCGAGGACATCACATTCGTGTCTCAAGGGGGGGCTTATCAGGAGGCCCAGAGCAAGGCGATTCTGGAACCGGCTGCGAAGAAGCTGGGCCTGACCCTCAAACAGGACAGCTCGCCCAAGGCCTACCCGATCATCAAGACTCAAGTGGAGAGCGGCAAGGTCACCTGGGACGTGGTCGACCTGCCCACCGGCGATTGCGTGCGAGGTCAGCAGGAAGGTTTGTTCGAAAAACTCGACCCGGCGCTGGTGCCCAATGCCGTGCAAATCCCCGCTGCGCTGAAGGACGACTACAGCGTCGGCTACATCAGCTATTCCACGGTCCTGGCCTATCGCACCGACGCCTTCAAAGGCGACAAGGCGCCCAAGACCTGGGCCGATTTCTGGGACACCAAGAAGTTTCCGGGCCAACGCTCCCTGCGCAACCTGCCGCGCCCAACCCTGGAAATCGCTCTGCTCGCCGATGGCGTGCCTGCCGACAAACTCTACCCGCTGGACGTCGATCGCGCGTTCAAGAAGCTGGAGCAGATCAAACCCGACATCGCCACCTGGTGGACGTCCGGCGGTCAGTCCGCACAGCTCATCAGCGACGGTGAAGTGGACATGATTCAGGCCTGGAACGGTCGCATCACCGCCGTGCAAGCCGCAGGCGCGCCGGTGGCGTTCGACTACAACCAGGGCGTGCTGGAAACCAACTCGCTGTGCGTGCTCAAAGGCACCCCGCACAAGGCGGCCGCCATGAAATTCGTCAACGAAGCCATCGACGCCAGGCTGCAAGCCGCGCTGCCGATGATCATCGACTATGGCCCGCTCAACCCCGAAGCCTTCAAGACCGGCACGATCCCGGCAGACCGTGCCGCGAAGCTGCCGTCGTCGCCTGACAACATTTCCCGTCAGGCCCTGCTGTCCGCGCAATGGTGGGCATCGGATGCCGGTGTGAAAGCCGAAGAGCGCTGGTTGTCCTTCGTTCAGAAAAAGTAATGGGAGGTTCTATGTCCAACGCTTATCTCGCCAAATCACTGCCTGACGCAAGCGACCGCGATCCACAGCCCCTGGCCAACGAACAAGCTTTAGCCCGCGAGGAACGCAAGGAGCACACCTCGATGCTGTTGCTGCTGGCTCCGGCGCTGGTGATGGTCGTGGTGCTGCTGATCATGCCACTGTGCTGGCTGGCGTTTCAGTCGGTGCAGACCGAAGACGGTTTCTCGCTGGCCAACTACCTGCGCATCTTTCAGGAAACCATTTACTGGGACACCTTCGCGCTGACCTTCAAGATCAGTTTTCTGGTGACGATCCTGTCGATCGTCATGGGCTTTCCGATTGCCTACGCCGCCTCGCGCCTGCATGGCTTCTGGGCCAATCTGGTGCTGATCTGCGTCATCCTGCCGTTCTGGACCAGCGTGCTGGTGCGCTCCTACGCCTGGCTGGTGCTGCTGCAACGTCGTGGTCTGGTCAACCAGACGCTGATGGACCTTGGCATCATCGACCAGCCGCTGAACCTGATGCACAACACCACCGGCACAGTGATCGGCACGCTGCATGTGATGCTGCCATTCATGGTCTTGCCGCTGTATTCAGTGATGAAAAAGATCCCGCAGGACTTGATGCAAGCCTCGGAAAGCCTCGGCGCCAAGCCGTTCTACACCTTCCGCCGAGTGTTCCTGCCGATGGCTGCGCCGGGGATCATGGCCGGTTCCATTCTGGTGTTCGTGATCTGCCTGGGCTTCTTCATCACCCCTGAGCTGCTGGGTGGCGGGCGCACGATCCTGGTGTCGATGCTGGTGCAACGCAACGTCGAGCTTTATCACGCCTGGGGCGCGGCCAGTGCGGTCGGTCTGGTGCTGCTGTTCGTGGTGTTCCTGATCTTCTGGGGCATCAACCGCTTCATCCCCATCGAACGCATTTTGGGAGCACGTTAAATGAATCCGTTCGCTCAACTGCGTCATCTCAAACTGTCGCACCTGCTGTTCACCGTGGTGGTCATCGCGATCCTGCTGTACCTGATCATCCCGGTGCTGATCGTGGTGCCGATGTCGTTCTCTGAAGCGCGCTTTCTGCAGTTCCCGCCCAAGCAGTGGTCGCTTCACTGGTACGAGGCTTTCTTCACCAGCGTGGAGTGGATGTCGGCGGCCAAGGTCAGCCTGATCACCGCGTTTTTCACCATGGTGATCAGCCTGCCCATCGGCATGGCGGCAGCGTACGCGATCAACAACTCCAGCCTGAAGGTGGTGCGCACGCTGCAAATCGTGTTGCTGCTGCCGATGATGGTGCCGATCATTCTGATCGCCGCCGGGGTGTTCTTCGTTTACGCACGGGTGGGGCTGATCAGCACCATGACGGGCCTGGTGCTGGCGCACATCATGTTGGCATTGCCGTACGTGATCATTGCCCTGCTGGCCGGGCTGCGGAACTTCGACATGTCGCAGGAGATGGTCGCTCGCAGCCTGGGCATGAACCGCTTCCGCGCATTCATGGCCGTGACCCTGCCGCAGATCAAACCGAGCGTGGTCTCGGCGACGCTGTTCGCTTTCATCACCTCGCTGGATGAGACCGTGGTGGCGTTGTTCATCTCTGGTGGCGACAACCAGACGCTGACCAAGCGCATGTTCACTGCGTTGCGCGACGAGATCGACCCGACGATTGCGGCGATCAGCTCGATTCTGATTCTGGCTTCGTTGATTCTGGTGGTGATTGCCGGGCGCAATAAGCAAGGTTGACCGAAATACCCTGTGAGAGCACGACGCAATCTTTGTGGGAGCCGGCTTGCTGGCGAATGCGGTGGGTCATTCAACACCAAGTGACTGACACACCGCTTTCGCCAGCAAGCCGGCTCCCACAACAGCCTCGTCGCTCCGCTCCCCCAGCACAGCCTGCCGTCATTCCTTGCAATTCAGCATCAATCACCCGCTCTCCGGCCCATCTCGGCATCGGCCACTGGCGGGTCGTTTTTAAAATAAAGCCATCCTTCGCACCCAAGGCCCCTGATCATGTTGAAAAGCCAACTGCGTGACCCTTCCCTGCTCGTCGAACGCGCCTACGTCAACGGCCAGTGGATCGATTCCGATGACGGCGCCACCCTCGACGTCACCAACCCCGCCGACGGCAGCATCATCGCCCGCGTGCCTGCCCTGCAAGCCGCCGAAACCCGCCGCGCCATCGAAGCCGCCGAAGCGCGTTTCGTGACCTGGCGCGAAGTGCCTGCCGCCGAGCGGGCGAAGTATCTGGAAGTCTGGTTCAAGCTGATCATGGACAACCAGGAAGACCTGGCCCTGATCATGACCGCCGAACAGGGCAAACCGCTTGCCGAGTCCCGTGGCGAAATCGCCTACGGCGCCAGCTTCGTCAAATGGTTCGCCGAAGAAGCCCGTCGTATCTACGGCGACACCATCCCCGCACCTACCGGCGACCGCCGTATTCTGGTGCTCAAACAGCCGATTGGCGTGGTGGCCGCGATCACCCCGTGGAACTTCCCCAACGCGATGATCACCCGCAAATGCGCACCGGCCCTGGCCGCAGGCTGTCCGGTGTTGGTCAAACCCTCGGAAATGACCCCACTGTCCGCCCTCGCCCTCGCCGTGTTGGCCGAGCGCGCGGGCATCCCGGCAGGCGTATTCAATGTGCTCACCGGCCTGCCTGCTGGCGTCGGTGGCGAGATGACCGCTAACCCCGCCGTTCGCAAGTTGTCGTTCACCGGCTCCACCCGCGTTGGCCAGTTGCTAATGAGCCAGTGCGCCGCGACCATCAAACGCCTGAGTCTGGAGTTGGGCGGCAACGCGCCGTTCATTGTCTTCGATGACGCCGATCTGGACCTGGCGATTGCCGGGGTGATGCAAAGCAAATTCCGCAACGCCGGACAGACCTGCGTCTGCGCCAACCGCATTCTGGTGCAGGATGGCATTTACGACCGTTTCGCCGAACGTCTGAGCGCCGCCGTGGCGGAGTTGAAAGTCGGCGACGGCCTGCAAAGTGGCGTGACTATCGGCCCGCTGATCAACGCGGCGGCGGTGGACAAAGTCGCCCGCCACATCAGCGACGCGCTGGAAAAAGGTGCGAGCATCGCCATCGGCGGCGCACCGCAAGGTGAAGGGTTGTACGTGCAACCAACGGTGCTGCGCGACGCGAACGCCGAGATGCTGTTGGCCACTGAAGAAACCTTCGGCCCGGTCGCCCCGCTGTTCCGTTTCAAGGACGAGGCCGAAGCCCTGGCATTGGCCAACGCCACGCCGTACGGCCTGGGCGCTTACTACTTCACTCAGGACATGCGCCGCGCCTGGCGCGTGGGCGAGCGACTGGAATTCGGCATGGTCGGCCTCAACACCGGGATCATCTCCATGGAAGTCGCGCCGTTCGGCGGCATGAAGCAATCGGGCACCGGTCGCGAAGGCTCCAAGTACGGTCTGGACGAGTTCCTCGAAGTGAAGGCCTGGCACATCGGTGGCCTTGGCTGATCACTCATGCGCGTAAACGCCGACGGGCAGCAGATCGTGTTTTTCCGGCGGCGCAAAACAGCACGAACCGGATCTGCCGCTGTGTTCAGATAACAGGCAGACCTTTTGGGCCCACCCCTTCTGCATAGAGGACGCTCCATGAATTTCACTGAAGGTTTTGAATCGGTCAGCGTCAACAAAGTGTGCAAGCACTACGGCAGCCTCAAGGCGTTGAACAACGTCGATCTGAAGGTCGAGGCCGGGGAATTCATGTCATTGCTCGGCCCGTCCGGCTCGGGCAAGACCACGCTGCTGAGCATTCTCGGCGGCTTCATCCGGGTCAGCTCCGGCAGCATTTTCTTCGGTGAGCGCGACGTCACCCTGATGCCGCCGCACAAGCGCGAAATCGGCGTGGTGTTCCAGAACTATGCGTTGTTCCCGCACATGACCGTGGGCGAAAACGTGGCCTTCCCGCTGCGTGCTCGCGGCGAGAGCGCAGCCAAGAGTCGTGACCGGATCAAGAGCGCACTGGCGACCGTGGAATTGGCCGGTTACGAGGACCGCAACATCGCGGCGCTTTCGGGCGGCCAGCGTCAGCGTGTGGCACTGGCCCGCGCCATTGTCTTCGAACCAAAGTTGATTCTTATGGACGAACCGCTGTCAGCGCTGGACAAACAACTGCGCGAGATCATGCAAATTGAACTGCGCGCCCTGCACAAGCGTCTCGGCGCGACAATGATCTACGTGACCCACGATCAGCGCGAAGCCCTGACCATGAGCGACCGCATCGCGATCATGCGCGGCGGGCAACTGGTGCAGGTCGATACCCCGCGCCGTTTGCACGATCATCCATCCAACGATTTCGTGGCCAGCTTCATCGGCGAAAGCACCCTGGTGCCGCTGCAACGGAGCGCCGACAACGGCCTGACACTGGGCGCCACGACCCTGCGCACCACTCGCCCAGTGCCGACTTCAGGGGATGTGTTCCTGGCCCTGCAATCGGAAAAATTGCTGCTGGACAACGCCGCCTCCGGACCGGAGTGGAACCGTCTGCGGGGTCGGGTTTCGGACATTGTGTTCCAGGGTGAAAGCCTCAAGGTGTTCGTCGACCTCGAAGGCGGCCCGACCGTCAGCCTGCGCCAGGCCAGCCACCACGAAGGCAACCTCAATCTGCCACCGATTGGTTCGCCGATGATGATGCGTTTGCACCCGGAAGACACCATCGTCGTGCCTCGGGCTGGGGTGTAACGCTCATCACCCGTGAGAACCGGCTTGCTGGCGAAAGCGTACGGTCACAAAACATCTTTGAATGACACACCGCCTTCGCCAGCAAGCCGGCTCCCACAGGTTCGGCGGCGAACAAACGGCCTGGATCCGGCGCGGTTATCATGGGAGCCGCCTTGGTGCGGGCGGCGTCCCGACGAATGCAGTTGACCAGACAACATAGAATCTCCCACAAGGGTTCTCCTCCAGTCGCTGCATCGCTACAAATCCCCCGCAGCGAAATATTTCGAAACGCCCCCGCAAAACAACCGATCCCCCCATTCCCCGCCCGAACTTCAGCGCTTGTGGTTCCGGGCAATCCTTATCCTGATTCCATCACCCGCCACCCCGGCATTACGGAGATCGAGATGAATTCTGCACTGACTGAAAACCAACGCCTGCTGGCCCTGCGCGAGCAGCATGTACCCCGTGGAATCGCCACCGCTCACCCGGTGGTCGCTGCGCGCGCTGAAGGGGCTGAGCTGTGGGATGTGGACGGCAAGCGTTACCTGGATTTCGTCGGTGGCATCGGCGTGCTCAACGTCGGCCACAACCACCCCAAAGTGGTCGAGGCGGTGCGCCGTCAGGTCGGTGAAATCTCCCATGCCAGCTTTCAAGTCGTGGCGTACGAAAATTACATTCAGGTGGCTGCTCGCCTGAACGCGATGATCGGCGGCGACGCGCACTACAAAAGCGTGCTCTTTACTTCCGGCGCTGAATCGGTGGAAAACGCGATCAAAATCGCCCGTGGTTACACCAACCGCACGGCAGTGATTTCCTTCCGTGGCGGCTTCCACGGCCGTACCCTGCTGGGCGTGACCCTGACCGGCATGAGCCAGCCGTACAAACAGAACTTCGGCCCCTTCCCGGCTGAGGTCTATCACGCCGTTTACCCGAACGCCTATCGCGGCATCAGCAGCGAGGATGCCCTGGCCGAGCTGGACGAACTGTTCGCCACTGATGTCGCACCCGACCGCGTGGCCGCGATCATCATCGAGCCGGTGCAAGGTGACGGCGGTTTCCTCGCCGCGCCGAAAGAATTCCTGCAAGCCCTGCGCGCGCGCTGCACGCAACACGGCATCGTGCTGATTCTCGATGAAATTCAGGCCGGTTTCGGCCGCACCGGCAAGATGTTCGGTTTCCAGCACGCCGACATTCAGCCGGACCTGATCACCGTGGCCAAGAGCCTGGCCGGTGGCATGCCGCTGTCGGGCGTGGTCGGTCGCGCCGAGATCATGGACGCGCCAACGCCGGGCGGTCTGGGCGGCACCTATGGCGGTAACGCAGTGGCTTGTGCTGCGGCGCTGGCCGTGTTGGACCTGTTCGAAGAGCAGGATCTGCTGAGTCAGGGTGAGACACTCGCCGCGCAGCTCAACGAAGGCTTGCTCGCCTTGCAAAAACGCTACCCGCGCATCGGTGACGTCCGCGGTCTGGGCTTCATGCAGGCCATCGAAATGGTCGCTGATGACGCTCGCCAAAGCCCCGATGCGGCGCTGGCGCAAAAGGTCATCGACGAAGCCCGCAATGCCGGTCTGTTGGTGATCAAGTGCGGCGTGCACCGCAACGTGGTGCGCTTCCTCGCGCCACTGGTGGCCACTTCAGAGCAGGTGGCAGAAGCCTTGCAGATGCTCGACAAGGCACTCGCCGCTGCCTGCTGATCGGCTGCAAAAATCGTCGGACCCGGCCTGCTTCGGCAGTGTCGGGTTCGGGGATGAATCAGGAAGAAACCGTCACTCGTCGTTCAGGAGCACAAGCATGAAAGTCACCCAGTACAAGGCGTTGGGCCTGTCATACGCGACCCTGGTTGACCGCGAACGGGGCATTCTCGAAGGCCTGCGTCCCTTGGCAGTGCAAAGCGATGCCGTGACCAGCGACGCGCAATTGCTCAGCACCTACCGCCATGTGGCGCAGGAGCTGGCGGCCTCGCGGGCACCGGTCACTGCAACGGCGTTTCACGGCCAGCTTTACCAGCGTGTGGCGCAACAATTGCAAATCATTCCCGGCTGGGATGAGAGTGTGGCGTTTGGTAGCTCTTCGGCCCAGTGGCCGATTTTTGAGGACGCGCCGGGTGCCTTGCAGTACCTGAGCAAGTTCTACCGATTGATACTGATCGCCCCACCCCAGGGCATCGATGTGCAGGCACTGGGCCGCCGTTTGCCGGTTGAATTCGATGCGATCATCGAACCCGGCGCGGACGATTGGCACGCCAGCCTCGAACGCGCGTTGCAGCGCCTGGGCCTGGAGCGATCAGAGCTGTTACCGGTGCGCAGTACCGAAAGCGACGACCCGTGGACTGACCGGGTGGACTTTCCGGTCTGCACACTGCGCCGCGGCCTGGACCTGCCGTGGAACCATTCGCCTCAGGCAATGGACGGCAAGCGCTGTGAATACGCCAGCCTCGCCGACCTTGCCCATGCCCATCAAAAGGCATTGCTGGCCTGAGGAAGGTGCCCGGATTCGACCCGAATTGAAAGTGCGAGGATTGATCAATGGACGCTGCAACCAAGCTCGACCGAATCGACATCAACATCCTGGTCCAACTGCAAAAAGACGGGCGCATGACCAACGTCAGCCTCGCCGAGGCCGTGGGCCTGTCGCCCAGTCCGTGTCTGCAGCGGGTCAAACGCCTTGAAGCGGCGGGTTACATCAGCGGCTACGAAGCCCATGTGAACCTGGCCAAATTTGCCAATTCGGTAACAGTCTTCACCGAGATGACACTCTCCGACCACAAGCGTGCCGACTTCGTGAAGTTCGAGTCGAGCATTCGCAACATCGATGAAGTGCTGGAGTGTCACTTGATCAGCGGCGGGTATGACTATCTGGTGCGGTTTCTGTGCAGCAGCATCGCGCATTATCAGGAACTGATGGAATCGATCCTGGACAAGAACATCGGGATCGAGAAGTACTTCAGCTACATCGTGATCAAGTCGCCAGTGGTCAAGAGCACGGTGCCGCTGCGCAGCCTGGTTCGCGCGGTTTGAGCGGATATTGAAACGAACTCGGTCTCTGTGGGAGCCGGCTTGCTGGCGAAAGCGGTGGGTCATTCAAGCTGATTTGTCTGACCTGACGCTTTCGCCAGCAAGCCGGCTCCCACCAGGTGTACATCTTCAAGAGAGGATGCAAAACACCTTACGCACGGTCTCTTCGCTGGACCACGCATTGGTCGCGCCTTTGGGCACGACGACCGTCTCTTTTGCCCTTACGACGTAGCGATCCCCGTTCTCGGCCGTGAGTGTCACAGCGCCTTCCAGGATGAACATCAGCTCGCTGTAGCTCGGCTCGACCTGCTTGCGCGCATAGGCCTCGCATTGCCACAAACCGATCCGCAGATTGGCCGCGCTGAACAACGTTTCGCTCCAGGCCTTGGGTGTCGGGGTCAGCAGTACATTTGCCGCCGGTGGATTGCACGGCGCCAGGGTTTGCGTCAGGTCCAGCTTGATCGGCAGGCGCGGCATGTCGACGCAGGCCTCCAGCCCCGGAAACGCCATGAACAGGCGCCGCAGTTGCCCACGATGATGCCAGCGCACGCTGACGCCTCGGGGCACGACGAAACAATCGCCCGCGCTCAATTGCAGATCAAAGCCATCGCCCTGCAAACGCAATTCGCCACGCTCGACGATGCCCAGTTCGACCCACGGAAACACCTCGATCAACAGGTTCGCGCCCACACTTTCGCTGCTGCCCGTGACGAAGCCCTGTTGCGGTTCATGGAAATGAATCACCCGTCCCGCCGCCAGTGGATCGCCCTGCAATGCGTAGGCCGCACAGGGCAAATCACGGTCGGTCAAGGATTGGGAGTAATGCAGAATCGGCGGCATGTGCTTGAACTCGCTCATCGGCCAATGACATCCAGAAATTGCTGCCAGCCCGCCGCCAGACGAACGCCTGGCGCGCGGAAGGCATGCAACGGAATGGGGTTGAAACCCTCGCCTGCCAACAGGCCCAGTTCGACCCTTTTGCCCGCGGTCATGGCGGACAACTGCTTGCCCATCCACGTCGACATGGCCACCCCGCCACCGTTGTAGCCAATGGCATAGAAACTGCGGTCATCGAGCTGCCCGGCGTGGGGCAAGTAGTCCAGGGTCATGGCGACCAGACCGGACCAGCGATAGGCAATCCCGTAGTCGCGCAAGATCGGAAACACCACGTCCATGCTGCGTTTCAGGTCGTCGAACGCACTTTGCGAATCGTTTTTGCCAAACGCGCCACGCCCCCCGAAAATCAGGCGGTCGCCGACTACCCGGAACCAGCGCAGCATACGTTTGGTGTCACCACAGACCTGCCCGCCCGGCATCAGCGCGGCGAGTACGTCAGGGGGTAATGGCTCGGTGGCGATGATCGCGCTGCGAAACGGAATCAACCGGCGATGCAGCGTGTCGGTGGCGCGGGTCTGGTCGGAATAGCCATTGGTGGCGTAGATCACCTGTTTGGCGCTGACTCGCCCCTGAGGCGTCTGCACAACCACCCTGTCACCCTCGCGTACCACGCGCTCGGCAGCGCTGTTGATGAAGAGTTTCACCCCGCGCTCAGTAAGGTGCCGCGCGATGCCTCGGGCATAGTTCATGGGGTGAATGCCCCCCGCCTTGGGGGTCAGCAGGCCGCCTGCAAAGATCTTCGAACCGGTGAATTCGCGGACCTGATCGGCAGAGATCATCACCGACGACGTGCCGCCGGTTTCCCGCTTGATCCAGTTCGCCGTGCTTTCCAGACCGCCCAACGCGTGGGCATTGTGCGCTGCCGCGATGTGCCCGCCCATGCGCAGGTTGGCGTCGGTCAGACCGAGGGTTTCGACGGTTTCCACCAGACTGTCCACGGCGGCATAACCGGTGCGGTACATCTGCAAAGCGGTATCACGACCAAAGCGCGCCATGAGCGCAGAAAAGCCAACACGAAATTTAGGCGAGACGACCCCGCCGTTACGCCCGCTGGCGCCCCAGGCCAGGGTGTTGGCCTCGACGATCAGCGGCTCGCGGCCACTGTCCGCAATGTGTCGGGCAGCCGAGAGGCCGGTGTAACCGGCGCCGATGATCACCACGTCGCACTGCCGTTCGCCTTCGAGCGATTGCAGCGCGGGTGCGGGTTGGGCGGTGGCCGCCCATAAACTCTGAACAGTCATGCCAGCCTCTGGGCTTCGGATTGGAACTCACATGTGGGTTGCCGGACACTTTCTTTTGTAGGAGCCGGCTTGCTGGCGAAAGCGTCAGGTCAGGCAACCCTTCTTTGATCGACACTCCGCTTTCGCCAGCAAGCCGGCTCCCACAAGAACAGCGGTGAGCCGACATTACGGATTGGCAACGATCAACCCAGCTCTTTTTCCACCGCATCGGCCAGTTGCGCCAGCGAGGTGAAGTGGTAATGCGGCTCGGTGCGCTCGGACTCCAGCGTGCCGCCCGTGCCCTTCTGTGCGAAGCGGCGTTCGATCCAGCAGGTCTGGTAGCCCAGACGCATCGCCACGCCGATGTCGTGGTACTGGCTCTGGGCGACGTGCAGGATCTCTTCGAACACGATGCCCTGAGTCGACGCCAGCACACCACGGGTGTAAGCGAAGAACTGCGGATCAGGCTTTTCGAAACGCACATCGTCAACGGTCACACGCACATCGAACGGCTGATCAAGGGTTTCGGCCATGTGGTTCAAGGCCCAGATCTGCGAGTTGGTGGTGGCCACCAGCTTGAAGTGCTTGCGCAGGCGCTTGAGGGCTTCGACCGAATCCGGGAACGCCGGGAAATTCTTCACCGACTGGGCCAGACCTTTGGCGTAGTCATCGTTGTCCGGCAGACCGAGCTTGCTGGCGATCACGTGATAGCAGCGCTCCAGGTCATCGGGCCACCAGCCCGAATCAGTCTGAGCGCGGGCTTCGCGATAGGCCTTGAGGATGTCGTCATCGCTGTGGGCCTTGCCCGCTTCGCCCGACACTTCGCGCACGTGGGCCAGGATACCGGCTTCGAAATCGATCAGGGTGCCGACGACATCGAACGTCAGGGCTTTGAACTGCTTGAAAGACATAGGGCGCTCCGCAAGAAAGTCATAGGGGTAAAACTGACTGGACAGGCCCATTATCTGCCCGCCTTCTCGCGCAATATTCTGTTTTGCCCTGTCGTGGAGGCATAACCTACTGTTTTTCTACTCGACGTGCCGCAGGTGTGCTCAGAGGGTCGAATCGAGGGTCGCCGCCAGCCCCAAATGCGGATAAAGGGCGTCGATGGCGCGCAGGTCGGCACGCATTTCTTCGATGATCCAGTCGCGTACCTGTTCCACCACCGGGCGCACCGGACGATTGCTCGGCACGACCAGGCAGCAGCGTCGCGACATGACTCGAATTCCTTCGCTCGCAGGCACCAGCTCACCCTTGCACAGCGAGTTGGAGACCACGTTCAACCAGCCCAGCGCAATGCCCTGACCAAGCAGCGCAGCCTGCACCACCACCGCGTAATCGGAGAACACCAACGCGTTATCGGCGCGCCCCGGCGTCTCGAAATCCGCTGCCCAGCTGCGGTCCTGATTGTCCATGCTGATCAGCGTCGGCACCTGCTTTTTGCCCTTTCCCTGCACCACATCGGCGAGGTACTGCGGGTTGCAAACCGGCAGGACGATTTCTGGAATGACCAGTGAATCCGTGGCTCTCAGACTACTGGCTTCCAGATAGCGCATGCCCAGATCGACGTCCACCAAAGGCCCGCCAATGCGTCCGGACATCAGCTGGTAACGCATGTCGACCGTGGGAAAACGCTCGCTGAAACGGCGCATGCGCGGCATCAGCCAGTGGGTGGTGAACGCCGTTGAAACGGACAACGTGACGGTTTCGATCCCGGTGGCGCGGGCTTCGATCTCGCTGATCGCCGACTCGATGGTGCTGAAGCCTTCCTGCACCCGACGGTACAAGATGCTGCCGCTTTCAGTCAGCCGCGCACCACCTCGCACCCGTTCGAACAACTGCACGCCGAGGTGCTCTTCCAGGCGCGACAACATGCGGCTGACCGCCGGTTGGCTGACACACAGTTCATCCGCCGCCCGCGTGAAGCTGCCACATCGCGCGGCCGCTTCGAAGACGAATAATGAGCTGGAACTGGGGAGCTTGCGACGTAAATTAGACATGACCTGAGATTATGCTCAATCCAACTATTAGTAAATTGTCGCCTGAAAAAAACCGAGCCTACTCTTGTCGCGTTCTGCGCGTGAAATCACTGTCGGAAAACAGCAGTCAAACCGCGCCCTCCTTTACCTCATGAGGCTTTCGTTTCTATGGATAACGCGCTGAAGTTTTACATCGATGGCCAATGGGTGAAACCCCGTGGCAACGACAGGCTCGCGGTGATCGACCCGGCCACCGAACAGGCGTTCAGCGAAATCGCCATGGGCACGGTGGCCGATGTCGAAGCCGCGGTGCAGGCGGCCCGACGCGCATTTCCGGCATTCGCCAGCACAACGCCTGCGCAGCGCAAACAACTGCTGCAACGGGTTCTGGAGTGTTTCATGGCGCGGTATGACGAAATCGCCGAGGTCATCGTGCGAGAAGTCGGCGCCCCCAAAGGCTTGTCCCATGGCTGGCAGGCCGGCATCGGCAAGTTTCATCTGGAGCAGTTGCTGAACACCCTCGACACCTTCGAATTTCAGAAAACCCGCGGCACCACGCTGATCAATCAGGAACCCGTGGGCGTGGTCGCATTGATCACGCCTTGGAACTGGCCCATCAACCAGATCGTCTGTAAGGTCGCCCCGGCACTGGCGGCAGGCTGCACCATGGTGCTCAAGCCCAGTGAAATCGCACCGCTCAACGCGCTGCTGTTTGCTGAAGTGATGCATGAAGCGGGCGTGCCACCGGGGGTGTTCAACCTGATCAACGGTGACGGTCCAGTGGTGGGCGCCGCACTGTCGGCGCACCCCGAAGTGGACATGGTGTCGTTCACCGGCTCCACGCGGGCAGGTGTAGAAATTGCGCGTTTGGCTGCGCCGACGGTCAAGCGGGTGCACCAGGAACTGGGGGGTAAATCGGCGAACATTCTGCTGGATGACGTAGACCTGGAATCGGCCGTGACGGCCGGGGTGAACAGCTGCTTCAGCAACAGCGGCCAGTCGTGCAACGCGCCGACGCGGATGCTGGTGCCTGCGGCGTTGCAGGAACAGGCTGTCGAGATCGCCCGTCGTGCGGCGGCGGCGTATCGTGTCGGCGCGCCAAGTGAAGACGGCACGACGCTGGGACCGGTGATCAGCGAGCGGCAGTTCGATGCGATTCAGCGGATGATCGCCATCGGTCTCGATGAAGGCGCGCAACGGGTCTGCGGTGGTTTGGGGCGCCCCGATCACTTGCCAAAAGGCTACTACGTGCAGCCAACAATTTTTGCCAACGTGACCCAGAACATGACCATCGCCCGCGAGGAAATCTTCGGCCCGGTGTTGGTGATCCAGACTTATGAGAACGAAGCCGAAGCCGTGCGCATGGCCAACGACAGCGTGTTCGGTCTGGCCGCGTACGTGCAATCGTCAGACCTGCAACGGGCGCGGAATATTGCCCTGCAAATGCGCGCCGGGAGCGTCTACGTCAACTACCCCGCGTGGGATGCGGCGGCGCCGTTTGGCGGGTACAAGCAGTCAGGCAATGGGCGCGAATACGCCGAGTGGGGGCTGGAGGCGTTCCTGGAAACCAAGGGGATTGTGGGGTGGGGGCCGTGATTCGGTAGCTTCACTGCCGCTTTCGCCACCAAGGCGGCTCCCACAATGACCGTGTTTGGACCCAGTCCTGTTGTTCGACGCCGAACCCGTGGGAGCCGGCTTGCTGGCGAATGGGCCGTCACCCAGTTGATCGTTCCCACGCTCCGCGTGGGAACAATCGATCAAAAAGCCTGCGCCTTGATCAAATCGGCAATTCGCTCAGCCATCATGATCGTCGGCACGTTGGTGTTCGCGCAGGGAATCGACGGCATCAACGACGCATCGCACACGCGCAATCCCTCAACACCGATCACCCGGCCGTCGGCTGTCGTCACCGCCAAAGGATCATCGACACGTCCCATGCGACAAGTGCCCGATGGATGCCAGGTCCCACCGACATTGCGACGCACAAACTCGGTCAACGCCTGATCATCCGTCAGCAGCTTCTTCAGGGTCACGCCTTGGGTCACCGATCCATGAATCAACAGCCCCCGCAGCGGCCCGGCGATGTCCAGCAGCGCACTCAAAAGCCCACGCTGAATCCCATTGAATACCCCAGGCATCGCCACTTTTGCCACGCGCGGCGAATAGCTGGACGGAAACACCACGCTGCGCTGATCGCTCAGCGCATCGTCCAATAAGGTCTGCGCACCGAAGCGTAACGCCTGCTTCATGCGTTCCAGATCCCGCGCATCCGAGAGCATGCCAAAGCTCACATCCGGCTCGTCCTGAGGATCTTTCGACGTCAGACGCAAACGCCCCCGTGAGTAGGATTTATTGACCCAGAAAAAGATCGTGCCCATCCGATAGCCAATCGAATGCCAGCCCGAACGGGACAGGATCGCGCCGTGCATGTCACCGACAGGCGCATCTTGTACACCCGATGAAAACCGCACGATGGCCTGCTCGTGATGCTCATCAGGAAACGGCGTGCGCCCCTGACGCGTGAGCAACGCCGACACCGCAATCGAGGGATGTTCCATCAGATTTCCACCGACGCCGAGACGATCCGCCACCACCGGAATGCCCAGCGCGTTCAACTCCTCGGCAGGCCCAACGCCGCTGCGCAGCAGAATCGCCGGGCTGTGAATCGCCCCGGCGCAAAGGATCACTTCCTTGGCCATCAGTAACTCCACCCGGCTGTCGCTGCCGATGATCTGCGCACCGACAGCCCGACGCGCCTTGAACAGCACACGATCCACCACGCACTGAGTGCGGATGGTCAGATTGCTGCGTCGCCGCACGTCATCGGTCAGGTAGCACACCGATGTAGGAATCCGCTCGCCCTGTTCGCTGACTCCGATCGCCCCCACGTAAGTGCCGTCTTCCCAAGGCCCGTTCTGGTCCGCCTTGTGGGCGAGACCTTGTCCGGCGAGCACCTTGATCACCGCTTTGACGAAGGGAGAAAGACGCTCGGCGGGCGTACGACAAATCCGCACCGGGCCGTGATTACCATGCCGCTCTGCATGCTGCGGGCCACTGAAATCCGTGTCGTTTTCCAGCTTGCGAAAGTACGGCAGGCAGTTGGCCCAGTTCCAGCCTTCGGCGCCGAGTTGTTGCCATTCGTCATAGTCCGCAGGCGCGCCACGGTTGGTCATCAGCGCGTTGATGGCCGAACCGCCACCGAGAATCCGCGCCTGTTCATACCGCCGATTCGCCGTCGCGCCCTTGACCATGAAGGCCGTGAGGCGCTGCCAGATGTTACTGACGTCGAGGTACGCCCGCCCCGGATAGCGACTGCGGATGGCGGCGGGCATGGTATGCAGGGAAATGTCCCGCCCCGCTTCGATCAGGCAGACGTTGACGTTCGGGTCCTCGGAAAGCCGTGCGGCGAGCACGCAACCCGCCGACCCGCCGCCGAGAATCAGGTAATCGATCATCGACTTGCCCCACACTTACTGAACGAACTTCAGCCAGCGATCCTTGGCCGCAATCCCGGCTGCCGACGCCCACCACTCTTCGGACATCAGCGCCTGTTTCGCGGCGTTGTCCGGCGAGCTTGGCAGTTCTTTCGCACGCTGCTCGGTGATTTTTCCAGTGGCGAATGCAGCCGGGTTACCTGGGCCGTAGTCGATGTATAGCGGCAGGTTGGCCTGCAATTCAGGGGACAGCGCTTCGTTGATGAACTTGACCGCCGCCGCGTAGTTCGGTGCGTCTTTGAGGATGCACAACTGGGTGTTTTGTAACAGGCCGTCGTTGTAGGTGAAGGCCACGTCAGGGTTGGTTTTCTGAACGGCGCTGGCGCGGCCATTCCAGATCATCAGCATGTCGACTTCGCCGTCCGCCAGCAGTTGCGCCGACTGCCCGCCGGAGGTCCACCACACCGCGATATTCGGCTTGATCTGCTCCAGGCGCTTGTAGGCCCGGTCAACGTCCAGCGGGTAGAGTTTGTCCCGTGGCACGCCATCAGAAAGCAAAGCAGCTTCGAGGGTGCTCATCGGGTCATTACGCAGGGCGCGGGTGCCGGGGAAGTTTTTCACGTCCCAGAATTCGGCCCAGGTCTGCGGGACTTTTTTCAGGGTTTTCTTGTTGTAGCCGATCACCGACGAATAGAACTCGTAGGCCACCGAATAAGGCGTGCGGTACTGCTCGGGGACCTTTTGCACATTCGGCATCTTGCTCAGATCGAGGGGTTCGATCAGGCCCTCGTTGCCGCCGCGTACGCAGTTCGACGGTGGGGTATCGATCACGTCCCACACCGGCTTTTTCGCATCGCCCATGGCCTTGACCATCGGCCAGGCGTCCGGCGCGCTGTCCTGTTTGATGGTCATGTTCAGGGATTTGGCTGCGGGGTCCAGAATGGCCTTGGTCTGGGCTTCCTGATAGGCGCCGCCTTGGGAGACAAAGGTGATTTGATCAGCTGCCAGCGCCGAAGACGCGCAAGCCACCGACAGGCTCAACAGGGATAAGACGGAACCGAACGCTGCAGCAACAGACAAGGTTTTCATGGCAAATCATCCTGGACGTGATTTAACTCGGCTTGATTCGGCAGCTAAAAAACCTGAAAGACACCCTGCACTGTCATGCGCTGCTCAGATTTTCTTGTTGTTGGACCGAGCGGGACATCTGGACGTTACAAGAGCATGACGCTGGGGGGCAATGCACGAATAGTCAGGGCAAACATAATCTCAAGTCATGCACTTAATATGTGGGAACCGGCTTGCTGGCGAATGCGTTGTGTCAGCCGACTTACCCATCACTGGCCCACCGCTTTCGCCAGCATGCCAGCTCCCACAAGGGGGATGGGCTCTATCTCGGAATATCTAACAGACTCAGAGAAGGTCACCGAATCGCAGCAAACGGCAAGCGCTTGCCCAGCGCTCCGGCCAAGTGCTGCACGAACACCGAGATGCGTTGCGGAATGTGTCGGCGATGCTGATACACCGCGAAGATGTCGCCCCGTGGGGCCTGATGGTCCGTCAAGACGGCGCGCAATCGACCGGATTCCAGATGCTCCTGCACGTCCCAACGTGATCGCAAAATCAATCCATGACCTTCCAGCGCCAGACTCACCGCGACTTCGCCGTCGTTGCTCGACAGCGTGCCACTGACCTTGTGAGAGAACTCCTGACCGTCTTTGTGAAAACGCCAGATCGCGTAATCGCTGCCGAACTGGCGCAACACGATGCAGTTATGCCGCGCCAGATCGGCCACCGATACAGGTTCAGGCATAGCTTCAAGGTATCTTGGTGATGCGCAGAGAATGCGCGGATTCTCCAACAGCCGCACGCCGATCAGACGCGAATCCGGCGGCTCGCCCATGCACAAACCGACGTCGAACTGGTCGTCCAGCAGACTCAAGGGCTGGCTGGTCAGCTCAAGGGATATCTCCAGCTCCGGGTGCAAACGCGCGAATTCCGAGACCACGGGCGCCAGATGTCGTCGGCCAAACCCGAGTGTGCCATTGATCCGCAAACGCCCCCGCAACGTGGCCTGGCGCGCATTGAGTGCGCTTTCCAGTTCTTCAAGCTGACGCAAAATCGGTCGCCCGCCTTCCAGGTATTGCGAACCTTCGGGCGTCAGCGACAAACGCCGAGTGGTGCGCTGCAACAGCTGCACCCCCAGCCGCGCTTCCAGTTGGCTCAAACGCTTGCTCACGGCGGGCAACGACAAGCCCAGATGCCGGGCCACTTCAGTCAGGCTGCCTCGCGTTGCCACGTGCTGGAAGAAACTCAGGTCGTCGATCGCGCTCACGGACTCTTTCCTAAAATCTAAGAATGGCTTTCTTTTCAGACCAATTATTAATCCAGAAACACTGCATACACTGGCCGCCATTGCCTTTCAATCCCCAGCAGGAGAATCCCCATGAGCAAAGCCCAGTACAAAATTGCAGTGATTCCCGGCGATGGCATCGGCAAGGAAGTCATGCCCGAAGGCGTGCGGGTGCTCGACGCCGTGGCCGCCAAACACAACCTGGACCTGCAATGGGACTGGTTCGATTTCGCCAGCGCCGATTACTACCTCGCTCACGGCAAGATGATGCCGGACAACTGGTTCGAACTGCTCAAGGGTTACGACGCGATCTACTTCGGCGCCGTTGGCTGGCCGGATGTGGTGCCCGATCACATTTCCCTATGGGATTCGCTGTTGCAGTTCCGTCGCGAGTTCGACCAGTACGTCAACCTGCGCCCCTGCCGCCTGATGCCTGGCGTGAAAGCGCCACTGGCCCACCGCAAGCCCGGCGATATCGACTTCTGGGTGGTGCGTGAAAACACCGAGGGTGAATATTCCAGCGTCGGCGGCAAGATGTTTCCCGGCACCGAGCGCGAAATCGTGTTGCAGGAAACGGTGATGACCCGCGTCGGTGTCGACCGGATTCTCAAGTTCGCCTACGACATGGCCCAGAGCCGTCCGAAGAAGCACCTGACCTCGGCCACCAAATCCAACGGCATCGCCATCACCATGCCGTACTGGGACGAACGCGTCGCGGAAATGGGCAAGCAGTACCCGGACGTGAACGTCGACAAGTACCACATCGACATCCTCACCGCGAACTTCGTCCTGCACCCTGACTGGTTCGACGTGGTGGTGGCCAGCAACCTGTTCGGCGACATCCTCTCCGACCTCGGCCCGGCCTGCACCGGCACCATCGGCATCGCGCCGTCGGCCAACATCAACCCCGAGCGCACCTTCCCCAGCCTGTTCGAACCCGTGCACGGCTCTGCGCCGGACATCGCGGGCAAAGGCATCGCCAACCCCATCGGGCAGATCTGGTGCGGCGCAATGATGCTCGATCATCTCGGCCAGCCGGAAGCGGGCGCGGCTGTGCTGGCAGCCATCGAAAGCGTGCTGTCGATGGGGCCGCAAGACGCGCCACTGACCCGCGACATCGGCGGCACCGGCAACACCGAAGCGCTGGGCAAGGCCATCGCCGCTGCGGTCTGATTCGGCAGAAAACGCGCAATCTCCCGTTCACAGGCTGTGATTCGGGAGATTGTTGCGTACGGTTCTGGCATCGTGGGGCCTACCTTCCCCGAGTGATGCGAGAAAGCCGATGGCGCTCCTGTTCAAAGTCCCCGATGCCCGCGGTCTCGCGTGGAAATCCCTGTTCGAAACCCACGCTCCGGATATCGACCTGCGCCTGTGGCCAGAAATAGGTGAACCTTCAGAAGTTCGCTATTTTGCCGCCTGGCAGCCGCCGCAGAATCTGCATGAGCGCTTCCCGAACCTTGAAGTGATCTTCGCCACATCGGCGGGGGTCGATCAGTTTGATCTGGGTGAATTGCCCGAGCACATCAAAGTCGTGCGCATGCTGGACCCCGGCATCGCTCAGGGCATCGTGGAATACGCCTGCTTTGCGGTGTTGAGCCTGCATCGGGACATCCCGCTGTACCTGCAACAACAACGTGACCAGCAATGGCAGGAACACGAACTGACACCGGCCAGAAGACGCCGCGTTGGCGTGATGGGATTGGGGAATCTCGGCGTGGCGTCGCTGGAGGCTCTGCGCCCGTTCGGCTTCGAACTGAGCGGCTGGGCCAGGTCGCAGAAGGACATTCCGGGCGTGCAATGTTTTTCCGGTTCAGGCCAGTTGCCGGATTTTCTCGCGCACTGCGACATTCTGATCTGCCTGCTACCGCTAACTGACGATACGCGCGGCGTTCTCAACGCCAATACCTTCAACGCGATGCCCAAGGGTGCGCAATTGATCAACCTGGGGCGCGGTGGGCATCTGGTCGAACATGATCTTCTAGATGCGTTGGCCAGCGGGCAGTTGAGCCATGCCGTCATTGACGTGTTGAACGACGAACCGCCCTCGACGGATCACCCGTTCTGGCACCACCCCCACATCTGGCTGACCCCGCACATCGGCGCAAACACCTCACCGGAGACGGCATTCGACGTGCTGCTGGCGAACATCCGACGGCATCAAAATGGGGAAAGGATGGAGGGTGAAATTGCGCGGGATCAGGGGTATTGACCTGTGGCGTCAGATACACCGCTATCGCCAGCAAGCCGGCTCCCACAGGTTATCGCGCCGAATCCATATTTCATTCTCGACGCAAACCCTGTGGGAGCCGGCTTGCTGGCGATACCGGTAGATCAGACAACACATGCTCATCAGACCCACACTGCATCCCACAACGGATAATCCTGCACTCGCTTGACCAACCCTGCTCGAATCGGATTAGCAACGATGTAGCGTGCCACCGCCAACATATCTTCTTCACGACGAATCGCCCGGTCATGGAAACTGCGCTGCCAGAACTGACCAGATCGCCCCAGGTAAGCATTCACAACCCTCGCCGTGCGGGACTTGACCGCCAACACAGCCGCTGCCAGCTCTCCTCGTTTCAGCTCCATCAACCAATGAAAATGATCCGGCATCACCACCCACGCCAGCGAGTCGGCCAGCCCTTCTTCTTGTACCTGACGAAGCTGATGAACCAGTAAGCGGCCCACCCGCCAATCATTGAAAAAATGCGTTCGGTTGTGAGTGGTCGCAGTAATCGAATAGATCTGGCTGGTTTGAGAGTAACGGCCTGTGCGTAGTCGTCTGGATTGGGCGGGTTCCGTCATCCATTTCTTCCTCAAGCGCTGGGTGGCATAACAGGCTAGCGGAGGCATTTACAGCTGGACGGAAAGTCTGGATCAGGATGTAAACAGCTAGACCCTGCTGTGATCTCACCGACGCTATCGCCAGCAAGTCGGCTCCCACAATGATCTGCGTCAAGCCGTAAATTCGGGATCAACACGAATCCTGTGGGAGCCGGCTTGCTGGCGAAAGCGATTTATCAAGCAACACAAATCGCCAGAGAGCGATCAGCTCAATACACATCCCGCACGTAACGCTTCTGCGCCGCCATTTCCTGCAAATGCTCGGCAGCACGTTCCGCGCTCATCCCGCCCTGCTCGCCAATCACATCACGCAGGGCCTGATCGACATCCTTGGCCATGTAAGTCGCGTCGCCACAGATGTAGATCCCCGCGCCCTCCTGCATCCAACGCCACAGTTCGGCGCCTTGCTCGCGGATGCGGTGCTGGACGTAGATTTTCTCCGCCTGGTCCCGCGAGAACGCCAGGCTCAGGTTCGTCAGCAAGCCGTTTTTCTGCATGGTTTCCAGTTCATCGCGGTAATAAAAGTCGGTCGCCGCATGCTGTTCACCAAAAAACAGCCAGTTACGCCCCCGATCCCCGCGCGCCTGGCGCTCCTGCAAAAACGCGCGAAACGGCGCGACGCCAGTGCCAGGTCCGATCATGATCATCGGCACATCCCCGTCAGCGGGCGGGCGGAAATGCTGGGTGGGTTGCAGGAAGATCGGCACCTCGCAATCCTCGGCCCGGTCCGCCAGAAAGGTCGATGACACACCTTTGCGTTTGCCATAACGCACTGCCGAAACCGTCAAATGAACGGCATCGGGATGAACCTTGGAACTGGACGCAATCGAGTACAGCCGAGGCTGTAACGGCTTGAGGTGTGTAAGCAAATCCTGAGCCGAGCAGCGCAGGGGAAACTCGCGCAGCACATCCGCCAGTTGCCGCCCCCACAGCCAGCTTTTCAACTCACCCTTGAAAGGTTCGCTAAGTAACGTTTTCAGCTCCTGACTGCCGCTGCGCTGCGCAATGAAACCCAGCGCTTCGGCAGCAGGGCGGGCAATCTCGAAGTGCCCCGATAACGCCTCGCGCAGCGAGACATCCCCCGCCTTGGCCACGTGGACCGCCTGTTCACCCGACAACCCCGTCAGTTCCAGCAGTTCATCCACCAACGCCGGGCAGTTGCGCGGCCACACGCCCAGCGCATCGCCCGCTTCATAGGTCATGCCCGAATCCCCCAGCGTCAGGGCGAACTGGCGAGTGTCCTTGCCTGCGCCCTCCCCGTTCAATCGGCGATTAATAGAAAGCCGGGCGGCATGGGGACGCGAGCGAGTGGGCTGTCCATTCCGAGGTTCAGCCGCTTCGATATCCGGTACATTCAACGCCAGCGCCTGTTGCAAGGCCTTGAACCAGCCCTTGGCCTGATCCTGAAAATCCCCGTCGCAATCCACGCGCGGCGTCAGTGGCAATGCGCCCAATGTCGCCAGACGCAGATCCAGATTCTTGCCGTGCTGGCAGAAACTTTCATAACTGGGATCGCCCAGCGCCAACACGGCATAACGCAGCGATTCAAGGCGCTCTTGCCGTGCAGTCAGTGCCTGCCAGAACCCTTGCCCATTGTCCGGTGAATCCCCGTCGCCAAAGGTGCTGCTGATCAGCGCAACATACTTCGCCTCGCTCAAACGGCTCAGCGGATAGCTGTCCATCGCTGACACCTGTACTGGCACGCCTGCTGCTCTTAACCGGCTGCCGAAGCCCTTGGCCAGTGTCTCGGCGTTGCCCGTCTGCGAGGCCCAGAGCAGGGTCAGCAATGGTTCACCTTCCAGTGCGGCTTCCTCGTCATCATCGGCCTGCGGCAAATCGAGAAAACGATGGCCAATCAACTCGACCTTCTTCAACGCCACCGCGCAACACTTGAATTCGGGCTGCTGGGAGATCGGATCGATGGCGTCGCTGGTCACAGCGTTGATGGCCAGATTCTCGCCGTACACGTCGTTCCAGTGAAACGGCGTGAAGCAGTTGCCGGGCAGCACCCTGTCCGTCACCACAGCAGGTAATACGGCGTGACCTCGCACCGAACGCACTTCCACGGCGTCCTTGTCGACAATACCCAGCCTCTCGGCATCCTCGGGATGAATCTCGACGAAGGGGCCGGGATTGAGTGTGTTCAGGGTCGCGACTTTGCCGGTCTTGGTCAGCGTGTGCCACTGGTGCTGCACGCGGCCGGTGTTGAGCACTATTGGAAAGGCATCGCTGGGCATCTCGGCGGGCAGCCTGTGCGGGCGCGGCAGGAACTGCGCCTTGCCGGATGGCGTGGCAAAAACAATGGCCGGGCGCCGGCCCTGTTCGTCGTGCTTCACGGTTTGGCTGGTGCCATTGTTGAGGTAGCGAATCGGGTTGCGCGTGCCCTCGGCGTCGAGCGCAATCGGCCATTGCAGCGGTTGCTCACGCAAGCGCGAATACGAGGCGCCACGAATGTCGTAACCGGTCTTCGGATTCCAGGCCTGTTTGATTTCCTCGAACACCGCTTCGGCAGACGCATAGCTGAACGCCTCGGCAAAGCCCATTTCGCAGGCCACGCGGGCGATGATCTGCCAATCCGGCAACGCATCGCCGGGAGCATCGACGGCTTTCTGCGTGAGGTTGATATTGCGCTCGGAATTGATCATCACGCCCTCCGCCTCAGACCACAGCGCGCCGGGCAGAAGAATGTCGGCGTAGCGATTGGTTTCGGTGTCGAGAAAGGCATCTTGAGTGATCACCAATTCGGCGGTTTGCAGCGCATCGATCACGGTCGAGCGATTGGCGACGCTGGCCACCGGGTTGGTGCAGATGATCCAGCAGGCCTTGATCACGCCGTCGCGCATCTGCTGGAACATGTCGAGGGTGCCGCCACCGAGCGCATGACCGAGGCTGCCTTGGGGGATCGCCCACAGGCGCTCAATAAAGCTGCGGTCTTGTTCGACGAGCACCGAGCGCTGCCCTGGAAGTCCTGGCCCCATGTAGCCCATTTCCCGGCCGCCCATGGCGTTGGGCTGGCCGGTCAGGGAAAAAGGTCCGCTGCCAGGACGACAGACCGCCCCCGTCGCCAAATGCAGGTTGCACAGCGCATTAGTGTTCCAGGTGCCGTGGGTGCTCTGGTTCAGGCCCATGGTCCAGCAGCTCATCCATTCAGGCGCCTGGCCGATCATCTGCGCCGCCTGACGAATGTCGCGCTCTGCCAGACCGGTGAGTTGCGCGACTTTTTCCGGCGTGTAGTCGGCGAGAAACTCGGGCATCACCTCCCAGCCTTGGGTGTAGGCCGCGATGAACGCCGCATCGATGTCACCATTGATCAGCAGCAAGTGCAGCAGGCCGTTGAGCAAGGCCAGATCGGTGCCGGGTTTGATCTGTAAAAACAGATCGGCTTTATCGGCGGTGGCACTGCGGCGGGGATCGACAACGATCAGCTTCGCCCCGGCCTTGACCCGGTCCATCATGCGCAGGAACAGGATCGGGTGACAGTCGGCCATGTTCGCGCCGATCACGAAGAACACATCGGCCTTGTCGAAATCATCATAGGAACCGGGCGGACCGTCCGAACCGAGGGACAGTTTGTAGCCACTGCCCGCACTGGCCATGCACAGCCGCGAGTTGGATTCGATGTTGTTCGTGCGCACAAAGCCCTTGGCCAGCTTGTTGGCCAGGTACTGAGCCTCCAGCGACATTTGCCCGGAGACATAAAAGGCCAGCGCGTCAGGCCCGTCGCGGTCGAGGATCGCGCGCAGGCGCCGGGCGGTTTCGCTGATCGCAGCGTCGATGCCGGTTTGCACCGGGTCTTGCTGGCGTTGATCGCGAACGTAGGCCGATTCCATGCGCCCTGACTCGGCAATCGCCTGACCGCAGGTCGTGCCCTTGGTGCACAGACGGCCGAAGTTGGTCGGATGGGCCTTGTCGCCGCTGACCTTGATCACCCGGTTGTTCTCGACCTGCATCACGATGCCGCAACCGACACCACAATAAGGACACACACTTCGCACGCTGCTCGCCATACCCACCTTCCCGAAAACAAAAAAGCGCCTTGTTCTCCACCGTCGAAAACGGGGAGCACACGGCGCCTTTGTCGTGAAGTGGGCAATCGGCGTTGATTGCCTGTGTGGAGGGGGTTGCAAACAGTAGGCCAGTTATCCTGCACATGATGTGACATGGGCGCGCGGCTCGCGACGCCGGATATTGAAGGCCGTCCTCGCCACAACCTGGGGCGACTCAGCGGATAAATGCACCTTTTATGTGCCGACGCAGTGACGTTTCTGGCCGTAGGCCGTAGGAGCGTGGCTTGCCCGCGCTCTGGCACACCCATTGCTTCCCTCATCCCCAAGCCCAGCCACACACAACGCTGGCAGCCCCGGCCAGTCAACGACGATTCGCCCTCGGGCCACATAGGTTCCGTCGACAGCGTGGTCGGGCGGCACCGCATAACAGAACAGGCAAAGGCGCCTGGAACCCAACGGTTCCGGGCGCCTTTTTTTTGCTTTCAAAAAACCTGACGAGCCGAGGCCGGATTCGATATGAACACCCCAGTCGCCCCTCTTGACGCTGTGCAAACCCTGATCGTGGTTGGTAACGGCATGGTCGGACACCACTGCGTCGAACAATTGATCGCCGCAGGCGCACTAAACCGTTATCGCATTCACGTCTTTGGCGAGGAAGGTCAGCGCGCCTACGACCGCGTGCACCTCTCCGAATACTTCGGCGGGCGCGATGCCGAATCCCTGGCCCTGAGCGACGCTTCTTTATATGAGCAGGCCGGGCTGACCCTGCATCTGGGCGTTCCGGTGCTGGAAATCGACCGGGTTCGGCGCGAGGTCATCACTGCCCAAGGCTGCTTCAGCTACGACAAGCTGGTCCTGGCGACGGGCTCTTACCCGTTCGTGCCCCCAATTGAAGGCGCTGAGGGGCACTCGCGTCTGGTGTATCGCACCCTCGACGACCTGGACACCCTCCGCGCCGCTGCCAGCCAAGCGAAACGCGGCGTGGTGGTCGGCGGCGGGCTGTTGGGACTGGAAGCGGCCAATGCGCTGAAATCCCTTGGCCTGGAAGCTCATGTCGTCGAATTCGCCCCACGCCTGATGCCGGTGCAACTGGACGATTTCGGCGGTGCCGCATTAAAAACACGCATCGAGGCCCTCGGCGTCGGCGTGCACCTGTCCCGCGCCACGCAGTCGATCACCCGAGGCGAGGAGTACCGCTATCGCATGAATTTCGCCGAGGACGAATTCCTCGAAACCGACCTGATCGTGTTTTCCGCAGGCATTCGCCCGCAAGACGCCCTCGCCCGCCAGTGCGCACTGGAACTCGGGCCGCGCGGTGGCATCGCCATCGATGAGCACTGCCGCACCAGCGACGCCGACATCTTCGCCATCGGCGAATGCGCCGCATGGAATGGCAGCGTGTTCGGCCTGGTTGCGCCGGGGTATCAGATGGCGCGCAATGTCGCCGCGCAGTTGTGTGAGCAGGACGCCCAGCCGTTCTTCGGCGCTGACATGTCGACCAAGCTCAAGCTGCTGGGTGTGGACGTCGCCTCGATTGGCGACGCCCACGGCGCATTGACCGGTGCACGCAGTTACCGCTTCATCGACGAAGCCACAGCCAGTTATCGGCGTCTGGTCGTGTCGGCGGATGGCAAACAGGTGCTGGGCGCTGTGCTGGTCGGCGACAACAGTTACTACGACACCCTGCTGCAATACGCCCAAAACGGCATCAAGCTGCCCGCCGATCCGTCGAGCCTGATCATGCCGCAAAGCGAAGGCGCGCCGACACTCGGCGCCGACGCCTTGCCTGCGACGGCCACCATCTGCTCCTGCCACAACGTCAGCAAAGCCTCGATCTGCTCGGCCATCGACGGCGGTTGCACCGACCTCGCTGGCATCAAGGCCTGCACCAAGGCTGCCACCGGTTGCGGCGGCTGCGCGGCGTTGTTGAAAAGTGTGTTCGAACACGAACTGACCGCTCGCGGCGTGGCCGTAGACAAAAGCCTGTGCGAGCACTTCGCCTACACCCGTCAGGAGCTATACGCCTTCGCTCGGGTCGAAAAAATCGAAACATTCGAAGACATGCTCACTCGTCACGGCAAGGGCCATCTTGGTTGCGACATCTGCAAGCCAGCGGTCGGCTCGATCCTTGCGTCTTGCTGGAACAAGCCGATCATGGACCCATCGCTGGTGCCATTGCAGGACACCAACGACACGTTCATGGCCAACATGCAGAAGAACGGCACCTATTCGGTGGTCCCGCGCATTCCGGCGGGTGAAATCACCCCCGAGGGCCTGATCGCCATTGGTGCCGTGGCGAAGAAATACGACCTGTACACCAAGATTACCGGCGGGCAGCGCATCGACCTGTTTGGCGCGCAGTTGCACGAATTGCCGGACATCTGGGCCGAACTGATCGCCGCCGGGTTCGAAACCGGGCATGCCTATGGCAAATCGACGCGCACGGTAAAGTCTTGTGTAGGCAGCACCTGGTGTCGCTATGGCGTGCAGGACAGCGTGCAAATGGCTTTGAACATCGAGGATCGTTACAAGGGGCTGCGCTCGCCTCATAAATTGAAGTTCGCGGTGTCGGGCTGCACCCGAGAATGCGCCGAAGCGCAGAGCAAGGACATCGGGGTGATTGCCACCGAGAACGGCTGGAACCTGTATGTCTGTGGCAATGGCGGCATGCGCCCGCGTCACGCCGAGCTGTTCGCCACGGACCTGGATGACGAAACGCTGATTCGCTACATCGACCGGGTGCTGATGTTCTACATCCGCACCGCTGACAAGTTACAACGCACGTCGGTATGGCGCGAATCGCTGGAGGGCGGGCTGGATTACCTCAAGGCCGTGGTCATCGACGACAGCCTGGGGCTGGCCGCCGAACTGGAGGAACAGATGCAACTGGTGGTCGACCGTTACGAATGCGAATGGGCCAACGCCCTCAAGAGCCCGGAAAAGCTCAAGCGCTTCCGCACGTTCGTCAACGATAAAAGCGCCGACCCGGACATCCATTTCGTCAAGGAACGCAGCCAGCGTCGTCCGGCGCGCAGCCATGAACTCAACCTGATTCCTGTGGAGATCGCACGATGAGCCCGACCGGTGCAGTGATGATGGACCTTTCCAAGACCCAAGCCTGGCGCGCGGTGTGCGCCCGTGACGACCTGGTGCTCAACTCCGGCGTCGTCGCGCTGGTGGGTAACCAGCAAGTGGCGTTGTTTTACGTCGCCTGCATCAGCGGGACGCCGCAGTTGTTTGCCGTCGATAACCGTGATCCGGTGTCGGGTGTGAACGTGATCGGGCGCGGACTGGTGGGCAGTGTCGCGGGCAGCCTGGTGATCGCCTCACCTCTATATAAACAGCATTACCGGCTGGAGGATGGGTTGTGCCTGGAAGATCCGGCGTTGAAGTTGAGGACCTGGCCGGTGCGGTTGAGTGGCGATGTGGTGGAGGTGGATGTGGGGTAGCGGCAGGTCCACAACCTGTGGGAGCCGGCTTGCTGGCGAATGCGGTGCCTCTGATACGAAAGTATCGCCTGACACGACGCCTTCGCCAGCAAGCCGGCTCCCACAGGTTCGGCGTCGAACAAAAGGCATGGAGCCGACTCGGTCATTGTGGGAGCCAACCGGGAGGGGAAGGCGGTTGACCAGGTAACATAGAATCTCCCAAAAGGGTTATTCCCCAAGGTATTCCTTCCCACCCACCAAATCCCAGGCACAAAAAAAGCGACCCTAAGGTCGCTTTCTCTGTCGTATCGAGGAGTTCAAGGGCCTCGATACTCAATATGGCGCAGCGGACGGGACTCGAACCCGCGACCCCCGGCGTGACAGGCCGGTATTCTAACCGACTGAACTACCGCTGCGCGTAACACCTTTCAACGAGTGGTGGGTGATGACGGGATCGAACCGCCGACCCTCTGCTTGTAAGGCAGATGCTCTCCCGGCTGAGCTAATCACCCTTGTCTCTCGGTGTGGCGCGCATTCTACGGAGCGATCCCACCTCTGGCAAGCACTTTTTCAAATAATTTTTATAATCCCGCCAAAGGCTTACATCAGGGTTGGCCGAAGGGTCGCGGCAGCGAATAATGCCCCCCTTTGTATAAAGGAGAGATGTAACCCATGTGGTTCAAAAACCTGCTCGTGTATCGCCTGACCCAGGACCTGCCATTTGACGCCGAGGCGCTGGAAGCCGCATTGGCGACCAAGCCTGCACGCGCGTGTGCCAGCCAGGAGTTGACCACTTACGGTTTTGTCGCGCCATTCGGCAAAGGTGAAGACGCACCACTGGTACACGTCAGCGGCGACTTCATGCTGGTCTCGGCGCGCAAGGAAGAGCGCATCCTGCCGGGCAGCGTGGTCAATGACGCGCTGAAAGAGAAAGTCGAAGAGATCGAGACCGAGCAGATGCGCAAGGTCTATAAAAAGGAACGCGACCAGCTCAAGGACGAAATCGTCCAGGCGTTCCTGCCTCGCGCGTTCATTCGCAAGTCGTCGACCTTCGCCGCCATCGCGCCGAAGCAGGGCCTGATTCTGGTCAACGCCTCCAGCCCGAAACGCGCCGAAGACCTGTTGTCGACCCTGCGTGAAGTGGTCGGCTCGTTGCCAGTGCGTCCAGTGACGGTAAAAACCGCGCCGACCGCGATCATGACCGACTGGGTCAAGTCCGGCGAAACGGCAGCCAATTTCTTCGTGCTCGACGAGTGCGAACTGCGCGACACCCACGAAGACGGCGGTATCGTGAAGTGCAAGCGTCAGGACCTGACCAGCGACGAAATCCAACTGCACCTGAGTACCGGCAAAGTCGTCACTCAATTGTCTTTGGCCTGGCAGGACAAGCTGTCGTTCGTGCTGGACGACAAGCTGACCGTCAAGCGTCTGAAATTCGAAGACCTGCTGCAAGATCAAGCCGAACAGGACGGCGGCGACGACGCGCTGGGCCAACTGGACGCCAGCTTCACCCTGATGATGCTGACCTTCGGCGAGTTCCTGCCGGAGCTGTTCGAAGCGTTGGGCGGTGAAGAGATTCCGCAGGGGATCTGATTCACCACCGAACCTTGTGGGAGCCGGCTTGCTGGCGAAGGCGTCATTTCAGACACTTAGGGGCTGAATGACACACCGCCTTCGCCAGCAAGCCGGCTCCCACAGTTTCAAACCCCGGTTCATCCAACAATAAAAGGAGCAAGCCATGCGTGCGCTGGCTGCATTGAGTCGTTTTGTCGGTAACACCTTCGCGTACTGGGTGCTGCTGTTCGCCGTGCTGGCGTTCCTGTTTCCGAGCTGGTTCATCAGCCTGAAAACCCTGATCGTCCCACTGCTGGGACTGGTCATGTTCGGCATGGGGCTGACCCTGAAGCTGGAAGATTTCTCCGAGGTCGTGCGCCATCCATGGCGTGTAGCGCTGGGTGTGGTTGCGCATTTCGTGATCATGCCGGGGGTGGCGTGGTTGCTGTGCCAGGTGTTCCACCTGCCTGCGGAAATCGCCGTCGGCGTGATTCTGGTCGGCTGCTGCCCGAGCGGCACCTCGTCCAACGTCATGACCTGGCTGGCCAAAGGTGATCTGGCGCTGTCGGTAGCCATCGCCGCCGTCACCACCCTCCTCGCCCCGTTGCTGACCCCGGCGCTGATCTGGCTGCTGGCCTCGGCGTGGCTGCCGGTGTCCTTCATGGAAATGTTCTGGTCGATCCTGCAATTCGTGATGCTGCCGATCGTACTCGGCGTAGTCGCCCAGCGCGTACTCGGCGAAAAAGTGAGCTACGCCGTCGATGTGCTGCCGCTGATTTCGGTGGTGAGCATCGTGATGATCGTCTGCGCAGTGGTGGCGGCCAGCCAGGCGAAGATCGCCGAATCGGGTCTGCTGATCATGGCCGTGGTCGTGCTGCACAACAGCTTTGGTTTCCTGCTGGGTTATTTCACCGGCAAGCTGTTCAAACTGCCGTTGCCACAGCGCAAGTCACTGTCGCTGGAAGTCGGTATGCAGAACTCCGGCCTCGGCGCCGCACTGGCCGCTTCGCACTTCTCACCACTGGCAGCGGTACCCAGCGCGCTGTTCAGCGTGTGGCACAACATTTCGGGGGCGTTGCTGTCGACGTATTTCAGGAAGATGGAGCCTGAGGCGGCGGTGACAGAAGACAGACCGGTAGCAGGCTGACACCCCGCATCAGCCTATGGGAGCGAATTCGCTCCGGCGGCATTCCGACGATTGGCCCGTACATTCGACAGATCTCTATCGGCTGTAGGATCGCATCGTCGGGATGCCGCCCAGAATGAGTTCGCATCCACAGTTGAATCTGCGTCAGGCTCGGACAAGGCACTGCCCGCCCTCTCAGCAGTCAGTGGCCTTGAGAAAAATCGCCGCCAAGGCTTCGATCCCCGCCTGATCCACCTCACTGAAACGCGCCAGACTCGGGCTGTCCAGGTCCAGCACGCCAATCAAGCGCCCGTCCTTGATCAACGGCACGACCAGCTCGCTGTTCGATGCGCTGTCACACGCGATGTGCCCTGGAAACTCATGCACGTCCAGCACGCGCTGGGTTTCGCGGGTCTGCGCGGCGGTGCCACAGACGCCTTTGCCGAACGGAATGCGCACGCAGGCAATCTGCCCCTGAAACGGGCCAAGCACCAGTTCTTCGTTGCGGTTGAGGTAGAAACCCGCCCAGTTGAGGTCTTCCAACTGGGTATACAGGAACGCCGAAAACTGCGCGGCGTTGGCGATGAAGTCGCGCTCGTCCGCCAGCAGGGATTCCAGTTGGGCGGTCAGCAGGTTGTAGCCATCAAGGCCCTGCCCTGCGGCATTCAAATCGATCATGGATGTTGCTCCAGCATTTTCAAACCAACCCAATAACGGGCGAACTGATAGGCACAACGGCCGTTGCGGTTGCCACGGCCCGTGGCCCAGCGCACCGCCAGAATGTCGAGTTCGTGGTCACGCTGCCATTGCAGCCCGGCCTTGCCCGCCAGTTCGCCGATCCAGTGCTCCACCACGTCCAGGTAATGCTCCTGCGTGAATGGATAGAAGGACAGCCACAAGCCAAAGCGGTCGGACAAGGCAATCTTGTCCTCGACCGCCTCGCTCGGATGAATTTCGCCATCGTCGCCGCGCTGCCAGTGCGCGTTGTCACTTTCCTTTTCCGGCACCAGATGGCGACGGTTGGACGTGGCGTACAGCAAGACGTTATCCGGGGCCTGCTCCAGCGAACCGTCGAGCACGCTCTTGAGGACGCGATAATCCCCCTCACCGGATTCGAACGACAGGTCATCGCAGAACAGCACGAAACGCTGCGGCAGCTTCTGCAATTGCTCAACGACGCGAGGCAGATCGCCCAGATGATCGCGTTCGATCTCGATCAGGCGCAGCCCAGCCTTGGCATGCTCGGCCAGCAAAGCGCGAACCAGCGAAGATTTACCTGTCCCGCGAGACCCCCACAGCAACGCGTGGTTGGCAGGCAGGCCATCGATGAACTGCTGAGTGTTGCGCCCCAGTTGCGCGCGCTGCTGATCGACGCCGATCAGGTCCGACAGACGCATGTCCAGCGTCACGTCCAGGGGCAGAAGATAACCGGTACGGCCCTCGCGCACCCAGCGGGCGGCCAGCGAGGTGTTCCAGTCTACCGGCTCGCGCACGGCGGGCAACAAAGGCTCAAGCCGCGCCAGAACCGACTCGGCACGTTCCAGAAATGCGTTCAACCGAGAATCCACGTTGTCTCCTTGATTTAACTGGTTAAAGCCGGTCTGCGATCAGCTATGCTTGGCCCGCAACGGACACACGAAGTGCAAGTGCCCCTGGGATCAAGTGCCCTTATGGATATACCGATCACTCACCGACTGTCGTTCAAACAGGCCCGTTTGACCGTGCTGATCGGATTCCTGCTGGGAACCCTGTTCAGCCTGGCGCAGATTGCGATCGATTATGCCAGCGAAGACGCCTCCATCGATCGTGAAATTCGCTCTCTGCTGCAAATCAGCCATAATCCGGCCTCGCGCATCGCCTACAACATTGATGCCGAACTTGCGCAGGAACTGATTTCGGGCCTGCTGCACTCACCCGCCGTGGTCAGCGCACGCCTGATCGACAATAACGACGTCCTGCTGGCCTCGGTGTCACGCCCGCTGACGGAAAGCCCCTACCGCATGTTCAGCGACTTCCTGTTCGGCAAGAGTCGTCAGTTCGAGGATGCGCTGCATCTGGATCACATGCCCAACGAGACCATCGGCACGCTGCAACTGGAGGTCGACACCTTCGCGTTCGGCAGCCACTTTCTTCAGCGGGCGGAAATCACCCTGCTCAACGGCTTCGCCCGCAGCCTGGTGTTCGCGGGCATCCTCATGGGGTTGTTTTACCTGACACTGACCAAGCCGCTGACCGGTGTCATCCGCGCCCTGTCCAGTCGCGACTCAAGCAGCCCCGAGCAAGCCCCGCTGCCCTGCCCGCCCGGCCATGAGCGCGACGAAATCGGCGTGCTGGTGCAGGTCGCCAACCAACAGTTCGAAAATGTCGCGTCCGAATTTGGCCGTCGACGGGATGCCGAAAACCGCCTGACCGAGCACCTCAACGAGCTGGAAAACGTGGTATCGGCCCGCACCCAGGAACTCAAGGCCAGCAACGCTCGGCTCAGTCAGTCCAACGAAGAATTGCAGATCGCCCGCAGCACCGCGCTGGACATGGCCCACGCCCGCTCGGCGTTTCTGGCGCACATGAGCCATGAAATTCGTACGCCGCTCAACGGGCTGCTGGGCATGCTCGCGCTCTCGCTGGACGGGCCGTTGAGTGCCGAACAGCGCCAGCAACTGTCGATTGCTCACGACTCGGGCAAGGTGCTGGTGGAACTGCTCAACGACATCCTCGACCTGTCGAAATTCGACGCCGGACAATTGGAGCTGGAACGTATCCCCTTCGATCTGGCCACTTTGATCGAAGACACCGCCACCTTGTTGTCGCAGAACGCCGCCGCGACGGTGGAGCTGGCCTGCCTGATCGACCCGGCGTTTCCGGCCTTGGTGCTGGGCGACCCGACGCGGGTCAGGCAGATCGTCAGCAACCTGCTCTCCAATGCGCTGAAATTCACACGAACAGGACGCGTCGACCTGCGGTTGAGCCAGCAAGGTGACAGGGTGCGCATCGAAGTCTGCGACACCGGGATCGGCATCGCCAAGGATGCTCAGGCCAGGATTTTCCAGCCCTTCACCCAGGCGGAAGCGGCGATCACACGCCAGTATGGCGGCACCGGGCTGGGCCTCACGCTGACCCACAACCTGTGCGAAGCCATGGGCAGCCAGTTGAACATTGAATCCACGCCCGGCGTGGGCAGCCGTTTCTATGCCGATTTGCCCCTCCCCGCCCACACCCCCGCAACCCCATGGCCAAGATTGAAAGGCCGCGTGGTGGTGGTCAGCCCGCTCAACAGCGGCCTGACGGAATTACTGAGCAGGTTGTTGCCTGAATGGGGCATCGAGTATCGCCATTTCTCGACCCCGGATTTACACCCCGACACCCAGCCCGACCTGCTGATCACGGACTGCCTTGAGTGCCTTGTCGGGATTCGCCCGGCCACCCGAATTCCCATTCTGCTGGTGACGGCGTATGGCAATTTCATGCCAGCCAGCCAGGTCGAGGCCTTGGCGCCGTTGCAACAACAGGCGCGCCCACTCTCGCGCGCCGTGCTGCATCAAGCGTTGTCCCGAAGTTTGAAAACAGATGCGCTGATGCCTGACGATTTGCCCGGCAGCCCATTGGTCGCGCCCCATCGCGCGCGGATTCTGTTGGTGGAGGACAACCCGGTGAACCAGTTGGTGGCCAAGGGCATGCTCAGCAAGCTGGGGTGTGAAGTGGTGGTCAGCAGCCACGGCGGGGAGGTCTTGCAGCAGCTTGAGCGCGGACGTTTCGATCTGGTGCTGATGGACTGCAACATGCCGGTGATGAACGGTTATGAAGCCACCCGGCTGATTCGCCAAAGCGGGAAATGGCCTGATTTACCGATCATCGCCCTGACGGCCAACGCCATGCCCGAAGAACGCGAACACTGCAGGACAGCGGGCATGAACGACTATCTGGCCAAGCCGTTTCATCGGGAAGAGTTGATCACCGTGCTGGATCAGTGGATTCCGGTGGTGCAGACGAACTGAGCGCAGTTGTTTGATTCTGCCCGCAAGGCGTAGGAATGGGGCTTGCCCCTACGGCCTCCGGCCAGAATCAAGCACCCGACAGCGATTCAATTATTTAAGCAACGCCTCAATATCCGAGGTCAGCTCTTCCGGCTTGGTCAACGGCGCATAGCGTTTGACCAGTTTGCCGTCCTTGCCGACCAGGAATTTGGTGAAATTCCACTTGATGCGCTCTGACCCCAACAGACCTGGCGCCTGCTTTTTAAGCTGAACGAACAACGGGTGAGCGTTGCTGCCGTTCACATCGATCTTCTTGAACAACGGAAAACTCACCCCGTAGTTCAACTCGCAGAATTCGGAGATCGCACCTTCATTGCCCGGTTCCTGCTTGCCAAACTGATTGCAGGGGAAGCCCAAAACGACCAGGCCTTGATCCTTGTAACGCTGCCATAGCTCTTCGAGGCCTTTATATTGTGGTGTGAACCCGCATTTGCTCGCCGTGTTCACCACCAAAACGGCCTTGCCCGCATAGTCCGCGAGGGTTTTCTGCTCGCCCTTGATCGTCTGCACCGGGATGTTCAGCAAATTGTCGCTCATGGCGAGGCCTCGAAAAGAATCAAACCGCCAAACTAGCGCGCCAGTGATTGGCGCGCCATCGAATTACTCAGCGTGATATCACAGCATCAAGCGTCGCGGGGCACCAGGTCCAGGCAGACCGAATTGATGCAGTAACGCAGGCCGGTCGGTGGCGGGCCGTCCGGGAATACATGACCCAGGTGAGCATCGCACTTGGCGCACACCACTTCGGTGCGAATCATGCCGTGGCTGACATCACGCACTTCCACCACCGCACTGCCTTCGATCGGCGCGTAAAAGCTGGGCCAGCCGCAGCCGGAATCGAACTTGGTGGTAGAGTCGAACAGAGCATCGCCGCAGCACACGCAGTGGTAGACGCCCGGCGTTTTAGTCATGTTGTATTTGCCCGTGAAGGGCCGTTCGGTGGCCTTCAGACGGCAGACCTGATACTGCTCTGGGTCGAGCATCTGCTTCCACTCTTCGAGGGTTTTTTCCAGCTTGTCCACGGGTACACCTCCAAACTCAAAAAGCCCGAACTGTGTCTTTTCCACGGATCGGGCGGCACGTATGATTGCGCCTTCGTCGGACGCCAGTCTGTCACCGGCCTTGAAGGCATACAAATTCATTTTGATGGCGTCGTGCTCATAGATTCGCCTTCGTTGCTTACGGCAAATCGTTCTCTTTGGGATCAATCACCATGCAGTTCAGCAAATCGAACAAGCTCGCCAACGTCTGCTACGACATTCGCGGGCCCGTGCTCAAGCACGCCAAACGTCTGGAAGAGGAAGGCCATCGCATCCTCAAGCTGAACATCGGCAACCCGGCACCGTTTGGTTTCGAGGCACCTGACGAGATCCTGCAGGACGTGATCCGCAACCTGCCGACCGCGCAGGGCTACAGCGACTCCAAAGGCCTGTTCAGCGCCCGCAAAGCAGTGATGCAGTACTACCAGCAGAAGCAGGTCGAAGGTGTCGGCATCGAGGACATCTACCTGGGCAACGGCGTGTCCGAGCTGATCGTAATGTCGATGCAGGCGCTGCTGAACAACGGTGACGAAGTGCTGGTGCCTGCGCCGGACTACCCGCTGTGGACTGCTGCCGTTGCGCTGTCCGGCGGCAACCCGGTGCATTACCTGTGCGACGAGCAGGCCAACTGGTGGCCGGATCTGGACGATATCAAGGCCAAGATCACGCCGAACACCAAGGCCATGGTCATCATCAACCCGAACAACCCGACCGGCGCCGTGTATTCGAAAGAAGTGCTGCTGGGCATGCTGGAGATCGCTCGTCAGCACAACCTGGTGGTGTTCTCCGACGAGATCTACGACAAGATCCTGTACGACGATGCCGTGCACATCTGCACCGCTTCGCTGGCGCCGGACCTGCTGTGCCTGACCTTCAACGGGCTGTCGAAATCCTATCGCGTAGCGGGTTTCCGCTCCGGCTGGATTGCCATCTCCGGCCCGAAACACAACGCCCAGAGCTACATCGAAGGCATCGATATCCTGGCCAACATGCGCCTTTGCGCCAACGTGCCGAGCCAGCACGCGATTCAGACCGCGCTGGGTGGCTATCAGAGCATCAACGATCTGATCCTTCCGCCAGGCCGCTTGCTGGAACAGCGCAACCGCACGTGGGAACTGCTCAATGACATTCCCGGCGTGAGCTGCGTCAAGCCGATGGGCGCGCTGTATGCCTTCCCGCGGATCGACCCGAAAGTCTGTCCGATCCACAACGACGAGAAGTTCGCGCTGGATCTGCTGCTGTCCGAGAAACTGCTGATCGTTCAGGGCACCGCGTTCAACTGGCCTTGGCCGGACCACTTCCGCGTGGTGACCTTGCCACGCGTGGATGATCTGGAAGCGGCGATTGGCCGGATCGGCAATTTCCTGAAAACCTACAAGCAGTAGTGCTGCTGATCGTGCCCACGCTCTGCATGGGCACGCATCCCGTGACGCTCCGCGCCACCCTGCAGGGGACGCGGAGCGTCCTGTGCGGCGTTACCACGCAGAGCGTGGGAACGATCAGTATTACTTGAACGCTCTACCCCCGCCCTCTCGTCCATGGTCCATAATTGCCTTGGCGACGCAAAAAGACACAGTTTGAAATAGTCGCCCGGTTGAATAGCCTCCGACATCACCTTATATACCCGCAACGCGTTACACATTCTTCACGAGGAGAAATTCCAGATCATGATGCGCATCTTGCTGTTTTTGGCCACTAACCTTGCGGTCGTGCTGATTGCCAGCATCACCCTGAGCCTTTTTGGCTTCAATGGTTTCATGGCGGCCAACGGGGTTGATCTGAACCTCAATCAGCTGCTGATCTTCTGCGCCGTGTTTGGTTTCGCCGGTTCGCTGTTCTCGCTGTTCATCTCCAAGTGGATGGCCAAGATGAGCACCGGAACCGAGATCATCACCCAACCCCGCACCCGCCACGAACAATGGCTGCTGCAAACCGTGGAACAACTGTCCCGCGAGGCGGGCATCAAAATGCCGGAAGTCGGGATTTTCCCGGCCTACGAAGCGAACGCCTTCGCCACCGGGTGGAACAAGAACGACGCACTGGTCGCCGTAAGCCAGGGGCTGCTGGAGCGCTTCTCGCCTGAAGAGGTGAAAGCGGTACTGGCCCACGAAATCGGCCACGTGGCCAACGGCGACATGGTGACGCTGGCGTTGGTTCAGGGCGTGGTGAACACCTTCGTGATGTTCTTCGCGCGCATCATCGGCAACTTCGTTGACAAGGTGATCTTCAAGAACGAAGAAGGCCGGGGCATGGCGTTCTATATCGCGACCATCTTCGCCGAAATCGTGCTGGGCTTCCTGGCCAGCGCCATCGTCATGTGGTTCTCGCGCAAACGCGAATACCGCGCCGACGACGCCGGTGCTCGCCTGGCCGGTACTGGCGCGATGATCAGCGCGTTGCAGCGCCTGCGTTCGGAACAGGGTGTTCCGGTGCAAATGCCTGATAGCCTGACCGCTTTCGGCATCAATGGCGGCCTTAAACACGGCCTCGCAGGCCTGTTCATGAGCCACCCGCCGCTGGAAGACCGTATCGAGGCCT
The DNA here is from genome assembly GCF_044900175.1 of Pseudomonas sp. NPDC088444. Classification (NCBI taxonomy): domain Bacteria; kingdom Pseudomonadati; phylum Pseudomonadota; class Gammaproteobacteria; order Pseudomonadales; family Pseudomonadaceae; genus Pseudomonas; species Pseudomonas sp. NPDC088444. The sequence continues at coordinate 869,561 of NZ_JBJDNK010000001.1, forward strand.
TGCGCCGTCGCGGTTGATTCGCAGTGCTGTAATGAGAAAGGGCGACTTCGGGTCGCCCTTTTCTTTTGCCAAGATAAACCGCTCCAACTCCGGACGGCTACAGAGACAAACAGTTACTATCGGCGAAACATCCGGTAGGCGTATTCCATCAACTGCGTCACTCCCGCCTGCTTGAACTTGGCGCTCTTTTCCAGCACGTCCCACTCTCCCACCTGCTTCACTCGCCACTCTGGCGACAGCAGTTGCTGCACCTCGTCGCCATCCACAGCGAAGGGAGGCCCGTCGATCCGAGATTGGTCGTAATCCAATGTGATCAGCAGGCCGCAGGAATCCTCTCCCATGAGTCGATTCAACTGTTGAACGTACTGCCAGCGCATGCTTGCGGGCAGCGCGATCATCGCGGCGCGGTCGTAAAACGCTGTGCATTCGCCGATGTTTTCCGGTTTGAGCGCAAAGAAATCGCCGCACCAGATCTCACACGCTCCGTAGCGGTACAGTTTGAAATCTGCGTGCTCCTCGACCCTGGGAGTCAAACCCGCTTCGCTGAACCACGCAGCGACGGCGGTTTCGGACAACTCGGCGCCGACGACGTAATGGCCTTGATCCAGAAGCCAGTGGATGTCGATCGTCTTCCCGCAGAGAGGCACGAAAACACGCTCACCCGACTGAACCGTCAGCTCTGGCCAGAGCTTCACAAGATACGGATTCACCTCCGATTGATTGAAACCTATCTGATTGATCGCCCAGCGCTCATGCCAAAACTGCGGCTCCATAAATGCTCCTGATATTTCGATCAAACGGCACTAAAACTTATATTAGATTTAGATCAATGATCTGCCTGATCATGGCCACTATCTTATACGCTCAGGACGTTCGACATGTTCCCCAGCCTGTTCATTTCTCATGGCTCCCCCATGCTCGCTCTGGAACCCGGTGAAAGTGGCCCGGCACTGGCGCGTCTGGCCGCTGAACTGCCACGGCCCAAGGCGGTGGTGATCGTGTCAGCGCACTGGGAAAGCAACGATTTGCGGGTCAATGGCAATCCGCAACCGGAAACCTGGCACGACTTCGGCGGCTTCCCCGCGGAGCTCTTCGCCGTGCAATACCCGGCATCCGGGCAGTTGGCCACGACACACCGGGTCATGGAGCTGCTGGCTGCGGCCGGCCTCCCGGCGCACATGGATTCCCGCCGCCCGTTCGACCATGGGGTCTGGGTGCCGCTGTCGCTGATGTACCCGAAAGCGGACGTGCCAATCGTGCAGGTGTCATTGCCGTCGCGCATGGGGCCTGAATTACAGACCCGCGTCGGCGAGGCATTGAGCCCGTTGCGTGAAGAAGAAGTGCTGGTGATCGGCTCAGGCAGCATCACCCATAATTTGCGCGAGCTGGATTGGCACGCAGGGCCAGAAAGCGTCGAGCCTTGGGCGCTGGTGTTTCGTGACTGGATGGTGGAGAAACTGGCGGCCAACGATGAAGTGGCCTTGCACGATTATCGTCGGCAGGCTCCGAATGCCGTGCGCAATCATCCGACCGACGAGCATCTGCTGCCGCTGTATTTCGCGCGGGGTGCGGGCGGTGAGTTCAGCATCGCGCACCAAGGCTTCACCATGGGCGCGTTGGGGATGGATATTTACCGGTTTGGGTAACGCTCCTGCATATACGCATTCTGCGACGCAAAAAAATCCCCGGACCAGCCGGGGATTTTTTTGTTCAGACGATCAGCTCAACGCCAATCAGTCTTCGCGGTAGCGACGCAGCTTCAGCTGTTTGCCCGCAACGCGGGTGTCTTTCAGCTTGGCCAGCAGACGCTCCAGACCTTCCTCTGGCAGCTCGACCAGACTGAAACTGTCGCGCACCTGGATGCGACCGATGGCTTCGCGAGCCAGGCCACCTTCATTGAGGATGGCGCCCAGCAGGTTCTTCGCGGCGATACCGTCACGCGCGCCCAGCGCAGTACGGCAACGGGCACGGCCTTCAGCCAGCGGCATCGGCGCGCGACGCTCGCGGTCGCCACGATCAGGACGGTCGCCCGACGGACGATCACCACGTGGCGCACTGTTCGGCACCAGTGGACGCTCTTTCTCGATGGCCGCCAGGTTCAGCGCTTGACCGTTGGTCGCCTTGCGCAGCAGCGCAGCGGCCAGGGCACGCGGGCTGCAGCCGATGTCAGCAGTCAGACGGTCGAGCAGGTCACCATGGCTGGCTTCGGCGTCGGCAACCAGCGGCGCGAGGCTGTTGGTCAGTTTCTTGATGCGGGCATCCAGAACAGCTTGCGAATCGGGCAGGCGAACCTCAGCTACCCGCTGACCGGTCACACGCTCGATCACTTGCAGCATGCGGCGCTCACGTGGCGTGACCAACAGCAGCGCACGGCCTTCGCGACCGGCGCGGCCGGTACGGCCGATACGGTGAACGTACGACTCCGGATCGTACGGCATGTCGACGTTGAACACGTGAGTGATGCGCGGAACGTCCAGACCACGGGCCGCGACGTCGGTGGCGACGACGATGTCCAGACGGCCGTCTTTCAGCGAGTCGATCACGCGCTCACGCTGGTTCTGGGCGATGTCGCCGTTCAGCGCAGCGGCCTTGTAGCCTTTGGCTTCCAGAGCGCTGGCCAGGTCCAGAGTGGCCTGCTTGGTGCGTACGAACATGATCAGGGCGTCGAAATCTTCGACTTCCAGCAGGCTCAGGACAGCCGAGGTCTTCTGGTCAGCATGAACCAGCAGGTGAGCCTGCTCGATCGCGGTGACGGTCTGGGTCTTGCTCTGGATCTTGACGTGTTTCGGGTCTTTCAGGTGACGCTCGGCGATCGCACGGATCGACTGCGGCAGCGTGGCCGAGAACAGTACGGTCTGACGGCTTTCAGGCATGGCGTTGAAGATGACTTCCAGGTCATCCATGAAGCCCAGCTTGAGCATTTCGTCAGCTTCGTCCAGCACCAGATGGTTCACGGTGGCGAGGACTTTTTCGTCGCGACGCAGGTGGTCGCACAGGCGGCCCGGCGTGGCGACAACGATTTGCGCGCCATTGCGGATGGCTTTCAGTTGTGGGCCCATCGGCGCACCGCCGTAGACGGCCACGACATTTACGCTTGGCATCTGCTTGGCATAGGTTTCGAAAGCGGTGGCCACTTGCAGGGCCAGTTCGCGGGTCGGCGCGAGGATCAGCGCTTGCGGCTCGCGTTTGCTTGGGTCGATGCGGTTCAGGATAGGCAGTGCGAAGGCTGCGGTTTTACCGGTACCTGTCTGCGCCTGACCGATCATGTCGTGACCGGCGAGGATGATCGGGATCGATTGTTGCTGAATCGCCGACGGCTCTTCGTAGCCGGTCGCGATGACGGCAGCAACAATATTCGGATTAAGGTCAAGAGCGGCGAAGCCGCCGGTTTCCTGGGTCATGGGTCTGCCTCTGAGTGCATCCGCAAAGACCCATGCTTCAAAGCTGCGCGTGCCGTGTAAGACCCGAAGGTCACCCTGGCTGCTTTGTCGGCGGGGATTTGCGAAAACGTATTGATGAATGGATCGTCAAGGATAGTTCGTGGGGGAACCGGCTTGCGGAGAGTGCCTCGCAAACACACGCCATGACGACGGCCCTATGAAAGACCGGCGCGCACTATACCGGAATTGCCAAAAAAAAGGAGCATTTTTTTCACACAACCAAGTCCTTGCGGCCAACGGTCACAGGCTTTGCGCAAACCTGTGCCAGTGTCTATTTTTTCAAGGCCCGGTATTACTGGCGGCGGGGGCTTAAACGTTTCACCTCATCAGTCAGGCAGCCCACCCTCCTCTCCTACTCAGCAGCAGGATTCTGGACATGACCTCTTCGATCAAAGGCCACGTCACCCGGGAACAGCGCGGCGCCATCATGCTCATCGGGCTGGACCGCGTGGCCAAACGCAACGCCTTCGACATGCACATGCTCAATGAACTGAGTCTGGCCTACGGCGAATTCGAACGCTGTGAACAGGCGCGGGTCGCCGTGGTGTTCGCTCACGGCGAGCATTTTACTGGCGGGCTGGATCTGGCGGAGACCGGCCCTACGCTGGTCAACGGTTGGCAATTGCCGGATGGCGGTTACGACCCGTGGGGCGTTTTCGCAGGCCCGCGGGTCAGCAAACCGGTCATCGTCGCCGCCCAAGGCTACTGCCTGACACTGGGAATTGAGTTGATGCTGGCCGCCGACATCAATCTGTGCGCGAGCAATGCGCGCTTTTCGCAGATTGAAGTCCAGTGCGGTCTGTTCGCGTTTGGCGGCGCAACGCTGCGCATGCATCAGATCGCCGGATGGGGAAACGCGATGCGCTGGCTATTGACCGGCGATGAGTTCGACGCTCACGAAGCACTGAGCATGGGACTGGTGCAAGAGGTCCTGGTGCAGGAGGATTTGCTGGCTCGTGCGTTGCAGTTGGCCGGTCGCATTGCCGAACGTGCGCCACTGGGCGTTCGGGCCACCTTGGCGTCAGCGCGTCTGGCGGTGCGAGAGGGCGAGGAACAAGCGGCCAGACAACTGTTGCCGCAAATTCGGGAGGTGATGTCCAGTGAAGACGCCAAAGAAGGCCTGCGCGCCTTGATCGAACGCAGGCCGGGCCAGTTCACCGGCCATTGAGCGTTTTCAGGTCGCTGCACGCAGGGTCTTGATCAGCGGCAGCATCGAATAGCCGAGCTGCGGGGCAAGGGCTTCGGCGCGGGCAGTCAGCGCGCCGATGTCCAGCGTCTGGTCCAGATCGGACGGCACGATAAGGATCACGTTGCCTTCCTTGACCGGCAGCTCCCAGTAATGCCGGTGGTAAAGCCCGCGCAATAGCGCCGCACCCAAAGGCTTGCCGTCATCAGAGGCCCACTGGTTGATGATCAGCCAGCCACCGGGATTGAGGTGTTGCTGGCATTTCTCCAGAAAACCCCATGCCAGATGACCCGCCGCAGGGCCGGTGTCGGTGTACAGGTCGACGAAGATCAGGTCGGCGGTTTCAGCCGAGGGCAACAGCTCAAGGGCGTCCCCCACTCTTATATAAAGACGGGGGTCATCGGTCAGGCCCATGTATTCCATGGCCAGACGCGGTACATCCGGGCGCAGCTCGATGGCTTCGACGTCCTCCAGTGGCAAAAAGCGCAAGCACGCCTGGGTCAGTGTTCCCGCGCCCAACCCCATGAACAACGCACTTTCCGGCGCGTCATGGCACAACGCGCCGATCAGCATCGCGCGGGTGTAGTCGTACTCCAGCCAGCTTGGGTCAGAGGTGAAGGTGCAGCTCTGCTCGATGGCATCGCCGAACTCCAGAAAGCGATAGTCCTCCACTTCCAGCACGCGAATCATGCCGAAGTCGTCGTGAACTTCGGCCAGTACGCGCTCTACACGCTGCTCGGTCATTACGGCTCTCTTGCAACAAGTGATGGACACCCTGCGAGCGCTGGCAGCCAGGCACCCAGTGTGTGGAAAGCGCGGATTGTCAGCCATGCGCCCCCCGCAGGTCACGCAAATTATCGGGGCGGCTGCTACCATGGCCGTCCCCTTGCTTTGATTTCGAGAAGAAGATGAGCCACCCGTGGAGCCCCGATAGCTGGCGGACCTTGCCAATCCAGCAACAACCCCAGTACCCCGATGCCGAGCACGTGCTGCGCGTGGAGCAGACGCTGGCCAGCTACCCGCCGCTGGTGTTCGCCGGAGAAGCCCGCGAACTGCGCCGACAGTTTGCCGAGGTGACAGAGGGGCGCGCGTTCCTGCTGCAAGGGGGCGACTGCGCCGAAAGCTTCTTCGAGTTCTCCGCCGCGAAAATCCGCGACACCTTTAAAGTGCTGCTGCAGATGGCGATCGTCATGACCTTCGCGGCCGGGTGCCCGGTGGTCAAGGTCGGGCGTATGGCCGGTCAGTTCGCCAAGCCGCGCTCAGCCAACGACGAAACCGTGGATGGTGTGACATTGCCCGCCTACCGTGGCGATATCGTCAACGGCATCGGTTTCGACGAGAAGAGCCGCGTGCCCGATCCGGATCGCTTGTTACAGGCCTATCACCAGTCCACCGCCACCCTGAACCTGCTGCGTGCCTTCGCGCAGGGTGGTTTCGCTGATTTGCATCAGGTGCACCAGTGGAATCTGGACTTCATCGCAGGCTCGGCGCTGTCGGACAAGTACAGCCAGCTCGCCGACCGCATCGACGAGACCTTGGCCTTCATGCGCGCCTGCGGTATGGACACCTCACCGCAGTTGCGCGAAACCAGTTTCTTCACGGCCCACGAAGCCTTGCTGCTGAATTACGAAGAAGCCTTCGTGCGTCGCGACAGCTTGACCAACGACTTCTATGACTGCTCGGCGCACATGCTGTGGATTGGCGACCGCACCCGCCAACTGGACGGCGCCCACGTGGAATTTCTGCGCGGGGTGAAGAACCCGATTGGCGTGAAAGTCGGCCCAAGCATGAACACCGATGACCTGATCCGCCTGATTGACATTCTCAACCCGGACAATGACCCCGGCCGCCTGAACCTGATCGCCCGCATGGGCGCGAACAAGGTTGGCGACCATTTGCCAGGGCTGATTCGCGCCGTGGAGCGTGAAGGCAAGAAAGTGCTGTGGAGTTCCGACCCCATGCACGGCAACACGATCAAAGCCAGCAGCGGCTACAAGACCCGTGACTTCGCGCAGATTCTGGGCGAGGTAAAGCAGTTCTTCCAGGTGCATCAGGCCGAAGGCACGTATGCCGGTGGCATCCACATCGAAATGACCGGGCAGAACGTCACCGAATGCATCGGCGGCGCACGTCCAATTACTGAAGATGGTTTATCGGACCGTTACCACACGCATTGTGATCCACGGATGAACGCTGATCAGTCGCTGGAACTGGCATTTTTGATTGCCGAAACGTTGAAGCAGGTGCGTCGATAAGTCTGCGCAGCCCTCTGTAGGAGTGAGCTTGCTCGCGATAGCGGTGTATCAGGTTCATTTTTATGATTGAAGCACCGCCATCGCGAGCAAGGTCACTCCTACAGAGAATGCATTTGAGCCCGCAACCGGGCACCACTGGCCCGCTGGCAGTTGATCAACACCTCCGGCAACCCCAGCCAATCGGCCAGAGTTCTGAGGTGCTGCGCCAACGCCTGCATCCCTTCGTCGTCCAGCCCCGGCTCCTCCTCATGAACGGCATGCACGGCCAGCCGTCCCGCCGCTCGCTCGGCACGCAGGTCAACACGCGCCGCGATCCGTTCGTGATGCAAAAAAGGCAGTACGTAGTAGCCATACACTCGCTTGTGGGCAGGGGTGTAAATCTCCAGTCGATAATGAAAATCGAACAAACGCTCGGTGCGTGCCCGTTCCCAGATCAGGGAATCAAAGGGTGAAAGCAGCGCACTGGCCGCCATTTTTCGCGGGATCTTGAGTTCCGGCAGCACATAAGCGGGCTGTTTCCAGCCTTGCACCTGAACCCGCTCAATAGCGCCCTCTTCCAGTAACTCGGCGATCCCGGTTTTGGCCGGGACCGGGTCCAGACGGAAGTAATCGCGAATATCTTTCTCGACGGCAACACCCAGCGCACCGACGGCACGCAGCAACAAGCCGCGCTGGGCCTCGGCTTCGCTCAGTTCGGGGTGATCGATGATCGCAGACGGCAGCACCCGCTCCGGAAGGTCATACAGCCGCTCAAAGCCACGCCGCCCAGCGACCGTCACTTCGCCCGCGGCGAATAGCCATTCCAGCGCGTGCTTTTCATCGCTCCAGTCCCACCACGGGCCCGCGCGCTCCTGGCGGGTGTTGAGGCTCCCTGCCCCCAACGCCCCCTGATCGCGCACCGCTTGCAGCACGTTTGCAATGGTGGATTGCCGTTCCCGACCGAACTTGGCCATTTGTTGGTAGATGCCTTCGCCTTGAGCAGCACGCTTCATGCGCCAGCGCATCAGCGGGTACAGCGCCACCGGCAGCAACGACGCTTCGTGGCCCCAATATTCGAAGAGTTTGCGCTGCCGCCCCTGACTCCAGGCGGCCTGGTCCAGCAGCTTCTGCGGGTAGTTGCCCAAGCGCGAAAACAGCGGCAGGTAGTGCGACCGCACCAAAGCGTTGACCGAATCGATCTGCACCACACCAAGGCGTTCGATCAACTGGGTAACGTGGCGAGACGTAATCGTCGCGGTAGGTTGGCGGCCACTGAAACCTTGGGCCGCCAGCGCCACACGGCGCGCTTGCTTGATGGACAGTTGCTGTTGCGTCGGCAGTTCTGCGGGCATGCGAGACCTCCTGGTCGGTCCACAAAACTACCTGACTGCGCCGCGTCTGTGTAGCAGTAGGCCGTGCGCATGCTTGTGGGCGATTCTATGTTGTCTGGTCAACTGCATTCCTCGAACGCCGCCCGCACCAAGGCGGCTCCCACAATGTCCGCGCTGGAGCACAACCTCCTGCTCGACGCTGAACCTGTGGGAGCCGCCTTGGTGCGGGCGGCGTTCCGACGAATCCGTGGGGCCTATTAATGCTTCATTGGATCATCCCAGAACGGCCGCTCGGACTCTTCGATGACATCCGCTCGCGACAAGCCCATGTCTTTCAACGCGGCGTCGCTCAAACTGGCCAGTTGCACACGTTCACGATGCAACTTGCGCCAGCGGGCAATTTGGCCAATGGCGGCATGCCAGGCGCGCTCAATTGCTGAATCATGGGACAGGGTTTTCAGAACCAGTACGTAACCTTTTTGACCTTTCATCGTCTTGCCCTCCAAGTGGGGATGGGCAGATTGTTGCGCCGAGATTAAGATCAATCCAACGAATGTTTCTGATGCACTGCATCTGGGAGATTGATCCATGGCCACCTACCCCAGCATCGACAGCGAACTGCTGCGCACCTTTGTCGCCATCGCCGATCAAGGCGGGTTCACCAAAGCGGGTGAGGTCGTGAACCGCACGCAATCGGCGGTCAGCATGCAGATGAAGCGGCTGGAAGATGACGTGGTGCAGCGCCCGTTGTTTCAGAAAGACGGCCGCGTGCTGAACCTGACGGCGGAGGGGCAGGTGCTGCTGGGTTATGCGCGGCGCATCCTCAAACTGCACAGCGAGGTGTTCAATACCCTGCGCGAGCCGCACATGGTCGGCACGGTGAAGATCGGCACACCGGATGATTACGTCATGCGCTTTCTGCCCGGCATTTTGTCGCGCTTCGCGCAGGCCTACCCGTTGATTCAGGTGGAAGTGCATTGCGAATCGTCGGCACAGTTGCTGCAACGGCAGGATCTGGATTTGAGCATCGTGACCCGCGAACCGGGCAAGGAGATCGGCCAGATTCTGCGTCAGGAACGGTTTGTCTGGGCCGAGGCGGCAGGCTTCTATCCGCATGAACAAACGCCGATGCCGCTGGCGATGTTCAACAGCGATTGCTTCTGCCGATTGTGGGCAAGCAATGCACTCGACGCCTCGGGCCGCGAGTACCGCATCGCCTACACCAGCGCCAGCTTGTCCGCCATCATGGCAGTGGTCAGCGCAGGTCTGGCAGTGACGGCCCAGTTGGAAAGCCTCATCACCTCGGACCTGCGAGTGCTTGGCGAGGCGGAAGGACTTCCGCAACTGCCCTCGGCGAGTATCGTGCTGCTGCGCAACCCGAACAATCCTTCGCCGATCACTGAATGCCTGGCCGATCACATTGCCGAGGGGTTCAAACTGTAAGCGTCAGATCCTGAAGCACAGCATGATCGCGCAGATCACCAGAAACACGCAGAACAGCGAGCGCAGCAGGCGTTCCGCAAGGCTGTGGGCCAACGCAACGCCCCAACTGATGCTGGCCAGGCCGCCGATCGCCAACGGAATTCCCATCAACCAGTTCACATGACTGTGCAGCGCATAGGTGAAGAGCGTGATGGTCGTGGCCGGAGCTGCCAGTGCCAGCGCCAGACCTTGGGCCACCACTTGGGTGGCGCCAAATACGCCGGTCAGGATCGGCGTGGCAATCACTCCGCCACCAACGCCGAACAAGCCTGCCGTCACGCCAGAACCCACGCCCAGCGCCCACAGCCAATTACGGTGACGCAGCTCGGTCCCGGCGTTGCCCTTGCGCCAGTACATCTGGATCAGGTTGAAGGCCGTCAGGACGATCAGGAAGCCCACGAAGCCGATGCGCATACTCTGGGCATCGACTCGCACCGCCCACAACGACGTCAGCCAGGACACAAAGAAGCTCGGCACGATCAACATTAACGCATTGCGCACCGAAATTCGGTTGCGCTGGTTATAACGCCACAACGCCAGCAGCACGTTCGGCAATACCATCAGCAGCGCGGTGCCTTGCGCCAGTTGCTGATCCAGACCGAACAGCACACCCAATGCCGGGATCGCCACCAATCCGCCACCAATTCCGAACAGGCCACCCAATGTGCCCATGGCGGCGCCCAACAGCAGGTACATCACAACATCGACAATCACGCTCGGTCCTCTATATGAATCTGCGCGCATGCTACGCAGTCAAATCGATCGGCGAAATCGGCAGACGGCCATTAACGTGCACGATTCGTGAAATATCGATTCACGCATCGTGCAGAGAAGACTGTCGCACAACGGTGATAGATAAGTGTCGCAAGGCCGATTACCGAAATTACTTTGTGCATTAAAGATCGCCACGCTAAATTAGTCATCACTATCGATCCACCGAGGACGCTTTCGATGAACGCCGACCCAAGCTGCACCACGGCGGGCGCTGGCAGTTGCGAAGATCTGCTGCTGGACAACCAGCTGTGTTTTGCCCTGTACTCCACTTCCCTGATGATGACCAAGGTCTACAAGCCGTTGCTTCAGGAACTGAATCTGACCTACCCACAATATCTGGCGATGCTGGTGCTGTGGGAACAGGATGGACTGACAGTAGGAGAAGTCAGTACGCGATTGCTGACCGATCCAGGTTCCCTGACACCTTTGCTCAAACGACTGGAAAGCGAAGGCCTGATCAGCCGTACCCGCAGCAAGGAAGATGAACGTGTTGTCCTGCTGACCTTGACCGACCAAGGCAAGGCGCTGCACGAAAAGGCTCGCCGGATTCCGCAATGCATCCTGGCGGCCAGCGGGATCAACATGGAACAACTTCAGGCGTTGCAAAAAGATCTACTGGGGCTGCGCGCAAACCTGCACAGCAGTCTCTGACCCGCTACCTCCCCTCCTCCCAAGGCCAGCCATTCGTGCTGGCCTTTTTCGTTTTTCTCTTAAGCTATTCATCGCTGGAAAGCCGAGCATTTCGATTTTTTTAAAAAAATATTCACTTAAAAATCAATCAGTTAAACAAAAAAACGATTTCCTTCAGAAAAATCTCGAAAATTTATCTTGCACGCAAAACATTATCGCACTACATTTCATCTCACTTGCTTAGCGCACAAAACTTTAGCGCAAAGCACAACAGGCTTCAGGCCAACATCATCAAGTGAGGAATTACCATGAAAGCGCTCTATACCGCAGTCGCAACCGCAACCGGTGGCCGTGATGGCCGTGCTGTTTCCAGCGACAAGATTCTCGACGTGAAACTGGCCACGCCAAAAGAACTGGGCGGCGCCGGTGGTGAAGCCACCAACCCTGAGCAACTGTTCGCTGCTGGCTACTCGGCGTGCTTCATCGGTGCACTGAAATTCGTTGCGGGTCAGAGCAAACGCAGCATCCCTGCCGACGCCTCGATCACGGCCCATGTCGGCATCGGCCAGATCCCTGGCGGTTTCGGTCTGGACATCGACCTGAACATCAACCTGCCAGGTCTGGATCAAGCCGACGCTCAAGCGCTGGTCGACGCCGCTCACCAGGTCTGCCCTTACTCCAACGCCACTCGCGGCAACGTTGACGTTCGCCTGCACGTGACCGTCTAACCCACCCGACCGGAAGGAGAAAGAACATGAACACATTTGGCAAAATTCTGGCGGGCTCGCTCCTCGCGCTGTCGATCGGCAATGCCTTTGCAGCAGGCGATACCGGCGTCGAGCACAACACCCAGGCGTTTCTCGATGCCTTGAATTCGGGCACTGGCAAGCCGATCGAGCAACTGTCGCCCAAGGACGCACGCGCTGTTCTGACCGGCGCTCAGGCCGGGGTCAAACTGACCCTGCCCAAAGCCGATGTCAGCCAGAAGACCATCTCGGTCGATGGCCAGAACATCAGCCTGACCATCGTGCGTCCGGCAGGCGTCAAGGGCACATTGCCTGTGTTCATGTTCTTCCACGGTGGCGGCTGGGTACTGGGCGACTTCCCGACCCACGAGCGTCTGGTTCGCGATCTGGTAGCGGGTTCCGGTGCGGTGGCGGTGTTCGTCAACTACACCCCTTCGCCTGAAGCGCACTACCCGACCGCAATCAACCAGGCCTATGCCGCGACCAAATGGGTGGCCGAGCACGGCAAGGAAATCAACGTCGACGGCAAACGTCTGGCCGTGGCCGGCAACAGTGTGGGTGGCAACATGGCGGCGGTCGTCAGCCTGATGGCCAAAGACAAGGGCACGCCGGCGATTCGTTATCAAGTGCTGCTGTGGCCGGTGACTGACGCCAACTTCGACACAGGTTCCTACGACCAGTTTGCCGAGGGTCACTTTCTCACCCGCAATATGATGAAGTGGTTCTGGGACAACTACACCACCGATCCGAAACAACGCGCCGAGATCTACGCCTCACCGCTGCGCGCCACCACGGATCAGTTGAAAGGTCTGCCGCCAGCGCTGGTACAAACCGCCGGAGCCGACGTACTGCGTGATGAAGGCGAAGCCTACGCTCGCAAGCTGGACCAGGCCGGTGTGCCGGTCACTGCGGTGCGCTACAACGGCATGATTCACGACTACGGTTTGCTGAACGTGGTTAGCCAGGTGCCGGAAGTGCGGTCTGCGATGTTGCAGGCTTCCCAAGAGTTGAAAGAGCATCTGAAGTAATACGACATCTCCCCCTGTAACAGTCCGGCCGGGCGGCTACAGGGGTTCATCTTTCCAACGCAAAACCATCACCCACAAAAAAGCCCGACTCAATGGTCGGGCTTTTTTGCATGCGGGGTTAGCGCATATTACTTCTTGGTGCGGCCCTTGAAGGAGCTGTCACGGGTGTCGATATCGATCCACTCGTCGATTTCGATGAAGTCAGCGACCTGGATTTCAGTGCCGTTGGCCAGTTTGGCTGGCTTCATGACTTTACCGGAAGTGTCGCCACGGGCCGCATTCTCGGTGTAGATCACTTTACGGCTGATGGTGGTCGGCAGTTCTACGGAAACCAGACGGCCTTCGAAGAAAACGGCTTCGCAGACGTCCTGCATGCCTTCTTCGATGAACGGCAGAACAGCTTCGATGTCTTCGGCGTTCAGCTCGTACATGGTGTAGTCGGTGGTGTCCATGAACGTGTAGGAGTCACCGCTGATGAAAGACAGGGTGGCTTCTTTACGGTCCAGGATCACGTCGTCCAGCTTGTCGTCGGCGAAGTAGACGGTTTCAGTCTTGTAGCCGGTCAGCAGGTTTTTCAGCTTGGTCTTCATGATCGCGCTGTTACGACCCGACTTGGTGAATTCAGCTTTCTGAACCAGCCAAGGATCGTTGTCGATACGCAGTACGGTACCGGGTTTAAGCTCTTTACCAGTTTTCATTGCGAGTATCCGAATTTGGATTGAAGTTCTTTCTAAGCCCTGTACGAAAAGCCACTTTTCGTACAGGGCTTACTACAAGGCCGCGTATCATAGCCAATTTCGGTAAAAGTGTACTAGCGCAGTCGTCAGATCATCCTGCAAGGCCCGTTCCAGACACCAACGTTCGGCGTGATTGGCCAGTTCACTGCGGTGTTTTTCCAGCGCGTCCCAGCTATGTGTCATGTCTTCTGCGGCGTTCCAGTTACGCCACACCTGAGTCAGCGCCTGCCCTGCCGCATCGGAGAGGCCCGCTCGGTACAGCTCCAGGAAAGCGTCGAGCTTGGCCCAATGGGCATCGTCGTCCTGCTCGTAAATGTGCCAGATCATCGGTCGCCCCGCCCATTGCGCCCGCACGAAGGAGTCTTCGCCGCGTACCACGTTAAAGGCGCAGCACCACAACAACCGGTCATAATCTTCCTGACGCACGAACGGCAGCACTTGAATCGTCAGGCTGTCGCGCACCTGCAGCGCGCCCGCTCTCAAGCCCTCGACACCCAGCCATCGCTCGACATCACCAAGGATGCGCCCTTCAGGTACCAGCAAATGGGTGGTCTGGGCGTCCGCGGCCAGCCGCTCCAGCCACGACCCCACCCCTGCGTGCTCATAGGCAAACAGCGACATCAGGCGCGCTTGCGACTGTGGATACACCCCCAGATCAGCCAGAAACGCCTGTTGCGCAGCAGGGTTCTGTTCGAAGGCGTGACGCCGTTCGATCAGACCGGCCTCCCGCAAAAGCCCACCGGTCGTGGGACGAAAACCCGGAAAAAAGAAGAACTTTTGAATGCCGCTCGATTGCAAGGATGGCAAACCATGGCAACCGGTGACCCACTCTTCGGCACTCAGATAATCGAGATTCAGCCACAACGGTTTGGGATCGCGCGCTTTCATGGCGTCGATCTGCGTCGGCGGCAAGTGGCAGCCAAAGGCTTCGATCACCACATCCGCAGGTTCCACGGGCTGCCAGTCCTTGGCCCAGAAACGCACGTCGATCCCCTCGCGCCACTGTTGTGCCGCCTGAGCATCGGCCCCCGGACACAAACGGGCGAACGCCGTCAGATCATCAATCCACAACCGCACGCTCATGTCGTGCTCGGCCACCAGTTGCCGCGCCAGGCGCAATGTCACGCCCACATCACCGAAGTTATCCACGACGGTGCAGAAAATATCCCAAGAGGCTTTCATCCCGGCTCCTTGAGGATGTTCAAAAATGCGAATTGTCCTTCATAACGGCGCAGAATCGCCAGCCCGGTCGTGCGACAATCCGCGCTACGTCCACTGCAAGTAGGGAGTCTGCCATGTACGTCAACCATCGCGAATTGTCCGTCACCCTTCGCCCGGTCAAACTGGTGCTGTCGATTGCCGCAGGCATCTGGCTGGGATTTCTGGCCGTGCTGCTCACGGGCTGGTTGATCTACAAGGTACTGCCCGCCGAGCAGACGCAGGCTCTGACAAACGCCGCAACACAATTGACCACGCCTGCGGCCAAAGCCAGGCCTGAAAGCGACAACCCAATGTTTGATCAGTACCGGCAGATCCTGCGCGACAGCGAAGCCCGCCAAGCCCAGGAAGCGGAACGGGCCGAGCGCGCACGCAGCTTCAACGGCCCCAAATGCCAGTTCTGGATGCAACAGAACCAGACGGCCCCCAGCGAGAAAAGCCGCGCAGCGATTTATCAGTTCTGCGGCTGATTGCCTTGACGAGACACGCGCCATCCATGAATAAGCAACAGGTCCTGCAACGGATCATCGAGCGGCTGCAAATCGATCTGGACGTCGCCATTCGCGCCGCCCAGACCGCGTACGAAACAGCGACCCACGAAGAAAACATCGCCGAGAACAAATACGACACACTGGGCCTGGAGGCCTCGTACCTGGCCGCCGGTCAGGCACGTCGCGTGGAGGAGATCCGTCAGGCGCTGGCGTTGTATCAGCACCTGACGCTCAGGCCTTTCGATGAAGATCGGGGTATCCAGCCCGGTGATCTGATCGTGCTCGAATCCGCCAACGGCAACGAACAGTGGCTGTTTCTCGGGCCGGACGCCGCAGGGCTGAAGGTTCAAGTCGATGACAGGCTGATCACGGTCATCACCGCTCGCGCACCGCTGGGACAGAACCTGTTGAGCAAACTCGACGGGGATGAGGTGCAGATTGTGGTCAACGGCGCTCAGCAATCGTTCGAGATCACGCACGTGCTGTGATCCGTTAAACAATTTCAGGGTTGAAGCCCGCAAGTCATTGTGGGTAAGGTGCGCAGTCGCATGACAAAGGTGTCCCCGGATATGGAGCCGGGCACAAGGATTTTATCAAGGAGATATTTCATGACGAACGTCATCACCTTCCCTGACGCCCATGAACGTGATCGCCTCAAATCCCGTGACCGCCAAGGTTTGAGATACCTGAACAAGAAAGAGCGACAACTGATCGACTGCCTGCGCATGACCAGCCACGCAGGCCGCCAATACGTGTATGACTACGCCAACATCATGCACCGTTCCAAGCCGCTGTACCCTCACCCGCAGGAGTGATCCTCCTGCCGAGTACAAAGCCTCCGGGCACGGGCCTATAGTGGGCAGATGTTTTTTGCCTTCAGGAAATTCCCATGCCCGCTGCAACACCTGACTCCGCCGCTCGCGACACTGCCTCCCACGCCAGTGTCGATCACCTGCGCTTTCACAAGGCCCATGCGCATCTGGCGCCCACGTTCGGCAACGATGCCTTCGCGCTCAAGGCCGAGGCATTCGCGCGATTCTTCGGTACCCCCACCTTCCTCGGCGCTCAAACGCTGGTGGTGTTGCTCTGGGTGGGCGCCAACCTCACAGGGCTGGTGACGTTCGACGTCTACCCCTTCATCCTGCTCAACCTCGCCTTCAGCCTGCAATCGGCCTACGCCGCGCCACTGATTCTGCTCGCCCAGACCCGTCAGGCCGCGCGGGACAAAGCCAGCGCCGATGCTGATGCTCAACACCGTGAAGCCCTGGCTGTCGCCAATGAAGAACGCATGGCCCGCGCCGCGCAGAATACGGCGCAAATGCTCGAACTGCTGGAGCAGAACACGCGCCTGACGGAAATGACCAAAGTGCTGACAGAACGGGTCGAAGCCCTCACCGCAGACATGCACAAGCACTTTGTGAAAAAGGATGGACACGCCTGACTGAGCGCTTTAGCCATTGGGTGGACATTTATGATATTGCGAGCGTCATGAATGCACGGGATTATGAGCGTAATTTTCTAGCACCTGGCAGTTCGTCGGGTGTCTTTCCCGGAGCCCACGCCCATGCAAAGCACCTCTCGCGAAGAAACCCTGGCACTCTGGCAGGCGCAAGAAAAGGAAATGCGTGCCCGTCTGGGCAAGGCAGGCAGCATGAGTCTGATGGATGTCGCGCAGCTCACGCCGCAGGAGTTTTTCGATGGTATCGGCAGTGGCGTATACCCTCATCCGCCGATTGGCGAGCTGATGGATTTCGTGCCCATCGAATGGACGCCAGGCCGTTTCCTGTTTCAAGGCACGCCCGGCCCGCAGCACTACAACCCGCTGGGCATCGTGCACGGCGGGTACGCCGCGACCCTGCTGGACTCCTGCATGGGCTGCTCGATTCATACGCAACTGAAAAAAGGCCAGGGCTACACCACGCTGGACCTGCGCATCAGTTACATCCGTGCCCTGACCGACAAAAGCGGGCCGATCCGCGCCGAAGGCACCGTGGTGCACCTCGGGCGTTCGACCGCGTTGGCGGAAGGAAAAATTTATGACGCCGATGGCCGACTGTTTGCGACGGGAACCACCACCTGCATGATTCTGGATATGAATCGTTAGTGTCCCTCGGCTCTCACAGTTTCAGCGTTGAATACACTATTTGGCTTCGACGCAATCACTGTGGGGATTCGATGGTGACTGGACAGCTTTTTCGCCACCAAGGCGGCTCCCACAGAGAGGGTGCCGAACCTGTGGGAGCCGCCTTGGTGGCGAATGCGGTTGACCAGACAACATCGAGTCGCCCGCAGGGCATGCATAAGGGGCAGTATCGGAAATCAAGCCCCTTGAACAGCGTTACGCAACGACGGGAATCATCGGATCCGCTGCCGCCAACGCGGCCTCACGCTCTGCCACCGGAGGATAGATCCACACCGAGTTGATCTGCTGTTTCAATTGCTTGGCCTCCTCCTTGATCAACTTCACCTGCCGGTCCCAGCCTTCGGTGTACACCGCGCCCCACGCGCCAAGGTCCAGGCAGGTAACGTACTTGACCTGGCTATAAGGAATCGGCGCCTCGCCCAGCAAGTCGGCTGCGACGTTATTGCCCGCCGAACGCCCCAGCGCAATCGCGTGCTGACAGGTCATCAACGCGAAGTTGCCCACATCGTCAGTCGCCGCATACGCGGTATCGCCCGTGGCGAAGATATCGTCCTGGCCAATGACTTTCAGGTTGCGATCCACATGCAGGCGGCCATAAGCGTCGCGCACGCCCGGAACCTGCTCGGTCAGCGAACTGGCCCGCACGCCGACGGTCCAGACCACTGTTTTGGCATCGATGCGTCGACCGTCCGCCAAAGTCACGCCATGGGTGTCCACTGCCGCCACCGATGCATTGACCACCCACTCCACACCCAGCGTTTCGGTGGCATCGATGATCGATGGGCTGATGTTTTCGCCCAGCGCTGCACCCACCTTTTCGCCGCGATCCACAATGACCACGCGGATGTTGACATTGGCGCCCAACGCGGCGCGCAGACGAGCAGGCATCTCGGTCGCCGTCTCAATGCCGGTGAACCCGCCACCCGCGACGACCACCGTATTGCGCATGGCTGATTCAGGTTGCTGAGCCAACGCCTTGATGTGCTGCTCCAGACGGGTCGCTTCAGCCATCAAGTCCACATCGAAAGCATGCTCGACACCCGGCACAGAAGCAGGACGCACCACGCGGCTGCCTGTGGCCAGAACCAGTTTGTCGTAGTTGATCACGACATTGGCGCCGTGAGCGTCGGTGTACGTCACGGTTTTACCCGCTGCATCAATGGTATTGGCCATGCCCTGAATGAACGTCACGCCCACGGCATCGAACAACGGCCCGAGCGGCGACTGCATCTGATGCACTTCCTGCTCGTAGTAACGCGGGCGCACGCCGAGTACGGCCTCAGGGGCCAGAACGGTTACTTGCACATCGTTACGGCCATGCATGTCCAGCAAACGCGTCGCGCTCAGTGCGCTCCACATCCCGCCAAAGCCTGCGCCAACAATCAGGATCTGCTTTTTCATTGTGTGCTCCAGAGAAGAAATCGCTTGTGTTCAGGGTGAGTGAGCAGCGACACCCGACGTCCGCCCTTCGCAGTCGGAGTTACGTATAACCCCAAAACAACTACGACTTTATTTGTCGTAGTTATGTTCAGCAAGTGATTTTTTCAGCACCCAACATTTCTCGATGTCAGAGACGGTTTCTTTTCACATAAAAATCAAACAATTAATCGTTAAAACCGACTGTCGCCTCACCTGAAACACACTGCTTTCTGCTCGCCAGCGGTCGCCAAACCACACGGATTCCTTGCGAGACCTCCGGCAAATTGTTAGCTTTTGCACGATCAGTTCAGTCGGAGATTGAGATGTCGCTTTACAGCGCGGGCGTCGAATACGGCATTCACTGCCTGCTGTACCTGGTGGACGAACGTGGCGACAGCCGTGAGGCAAGCGTGCGCGATCTGGCCGAATTGCAGGGTGTGCCTCAGGAGTATCTGGCCAAGGTGTTCACCAAACTGGCGAAGGCGAAACTGGTGATGGCCACAGAAGGGGTGCGCGGCGGTTTCAAGCTGGGCAAGCCTTCGGACGAAATCACCCTGCTGGACATCGTAACGGCCATCGACGGCCACAAGCTGATTTTCGATTGTCGTGATATCCGCGGTCGCTGCGCGGTGTTCGATGGCTGCGCCCCTGAATGGGCGACGTCGGGTATGTGCGGGATCAACGCGGCGATGATGACGGCACAAAAGCGGATGGAAGAGGCGCTGGAACAGCAGACCATTCTCGATCTTGCACGCCGCACAGGCCGTAAGGCGCCACCGGAGTTCGCCAACCAGATCAATGGCTGGTTGAGCGACAGAAAGGAAAACCGGGCGACGGGAAACGACCCTCAAACCATCGCTGTCGCACAGCTCGACGAATGAAAAGCGCATTCGCTCTCGCTCGCGCTATTGATCCGCAATAGCCCAGACACCATCGAACGCGACTTGGGTGCAGGCTGCACGCAAGTCGCAGTCGGCGGCGTCTGAGCCATTTGTGTATGAAGAGCAAAAGCAAAGCAAAGCAGGAGCAAGTGCATACGCGTCACGGGAACCCGCATGAGGATGTAAGACCCAATCGTTCAATGGCAGAATCGCTGCAATCTGATTTTCATGGAGACCCGCATGCTTCGCGCTTTTGAACGATGGCTCGACCCCTTCCCGCCTGACGAGGTGCCGCCCCCACCTGAGGGCTTGGCCCGCTTCTTGTGGGCCTGCACCCGGGGCGCGCGTCGCTACATCCTCGCGCTGGCACTGCTCAGCGCCGCTGTGTCGATTTACGAAGCCTGGCTGTTTTCGTTTCTCGGGCAGGTGGTGGATCTGCTCTCGACCTGGCAAACCGGCGGCGAAGCGGCCATACAGGAGAGCCGCGTACTGTGGGGAATCGGCATCGTATTGCTGACCAGCATCGCGCTGGTTGCGCTGCGCACCATGGCTCAGCACCAGATTCTGGCGATCAACCTGCCGCTGCGGCTACGCTGGGACTTCCATCGCCTGATGCTGAGACAGAGCCTGTCGTTCTTCTCCGACGAGTTCTCGGGCCGTGTCACGACCAAGGTGATGCAAACCGCGCTGGCCGTGCGCGAGGTGCTGTTCACGATCATCGAAATCGCCCCCGGCATCGGTGTGTATTTCATCGCAATCATTGCGCTGGCCGGCGGTTTCGCGGCGAAACTGATGCTCCCGTTCATGGGCTGGATCGTGCTGTTCGGGCTGGCGATGGCGTACTTCGTCCCACGTCTGGGAAAAGTCGGTCAAGAGCAGGCCAACGCGCGCTCGTCGATGACCGGGCGTGTCTCGGACGCCTACACCAACATCACGACAGTGAAACTGTTCTCCCACTCCAAGCGTGAAGCGCACTTCGCGCGAGCGGCGATGGAAGACTTCAAACAGACCGGTTTTCGCCAGATGCGCCTGGTCAGTCAGTTCGAAATCGTCAATCAGGCCCTGGTGGTCGCGCTGATCATGGGCGCGGGCGGCTATGCGTTGTGGCTGTGGCACCAGGGCGATATCGGCACAGGAGCCGTCGCTGCGGTGACCGCCATGGCGTTGCGCATCAACGGCATGTCGCACTGGATCATGTGGCAGATGACCTCGCTGTTCGAAAACATCGGCACTGTGCAAGACGGCATCGAAACCCTGACCCGCAGCCCCAAAGTCCAGGACGCCCCGAACGCGGGTGTGTTGACGACCACCGGCGGCGCGGTGACGTTCGATCAGGTGAGTTTCAATTACGGCGGTGAACGCCAGGTTCTCGACGATTTGAGCCTGCACATCAAACCCGGTGAAAAGGTCGGTCTGGTGGGGCGCTCAGGCGCGGGCAAATCCACGCTGATCAATCTGCTGCTGCGCTTTTACGACGTGAACAGCGGCGAGATTCGCATCGATGGCCAGAACATCGCCCACGTCACACAAGACAGCCTGCGCAGCGTGATCGGCATGGTCACGCAGGACACCTCGCTGCTGCATCGCTCCATCCGCGACAACATCGCTTATGGCCGCCCCGACGCAACCGACGAGCAGATCCAGCGCGCCGCTGCCGATGCCCAGGCCGATGCGTTCATCATGCAGTTGAGCGACCGGCAAGGCCACACCGGTTATGACACCCTGGTCGGCGAGCGCGGTATCAAACTGTCGGGCGGCCAACGCCAACGCATTGCCATCGCCCGGGTGATGCTCAAAAACGCCCCGATTCTGTTGCTGGACGAAGCCACCAGCGCGTTGGACTCCGAAGTCGAGGTGGCCATTCAGGAGAGCCTCGACGAAATGATGCAAGGCAAAACTGTCATCGCCATCGCCCATCGGCTGTCGACAATCGCAGCCATGGACCGACTCATCGTCATGGATGATGGTCGTATCATCGAACAGGGTACCCACGCCGAGCTGCTCGAAAAGAACGGCACCTATGCGCGCTTGTGGCAACACCAGAGCGGTGGGTTTCTGGGTGAGGATCAAGGCGTGGTCGAGGCGGTGGAATAAGACAACGTCCCTTCCACCTCTCTCTCTTGATCACTAGAAGGCGTTGCGATTGGCCAGGACGAACTCTCGGACCGTCTGCGGCGCTTTCCCGGTGATCTGGCCGATCACGCCGTCTTCACCGGCAAAAATCCCGTTCTGGTAATCAATCGCGACTTCAATGAAGTGCTGGATCAGAAACGCCGGCAGATTATAGCTTTCCAGGTGCGCGCGGTATTCGTCGAGAGTGGACGGCGCGTAAGTGATCTTTCGACCCAGCACAGCGCTGAGTTCTGCGGCGATCTGACTATGGTCCATCTCGACAGGCCCGAACAGCGAATACGTTTTGCCAATGTGCTGCGCCGGATCAGTCAGCACGGCAACGATCAGCCGCGCCTGATCTTCCGCGGCAATCGGCGCATGGCGCCCTGCACCGTACGGCAGAGTGATGCGGTTGTCTTTAACGATGGGGTCAAGCACCCACGGAAACGTCAGCCACTCAGAGAAGAAGGTCGGGCGAATGTGCACCGTTGGCACGCCAGACCAGTCGAGCACCCGCTCCGCGATCCAGTGATTGCGTGCCGCGTGGCTGTGGGAATCGTTTCGTGCGGAAATCTGCGACATCTCGATCACCACCTCTACACCGGCCCGCTGCGCGGCGTCGGCGAAATAGGCTGTGGCCTGGATGTAACCGTCACGTACCGGGTAGCACAGATAGGCGCCGGTCACGCCGTCCATGGCGTGAAGAATGTCATCGTGTTCAAGCAGATCACCGACGAAGATTTCCGCACCGGCCTGGCGCAAGGCTTCGCTGCGCTCGTCATTGTGATGAACGAAAGCGCGCACGGCATGGCCTTCGGCGAGTAACTGTTGAACGGTATAGACGCCGGTTTTACCGGTCGCACCAGTGATCAGGTATTTGCGAGGTTGCATGGTCGTGCTCCTGTGAGCGAGGTCACCGTGAAGAAGAGCGCGCCATGACGATGAGCACGGCGCGCGAACGGAAAAGTCGTCGATCAGCCCGGCATCGGCGGGTTGAAATACACCGCGTCCGCAGAGGACAACGTGGACTTGATATAGCGCGAGCCCTCATCGGCCAGTGCTTCGAAACCACCGGCTTCCAGCGTTTCGTACGCAGAGTCGACCACGGCTTTCGGGGTGGACTTGGGCACGTCGAAGCCCTGAGTCAGATCGGTGTCGATGAACCCGACATGCAGGCCCACCACCTGGGTGTTGTCGCCACGCACTTGCAGCCGCAACGCGTTGGTGAAGCTCCAGGCCGCCGACTTGGTCGCCGCGTAAGCGGCCAGCAGTGGAATGCTCAACCAGGTCACATCGGACAGCACGTTGATGATTCCCCCGCCGCCGTTGGCCGCCAGAATCGGTGCAAACGCCTGACTGACACGAATCACGCCGTAGTAGTTGGTGTCCATCAAATGCTGCGACAACTCGATCATGTTCTGATCGAGGGGGCCTTGCATGACACTGGCGATACCGGCGTTGTTGACCAGCAGCGTGGTGTCCTGGCACTGCTGCGCTGCCTCCCTCACCGATGCCTCGTCGGTGACGTCGAGCTTCACCGCAATGACACCGGGCACATCGAATGCCGCTGGGTTACGCACCCCGGCATAGACCTTCTTCGCCCCGCGAGCCATGGCTTCCTTGACAAACGCCAGACCCAGACCACGGCTGGCACCCGTTACAAACACAACTGATCCACTGATGTTCATCAAACGATCCTCGTGGGTTGAGATGGTTACATGTGTAATTGCACATCTGAAAATCAAAAAAAACACGTCACACGCCTTGCTCAAGAATTGACTCACGCAGCGCAACGGCTCGCTCCTTGCCAATCTGCTCTTCCCGCTCGTGCTGAGCGGCCTGCCAAAGCGGCGCAGCCTCTTTGCGCTTCGCTTCGCCTGCGGCAGAAAGCGACAGCTTGATCGCGCCGCGCGGCCCGGCAGGGTGGCTCAACAACAACCCCTCGTTCTGTAACGGCTTCAGCGCGCGAACCAGCGTCGTCCGCTCCATGACCATCACCTCCGCAAGCTCGGCAATGAGGATCTCCGGACGCTCTTGCACCACGGTCAAGATCGAGAACTGCGAGGTCGAGATGCCCGCCTCCGCCAGATGTCGGTCATACAGACGCGTCAGCAGCCGGGCGTGGCGCCGGGCGGCGAAGCAATGACAGAGATCGGCGTTCAGTCGTGTTTTCATGACGCCCATCATATGTGTATATGCACATGTGTCAAGCAGGTTTTTCTAGTTCATGACGACCGGTTCGAATCCGTGGCATTCCGCAACAACCACGCCATCACCTTACCCAGATCCGACCCGGCGTCCGGCTCGCTGCCCGTCAGCAGATAAAACCCGCCGTCGGTGTCCAGTACCTGATCGGGGTCCAGCGCCCGGACCAGCCCACCACTTGCCAAAGCGCCACGGATCAGCACTTCGGGCGCCAGGGCCACGCCAAGCCCACGCTCGGCGGCTTCGATGGCCAGGCTGGTCTGGGAAAATATCTGCACGCTGGATGTGGCGTCCAAGCGGCGGGCAGTGAACCATTTGCTCCAGTTGTCGTGGGAGTCGGCTATCAGCGGGGCGCCGTGGGCCAAGTCATTCAGGCTGCGCCAGCGATATTGGCGTTTCACGTTCGGCGAGCAGACCGGGATGATGCTGCCGAGGAACAGCGGGCGTACATGGCACCCCGGAAACGGCGGCGTACCCCAGCGAATCGCCATGTCGACCGCATCGACGCCATGCAGGGGGCGCGCAGCGTTGCTGGCATCGATCATCACTGACAATTGGGGTTCGGCTTCGCTCAGGTGGGCGAGCTTTGGAATCAGCCAACGGCTGGCGAATGCGCCCGTCGTACTGAGCGTCAATGCCCTGCTGCCCGAAGCGGCTCGCTGGGCGCTCAGTTCGCGCGTGGCCTCGTTGATCAAATCGAGGGCGAGTTGAACCTTGGCCAGAAAGGCTTCCGCTTCGGGCAGCAAACGAACGCCGCGAGGCTGGCGCTTGAACACGTCCATGCCAAGCTTGCGCTCCAGCAACCGAACCTGCTGCGCAACGGCGCCCGTCGTGATGTGCAACTCGTCTGCCGCCGCGCGAAAGCTGCCGAGCCGTGCCGTCGCTTCAAATGCCACAAGTTGACCGATCACGGCGTGTCCCATGCGTGAAACGCTGGATTTCTCCATAGATCGCCTGCCCTGCCCTTTAGCCGAGAAGTGCTGAGTATGTAGTTTTTCTACACCCTCGTACAAAAATCATCACTAGTGCATCTAAGAGCACTGGCCTAGATTGAGGCCATTACTGACCTTCACCTATCGAGAGGATTTGCACATGTCAGAACCCAAAGTGGCCCTCATCATCGCAGGCGGCAGTGGCATGGGCGCTGCTGCGGCGCGTCGTCTGGCGGCAGACGGATTCAAGGTGGGCATTCTGTCTTCTTCCGGCAAAGGCGAAGCGCTGGCTCATGAACTGGGTGGCATTGGCGTAACCGGTTCCAATCAGTCCACCGACGATATTCAGCGTCTGGTGACGGCGGTCTCAGAGAAATGGGGGCGGATCGACGTGCTGGTCAACAGCGCAGGCCACGGCCCACGGGCACCGATTATGGAGATCAGCGATGAGGACTGGCATCGCGGCATGGAGGTGTACCTGCTGAACGTGATCCGTGCCACGCGCCTGGTGACGCCATTCATGCAACAGCAAAAAGGTGGATCGATCATCAATATTTCGTCGGCGTGGACCTTCGAGCCTACAGACATGTTTCCGACTTCCGCGGTGTTCCGTGCGGGGCTGGCATCGTTCACCAAAATCTTCACGCAGACCTATGCGGGCGACAACATCCGCATGAACAACGTACTGCCGGGGTGGATCGACAGCCTGCCCAAAACCGATGAGCGCCGTGACAGCGTGCCGCTCAAGCGTTACGGGACCAGCGAAGAAGTGGCGGCGACGATAGCGTTTCTGGCGTCAGAAGGTGCGGCCTACATCACGGGGCAGAATCTGCGGGTGGATGGCGGCGTTACCCGGTCGGTGTGAAAATCACCAGACCGCGGTGATCCCTGTAGCCAGCAGCAATAAAGGGTGATCGGCCCCACGCTCCGCGTGGGAATGCCGTGATTGACGCTCCGCGTCATTGGACGCGGAGCGTCCGCAATGGCGTGCCCACGCAGAGCCTGGGCACGATCGACATTTAAACCTCGCCCACCAACACATCAGCAATACGAATGCTCAATGCCGCGCCTGTCAGCGTCGGGTTCACGCACGAAGACGACGGCATGACGCTGGTCCCGGCGATGAACAGGTTCGGGTGGTCATGGGTGCGGCAATCGCGGTCGACCACCGAATCCTTCGGATCGTCGCCCATGATGGTCGTGCCCATGATGTGCTGACGGTTCTGGAACCCGGTGTCAGTGCTCAGAATGTCCGCGTTCAGCAGCTTGGCGAACTGTTTGAAGTCCTCCAGCGCCTTCTCCTTACCCGCATGCCAGTAGTCCGGAACGCTGTAGTAAATCTCCGGCACCGGCAGGCCGATGGCATCGAACTTGGTCTTGCTTGGCGTGATGCGGTTTTCCGGCAGCGGCAGCGTTTCGAAGTCCACCGCCCAGTTCAGCGAACGTGCCGATTGCAGACGGATCTGCTCGTCGAGTTTGGACCCCAACACGCCCTTGCCGATCAGGTTGGAGGTGATCTGCGAGGTCGGCACGGTGTTGCGGACCTTGATCTTGTAGCTCGGGAAGTCCTTGCGGAATGCACCGTCGCGGCTGTTGAGGTAGACCAGCAACTGCGTCGGCCCCTCGCCCGGCCACATATCTTCCTTGGTCATGACGTTCATGCTGATGCCGGTGTGATCCATCAGGTTACGACCGACCTGGTCCGACGAGTTGGCGATGCCGTTCGGGTATTTCTCGGAGGTCGACATCAGCAACAGCTTCGGCGACTCGATACCGTAGGCCGCGAGCACGAACGACTTGGCGGTCAGCTTGTGCTGAGATTTGTCCGGGCGCATGTACCAGACTGCGGTGATCTTGCCGTCGTCGCCCGCTTCAATCTTGTACACCACCGAGTTGTCCAGCACCTTGGCGCCATGGCGCTCGGCTTCGTCGATGTGCATCGAGCCGTCGTACTTGGCGGCAATCGGGCAGACCGGGTTGCAGTTGTTGTTGCCCGCGCACGGCGGACGCTTGCCGTAAGGGCGGGTGGCGCGACCATTGGGTTCCAGGATCGGGTTGTAGCCGCCGACACTCAACATCTCGGACAAACGCTTGAACATGTAGCTCGGCTTGAGGCCTTCCATCGGGTACGGGATCGAACGTGGCGGGAATGCACCACCGCCCTGCCCGCTTTCGTCCTGGCCATCAACACCCGAAACACCCAGCTCGGTCTCAGCCCGCGCGTAGAACGGCTCCAGCTCGTCGTAGCTGATCGGCCAGTCGCGACCGCGGCCATACAGCGACTTGAGCTTGAAGTCGTTGGGCAGCATGCGCCACAGCGACGACCCGAAGTGCCAGGTGGTACCACCCACAACCCGCAGGTACGAGGTGTTGTATTTGACCGGGCCGACCTGCTGCAAATAATCGCCGTAGGTAGATGGCGCGTGCGGCAGGCTCGGATAAGGGGAACCCGCGCCCTGCAATTTGGCGTTGGCCAGCGACAGCTTCACCGGGGCGTTGCGAAAGGTTTCCACGACGTCGCGGCGGTTCACCCGGGGACCTGCTTCCAGCACGATCACCGACTTGTTCGCTTTGGCAAGGCCCGTGGCGATCAGGCCGCCCATGACGCCGGAGCCGATGATGACCACGTCGGCATCGAATTGATCGTTGCTCATGCTTTTGAATCCTGTGCTGCGTCTGGTTTAGGACCCCATGTAGCCGGGCCGCCGCCGTAAGTGGGGATGGCGAGAATGCCGTGCGTGGGCACATACATCATGGCCAGGGAATAAGCGATCAGTTCGGCCGTGGCAGGCTCGCCGACGATGCCCAGGTACCACGCTGAAATGATGCTGGTGGCAGTCGCCTTCAGCGAGGCATCTGCATCGGCTTGCGCCAGGTACTCATCGACATGCTTGTAGCCTTGGGCGGCAATCAGTTGCTTGAGCGCCAGCACGTTGGTCGAGAAGTTCGGCGCGCGCTTGTCGAGCGCGGTGTAGTAACGAGCAGCCAATACCGGGTCGACCGGGCGGCTCACCAGAAACTGCGACAGGGCCATGAAATCGTCGTTTGAAACCTGCGCCGCCATGACCGACTGCCACGGCATCACGCTGCCCGCCAGCGCGGCCAGGCCCAGCGCCACGGAGCCGCGCAACAGGTTGCGACGGGAGAAACCGGCAGAAACTTCAGGGTGTTGCGTATTCATATTTGAACGGTCCATTGCATCAGGCTCCCTTGCGACGACGGGCGATCAGGGCCATCACGATCAGGCCGATCAGCACGCAGACGAGGATGATTGCCGGGATCGTGAACTTCGCCAGCACCGCCAGCGGGGCTTTCGGGCCGCCTTCACGCACTTGCGCGACATCAGCAGCGGTCACCACCTTGTCGGCGTTGCCATAGCGAGACAGCACGTAGTTGGTGACGTCAGCGATCTGCTGATCGTTAAGGCGATCGGTGAACAGCGCGTCCGGGCCAAACGCAGGCATGTCGATGGCCACGCCGTCGACTTCGCGATGCACGCCATACACGATGGCCGCGATCAGGTTGTCGCTGCGGCTGGTGGCGGTGTTGTGGAACAGCGACGGGTATTCCTTGTTGCCCTGGCCATTCGGCTGGTGGCAGTTGGCGCAAGTACCACTGAAGATGTGCCAGCCCGGATTGTCCTCGGGTGTGCCGCCGCGCAGGGTCAATTCATCGTTGGACGCTTGGCCGTATTCGTGACGGGCCTTGGCTTCGCCGGTCTTGATCGGCTGGGTTTGCAACAGATAAGCCGCGATGGCTTTGAGGTCTGCATCGCTCAGGTGCTGCAGGCTGTTTTCCACCGCTTCGGCCATCGGGCCAGCCGCCTGGGCCTTGCCTTCGACGTGGCCGGTGCGCAGGTACGCGACGATCTCGTTCGCGGACCACGCACCAATGCCGCTCACCTTGTCAGAGGTAATGTTCGGTGCGAACCAACTGCCCAGCGAGCCGCCTGCCAGCGGCCGTGAATTGTCGGCAGCCATCAGCACGTTACGTGGGGTGTGGCAGGTGTCGCAGTGCGCCAGACCATTGACCAGGTAGTCGCCACGGTTGACTTCGGCAGACTTGGCCGGGTCGGGCGTGAAGCGCTTGTCGCTGTGGAACAGCGCGTTCCAGCCGATCATCGAGGCGCGGATGTTGAACGGAAATGCCAATTCGGTCTTCGGCGTGGCAGCGTCCACTGGCTGGACTTCGTGCATGAAGTAATCGTAGAGCGCCGAGATGTCGCTGTCGGTCATCTTCGAATACGAGGTGTACGGCATGGCCGGGTACAGGTGCGTACCGTCGGCCGCGACGCCATCGCGCACCGCACGGGCGAACTGTTCTTCCGTGTAATTGCCGATACCGGCCGTTTTCGACGGCGTGATGTTGGTGGAATAGATTGTTCCCATTGGCGAGTTGAGGGCATAACCCCCCGCGAACGCCTTGCCCCCGGGCACGCTGTGGCACGCCACGCAATCCGCTGCTACCGCCAGGCGCTTGCCCGCTGAAGCATTTTCGTCCAGTGCCTGCCCGTAGGCCAACCCTCCACTGGCCATCATCAGCGTGAACAGACCAGCAAAGGTTCTGCCCACACCTCTCCCCTTACCCGCGTAACGCAACATGATTCCTGCCTCAGGCCAATGCTTTTATGGTTTTCTCAAAATTGGTTGAATCGCGGACACGCTGATGCCATCACGCTGACGGAAAAAGCTCAGGTGGTACGATGTCTTATAATTTTCGAGGAATATTTCACAAAGAATAACATGTTGCAACAAATTCAAGAGGCAAAGTGCCACATCTGTGCTTATCGAAAGCGAAGCCTCTAGAACAAGCTTCTTGATTCATTAATATTCAGGAAAATTAATATCCTGTAACCCTTCAGTCATTTACAAGCGCGCCGACAGATGTAAGACGACCGCTCGTCCAGTTCGGTTGACTCTTCAATTTTTTACTCCAACAACATTCGGCAGGACGTCAGATGCGCTGGATTCACGATGCAAAACTTTCGACCAAATTGATCACGGCGTTCGCGCTGTGCGCGTTCATTACCCTCGGCGTGGGGGTGCTGGGCAGTCGGGGCGTTTCTCATCTCTCGAACAGCCTGGACAGGGTGTTCAGCAACAATCTGGTGTCCGTCACCAACACCGACCAGGCCAAGATCAAGGCCGTTGGTCAGACTCGCGACATGTATCGTCTCTACGTGGCGACCCAAGCCGGTCTGCCCCAGAGCACCAAAGACGAGTTCATCGCCTCGATGAACGCCAACCAGGCCGCCAGCGAAAAAGCCTTCGCCACCTATCGCAAGGCTGAACTGGCCGACGACGAGCGTGCGGCAGGCGACAAGATGGAGCGGGACTGGCCGGCCTACCAAGCCCTGGTGCAACGTTACGTCGCGCTGATGAAAGCAGGTGACGTGGAAAACGGCCGCGCGCTGCTGCTGGGCGATCTGCAAAAGGCCTATCGCGTGGTGATGGACGAACTGACCATCATGACCGACTCCAACAACCGGCAAGTGGGCGAAGGTTCGGTGGCCGCTGCGCAACTGGCCTCCTCCGCCGAAACCTCGCTGTACACCGGTATCGCACTGGCTTTCGTGGCGGCCATTCTGCTGGGGCTGTTCATCAGCCGTCTGATCAGCAAGCCCATCGCCTCCGCCGTTGCCAGCGCTCAGCGCATTGCCGAAGGCGACCTCACCCAACACATTGTCAGCACCGGGCGCGATGAAGCCGGACAACTGCTGAGCGCGTTGGGTGACATGCAACACAGCCTCAAGACCACGATTCAGCAGATCGCCAGCGCGTCGGATCAACTGGCCTCGGCTGCGGAAGAGATGGCGGCAGTCACCGACAACGCCAGTCGCGGCCTGGTGCGTCAGAACGACGAAATCCAGCAGGCGGCCACCGCCGTAACGGAAATGACCTCGGCGGTCGAAGAGGTCGCACGCAATGCCGTGTCGACGTCCGAGGCCTCCCGCGCCACCAGCGCGCAAGCCAGCAGTGGCCGCGATCAGGCCCGCAACGCCGTGACCGCGATCAACAGCGCGACGACGGAAATCGCGGCCTCTACCGAAATGGTCAAAGACCTTGCTGTGCAAGTGCGCGACATCGGCAAGGTGCTGGACGTGATTCGCGGCATCGCCGAACAGACCAACCTGCTGGCGCTCAACGCCGCGATCGAAGCGGCCCGCGCAGGCGAACAGGGTCGCGGTTTCGCGGTGGTCGCTGACGAAGTGCGCGCCCTCGCCGCCCGCACGCAGTCGTCCACCGGTGAGATCGAAGGCATGATCAGCCACGTGCAAAACAGTGCCGATCAAGCCGTCGGTGCCATGGGCAAAAGTCAGGCGCTGGTGACCGATACCCAGTCACTGGCCCACGCCACCGGTCAGGCGCTGGAGCAGATCGCCGATGGCATCGCCCAGATCAACGACCGCAACCTGGTCATCGCCACCGCCTCCGAAGAGCAAGCCAACGTGGCCCGTGAGGTCGATCGCAATCTGGTCAACATTCAGGACCTTTCGACCCAGACAGCTGCGGGTGCGCATCAGACCAATGCCTCCACTCAGGAACTGTCTAGCCTGGCGACATCGTTCAATACTCTGGTCAGCCGCTTCCGCCTGTAATGCCATAACGCGGGATACCGGCAATCGGTATCCCGCTCGCGCACCGCGATTTTCCTGCAATTCCTTCCTCTGACCAGCGGTTTGCCGTAGCCTTCGTACCTGTTCCTGTCCATTGGCTCGCGAAGGCAATCACCCGCTCCTCCATGCGCAAAGTTCTCGTCACACTCACCACTGTCGTGCTGGTGATTCTTCTCGTCAGTTACAGCCTGTGGACGAGCAAACGCCGCGTCGGCCATTACCTCACCGATCTGCGCATTCAAGTGGTGGTCAACGACGGCCAGCCCGGCGACCGGGGCAATTTGCTAGGCATTCAGCCCGAGCTGTTTGCGTCCGACTATTCGAGCGTCAAACGCCTGCATCGCAAGCTGGCCGCGTACCTGCAACAGGCCCGCGAGCACGGCCTGCTCAACGACAAAACCATCGTCGTGCTGCCTGAACACATCGGCACCTGGCTGTTTGCCGTGGACGAGAAATCACAGTTCTATCAAGCCACGACCATCGAAGAGGCCATGAACTGGCTGGCCTTCAGCAACCCGTTGCTGTTTGCCGATGCCGTGCTGCATGCCCGGGGCGAGAGCCGTCTGGATGATGCCCGCCTGCGCATGAAAGCACGCAGCATGGCGCAGGATTATCAAACCGTGTTCGGCGGTCTGGCCAAGGAGTTCGGGGTGACGCTGGTGGCCGGCTCCATCGTGCTGCCCAGCCCTGAGGTGCAGGCCGACAAACTGATCGTCGGCAGCGGTGCGCTGTACAACAGCAGCGTGGTGTTTGGTCGCGACGGACTGCCCATCGGCCAGCCTCAACGGCAACTGTTCCCCAGCTGGTATCAACGTGGCTATATACGCTCCGGAAAGGATGCGCCACTGAACGTCATCGACACCCCGGCCGGGCGCTTGGCGACGCTGATCGGCAGCGACAGCTGGTACCCCGACAATTACGTGCGCCTGAACGCACAGGGCGCCGAATTGATCGCCGTTCCGGCGTTCGTCGCAGGTAACGGCAGTTGGTCGCAGCCTTGGCGCGGCGACAAGCACCAAGGGCTGGATCTTGGCCCTAAACCCCTGACTGAAGGCGAAGCCTGGCGCCGCCTGTCACTCGCCCCGATCAGTACCGCCAAGGCTGGTATCAGCGTGTTCATGCGCGGGCAATTCTGGGATCAGGGCAGCGCCGGGCACAGCTTTGCCAGCCGGGGCGGCCAGAATGTCGCCGAACAATCCATCAGCGCGGCCCCCAAAGGGGCCAAGCCCGGCCACGGCGCGCGACTGATCAACCTGTGGTTGTGATCGATGGTCAAGCCTCGGGGTCGTCTGGGTGATCTGTCGGTCGGCTTTGTCCACAGCCTCGCCGACGCCGTGCGTGCCCAAGGTCATGATCCGCTGCCACTGCTTGAACAATACGGCCTGGACGCCGCTCGCCTGAGCGAGGCAGGGGCGCGTCTGTCGATCCCCCGCTACATGCGACTGGGCCACGCGGCCATCGAACTGACCGACACCCCGTCGCTGGGGTTGATCATGGGTCAGGTGAGTCGCTTGAGCCAGGCCGGACTGGCGGGCATTACGGCAGCTCAGGCGCCCACCGTGCGAGAAGCGGCGCGCACGCTGATCCGTTTCGAAGCGCTCTATGGCTCGAACTATCGAGGCCAGTCGAGTTTTCACGAAGACAGCCAGGGGGCCTGGCTGCGCTTCTACTCCATCAGCCCCTACAACGACTACAACCGTTTTGTCGTGGATTCGATCCTGAGCGGCTGGCTGCATCAATTGTCGGCATTGGCAGGCACGTCGATACGCGCGGAACAGGTGGACATAGAATTCGAACCTCCCACCTATGCGCACGGGTACGCCTCGTTGAGCGCGCAGGCCGTGAACTTTGGCGCACCGACCAACCAGTTGCGCCTGAGCCTGCAGAGTCTCGCGTTGCGCAATCCCGACCACGTGCCAAGCACCTGGCGACATTTGCTGCACATCTGCGAACAGGAACTGGAGCAACTCACACGCACGCGCAGTCTACGCGAGCGCATCACCCAACTGCTGGGGCCGTTACTGAGCGGTGGAAGGGAGCCGGATCTGGAGGAAGTAGCGGTTCGCCTGAAGCTGCCCACCTGGACGTTGCGTCGCAGACTGGCAGAGGAAGGAACGCAGTTTCGCGCAGTGCTCAATGACACCCGCAGCGATCTTGCCACGACCTACGTTCGCGACACGGAACTGGCGTTCGGGGAAATTGCGTATCTGTTGGGGTTTGCCTCGGCCGAGGCGTTTCAGCGGGCCTTCAAACGCTGGAACGGCCAGACTCCCGGGGAGTTCCGCCGCAGCCAACGTCATTCGGACTGACCTCTTTCAAACGTGTTGCTTACAACTCTGTTGCATCATCGGCAGGTTCGATCGGATCGAGTTCGTACGCCTGATACTCCAGCAATTCTTCCTGATAATCGTCCATTTCTCGTGCCCTCGTGGCTGGTCTCTTTGTTTCGGTGGTCTTCTTCCGTCGTTTCAGCGACTGATTTCACTGACCACAGACATCACCCTAAAGTGCCCTCATGAACGAAACATGAAGGCTTCTTGAACAATAGACGAGGTGATCACAGAAAAATTAACCGGCGAGTCCTTGTCAGTGTCGTAGGGCAACATCCATAGCCAGCTAAGCGAATTTGTAGCTCAGGGCGAAAATTCGTGCAAGTGGTCAGGAAAAATCCTCCACTCACTAACGCCTCATACCCTCCTCGCGCCACAACGCACTCCATAGCAGTCCGGCTTACCGACGGCAGCGATCTTGGGTACGCCGCCGCCAGCCGGACTGCTACAGGATGAGGCACGATCAAAACGGGACTGCTACATATCTATCAACTCGCACTTGACGCGCAAGACCACGCCGCCATAGTCTTCCACCCCATGAACACATTCCCGCACGCCGTCAGCCCACGAATTATTACCGCCATTCCAGTCATGGCGGGTTAGCCGACGCTTGCACCGAACCCGCCCTAGAGGCGGGTTTTTTCTCTCTGTCTCCCGGGCACAAAAAACCGAACCAGGAGCCAGACATGATCATCATCCGCCCTTCCCTCGCCGTCGTTTTCCCACGCCAGAGCCTCATGACGCTTTCAACGGAGACGACACGATGAATCAGATGCTCGCCCATAATCCTGTCAGCCATGACCTGCTGAACCACTACGCCCGAAAAATCCTCACCTCCCGCGTCTACGACGTTGCCGTGGAAACCCCGCTGCAGGGCGCCCGCCAATTGTCCGAACGTCTCGGTAACCAGGTGCTGCTCAAGCGCGAAGACCTGCAACCGGTGTTCTCCTTCAAGATTCGCGGCGCCTACAACAAGCTGGCACAGCTGACCGCAGAAGAGCTGGCGCGCGGCGTGGTCACGGCTTCGGCGGGCAACCACGCGCAGGGCCTGGCGCTGGCGGCGAAGAAGCTGGGGATCAAGGCGACCATCGTCATGCCCAAGACCACCCCGGAGATCAAGGTCGAAGGCGTGCGTTCGCGAGGCGGAAAAGTGGTGCTGCACGGCGACTCTTTCCCCGAAGCGCTGGCGCATTCGCTGAAGCTGGTCGAGGAAAAGGGCTACGTGTACATCCACCCTTACGACGACCCTGACACCATCGCCGGGCAAGGTACAGTGGCCATGGAAATCCTGCGTCAGCACCCGGGGCATCTGGACGCGATCTTCGTTCCGGTGGGCGGCGGCGGCCTGATCGCCGGGATCGCGGCCTACGTCAAATACCTGCGCCCCGAAATCAAAGTGATCGGCGTCGAACCGGACGACTCCAACTGCTTGCAACAGGCCATGGCCTACGGCGAGCGCGTGGTGTTGCAGCAGGTCGGGCTGTTCGCCGA